>JBDSNB010000125.1:0-3992 GCA_039915555.1 Chthoniobacterales bacterium | reverse complement strand
GGCAGATTCGTCGTCGCGTTGTGTCGTCGCCACTTGTCACAGTGGTGTGGCCCATATGTTGGCGCGGCTGGGCGAAGCCGGTCCCGCGCTGGAAGAGTGTGAGAAGGCGACAGCCCTTCTCCAGGAGATTACGGGCGAAAAGACAGGGCATCTTGAACGAGGGCAGGCTTACGAAGCTCTGGGCTATGCTTACGGCGCGCTCGCAGCCATGCCGGGAGCGACGGCCGGCGAGATCAACCAGCGTTGGACGTCCGCTCGCGAGATGTTTCAGGAATGCCTGAATGTGCTGGAGGATTTGCGCCGTCGCGGCGCGCTAGACGCAGCCTCCGCAGTGTGGGCCAAGTCAATCGCGGGCGAGATCACCAAGTGCGACGCGGCGTTGGCGAAATAGGGCGGACTCTCCTTCCGCTCTCGATGACATCTCAACGCAAAAATTGACACCGGGTCTCTTTCCCTTCCTACCCGCGTGCATCCTCTCGCGCGCGGCGGGCGAACAAGTCCGATTCACAATCTGCGTCGCAAACACGCCTAACGACGGGAATGAAACCGTCACGCTGCCGGCCGGCGTCCGAATGTCGACCTGCCTCACACCCGCAGAATGCCGTTCGATCCCGAACCACCGCCGTAGCGCTTCACGAAACTGCCCTCGCCTTCCGTGGTGCAGATCAAGAGGAGTTCCGCCCCCGCGCGCAAACGCACATCGGGCGTCGGGTTCATGATCAACGCGCCGCCGCTGCGCAGTGCAATGACGTTGCACTGCGTATCACGCGGGCTCGCAGCTTCGGCCAGCGTCTTGCCCACCAACGCCGGAGGAACTCCGTCTCCGCGACGTGCAGGCCTTCCGCGATCACCAGAATGTCCGTCTTGCGGAGCACATTGAAAATCATGGTCGCGCCCATTGACGCGTAGGAGAGGACAAAGTCCGCACCCGCGCGATACAACGTGGACGTATTCCGTTCCAGGGCGGCGCGACTGATGATCTGTACGTCCGGCCGCAATTTCCGGCAATAGAGCGTGAGGTAAACGTTCGTGTCATCGTCATGCGTGGTGATGACCACGGCAGGAGTTTCGCGGATGCCGGCTTTTTCGAGCGTCGCAAGATCCGCGGCATCGCCGAGGATGTAGTGTTCGTTCCGAATTCGGTCCGGGTTGGTCTCGACAATTCGGTAATTCACTTCTCGCTCCACGAGCGCACTCGCGGTAGCGCGCCCCACGCGGCCGGCTCCCACGACCACCACCGGTTCGCTGCTCACGTGATAGATACAAAAGAGTTCGTCGTAGGCCTGGAGTTGTTCGGCCGAACCGGCGATCACCATCACGGAGTCGGCGTCGATCTTCGTCTCCGCGGTCGCCATTTCGAAATCGCCCCGCCGCCAAAGCCCGATCACAGTCACGCCGGCGCTTTGCCGCAGCTTGCTTTGCGCGAGTGTTTTTCCCACGAGCGGCGTGCCGGCGGCAGTCGCTTCCGCGATTAAAATTCCGCGCACCTCGCCGATGATGTGCGCGCGAGCATCCACGCCTGTAATGCGGCGGGCGAGCGCCTGACCCATGATGTCCGCGAGCTGGATGACTTTTGCGCTCCCGGCCAGTTCCAAAATATCGACCGCGTCCGGCGAGTTGGCGCTCACCACGATCGGAGCGCGCGGGCAAAGTTCGCGCACGGTAAAAGCGACGTTGGTGTTCACGACGTCAGTGCCGGTGGCGGCGATCATGGCCGCCTTTTTCACGCGCGCATCGCGGTACGTTTCTGGGCGATCAACCTCCCCGAGCACCACCTTCACTCCCAGGTCGTAAAGCCGCAGCGCCTCTTCGAGTTCGCCCACGAGCAGCGCGTAGGGATAACCGTAATGCGTGAGCCGTTCGATCAGCGCGATCGAGACCGGATCGTAGTTCGTGAGGATGACGTGGCCTTCGGTCGACTCCGGCAAACGCCGGCGCGCGCGCTTCCGATTGCGCCTTCATCCATGGCGCATAGAAAAATTCGATGAAGGTGAAGGGCAGGAGCATGAGCAGCAAAACCATCCCGGAGAGCAAGACCACGAGGGAGAACGTGCGACCGAGGTCGCTATGGAAAGTGATGTCGCCAAACCCGAGCGTGCTCATGACGGTGAGCGTCCAATAGAGCCCCGTCATCCAACTGTGCTCCTGCCCTTCGTAGAGCATGAGGACGTGAAAGAGGAAACTGTAGACGACCACCAAGAGGGTGAGCGCGAGAAGAAAGCGGATCAGCAGCGTCGCGTCGGTGCCGTGCCGAGGAAGAAAGTCAGTTGGGAAGTAAAGAACTTCATGCGCCCCGTTCCTAGGGGTCTCGCGTCGCTTCGTACTCGCTGAAAAGCCCGATCGAAACCCGCCGTTCCACCTTGGTAAAGCCCGCCGCACGCAAAGCGTCGGTCACGGATTCGGGCGGCACCACCATCTCCATCGTGTCCCAATAGTACCACATCATCTGCGCCGCCTGCCGGCTTCCCGTGAAGATGCGGACGATCGTCGGCAGCGTGTATTTGAAGTAGAGCTTCAGAAAAAATCGAGCCACCCGACTCCGTGGCAAAGTCAGTTCGAGGATAAGCGCTTTGCCGCCCGGTTGCAGCACGCGGTGGTATTCCCGAAAAGCGCCTTCTAAGTCATCCACATGGCGCAGGGCAAAACCCATCGTCAGAAAATCGAAGGACTCATCCGGCAACGGCATCGCTTCGGCGGTGGCCTGGATATGTTCGCACCCGAGCGTCTTCTTCGATTCCGCCATCATGCCCGCACTCGGTTCCAGGCAGGTGATGAGCGTTTCATCACCCACCACGTCGCGAATGGCGCGCGCCGTCGGGCCCGTGCCGCTCGCCACATCGAGCACCCGCATCCCCGGCCGCAGTCCCGCGCGGCGGAGCGCATCCTTGCGATACCATTGCCCGGAGCCAAAGAACCCGAGCCGCGCAATCGCTTCATAATGCGGAGCGGAATCGTCGAAGATTTTCCGCAGGAAGGTCTGCTTCTCCGCCAGCGCGGGATAGTGCTCGAGGAGCGAGGCGTGAGGCTTCGGCATAGTGGCGTTACACAAGACGCCAGAGAGGCGCCCTCCGTCAATCACTCGCCCTGGATTTCAAAGCGCCAGGGTCATGACCTTTTTGAGCTGCCCGGCCTTTAAATCCTGGGTGCTGAAAAATTCCGTCTCCGCTTTCAGTGCATCCACCAGCTTTCGCCGCGGCACTTCCGAATCGCGTTCCACGCTCCCGTGCTTCCCCGCCATGGTCGACATCACGGTGCGCAAACGTTCCGGCGTCGCCGCGCCGCCTTTCCGCGTAAATAAATTCCAGATGTCTTCCGCCACCCGTAGCAGCAGGTTCTCGCCGGTGGTCTGTGGTTTACCGTGCTGCCGAGATCGAACGCTCCCGCAAGCCATCGACGAGCGCATGCGTCGTCTCATGCGCCACCACATCACGCGCGAGACGACTGAAGACTGTCTCGTGATTCGCGCCCGCGAAATAACCGAACATCAGCGCCTGGTCGTTCTTCGAGTAAAACGCATTCGCATCCGCAAAAACATGCGGCACCACCTTCAATTGATGGTCGCGAAAACTCCAGCTGACCCGTCGGCCGAGCGCGCGTTCGAAGCGCGCCAGGATGCGCATCACGATGGCGTAGGCATTTTTGCGCGTGGAAACGCGGATCGTTCAGCCATTGGCCATCGGTCGCCCTACAAAAGGGATCCACCAACTCGCCTCTCTTCCCGCGTTTGTCTTCCGGTGGCTTGAAGAGCGTGTTGCTGGAAGGATCGTAATCGATCACGTGCACGCGATGTCCCCTTGGGCCGGGCGCCAATTCCTCCGCCGGCACCTCCACCTCGGTCGTAAGGATGCGACCGTCGAGGCGCACGGCCGGGTCTTGCGCGATGATCCGCAGCTTCCGCTTCCGCAAAGCCGAGGCTCGCGCGCTGGTTTACTTCGCGTCCATCGTCTCGCCTTCCGGCTCATTAGAGCGTTTCTGGACGCGGTCGAGCAAGG
>JBDSNB010000262.1:0-5580 GCA_039915555.1 Chthoniobacterales bacterium | reverse complement strand
CCGCTCCGGCGCTTCCCACGGAGTTCAGTATCATGGCGATGGATTCCATTCTTAACCGGAAAGCGCTGCGCGATTTCCATATTCTCGAGCGCTACGAGGCTGGGATCGAACTCAAAGGCAGCGAGGTTAAATCCATCCGCGCGGGCAAAGCGAACATCGGCGACGCCTTCGCCCGTATCGAAAAAGGCCAGGCCTTCCTGCACAACGCCGACATCCAGCCCTACGCGCAGGCCAGCATCGAGGTCCCGCCCGCGAAACGCGTCCGCCGTCTTCTCCTGCACAAACAAGAGATCGAAAAGCTTTACGTCGAAACCGCGGTCGCGGGCCGCACGCTCGTCGTCCTCAGCATCTATTGGAAAAAAGGAAAGCTGAAGGCCGAGATCGGCGTCGCCCAAGGCAAAGTCGCGCACGACAAACGCGCCGATCTGAAAAAGCGCGCCACCGATCGCGAGACCGACCGCGAAGTCGCGCGCTTCAATCGCCGCCACAGCTAAGGCGCCTCGCGTCCGATTGCAGATCGGTCTGGCTGCGACACTTTACCCACTCGCATGTCCCGCTTCCGTTCCCCGCTTTTCGTCCTCTTCCTCACCGTTTTCATCGACATGGTGGGCTTCGGCATCATCATCCCCGTCCTGCCCCTCTATGCGGTAAATTTCCACGCCTCCCCCATGCAGATCGGATGGCTCACCGGCATTTACTCCGGCATGCAGATTATCTTCACGCCCATCCTCGGACGGCTTTCCGATCGCTTCGGGCGACGGCCGGTTTTGATGCTCAGCCTTGCCGGCACTGCGCTCGGCTTTTTCCTCATGGGCCTCGCCAACACGCTCACGCTCCTCTTCGTCGCCCGCATCATCGCCGGCATCACCGGCGGCAACATCTCCATCCCGCAGGCCTACATCGCCGACGTCACCACCCCGGAGACACGCTCCAAATGGATGGGCATGATCGGCGCCGCTTTCGGTCTCGGCTTCACCTTCGGGCCCATGATCGGTGGAATCATGAGCCGCATTTCGTACAGCGCGCCGTTCTATTTCGCCGCCACGCTCGCGGCCGCGAATGTGGTGCTCCTCTACTTCATCCTGCCCGAGAGCCTGCCCAGAGAACACCGCGTCAAACCGCATGACGACGCCTCCGCTCTCGAAGTCTTTCGGCACGGCAGCGGCTGGATGTTCGGCCTCGTAGTCGCGATTTATTTTTTCCTTATCGCCGGCTTCTCCATCATGACCACGCTCTTCGCGCTCTTCACCGCGCGCCGCTTCGGCTACGACGCGCATGCGAACGGCTACCTTTTCGGTTTCATCGGCATCGTCACCGTGATCGTCCAAGGTGGCCTCATCGGGCGACTCGTTAAAATCTTTGGCGAAACCAATCTCGCGCGCACTGGTGTCCTTCTCACCGCCGCCTCGCTCGCGCTCCTTCCGTTATGCGGAAATCTGACCTGGCTTCTCATCGCGTGCCTCGGGCTTTCGTGCGGCAGCGGCTTTGCCAGTCCGCCACTCAATGGTCTCGCTTCGCAAATGGTCGATCGCAGCTGGCAAGGCCGCGCGCTTGGCGTCATGCAATCGGCCGGCAGCACCGCACGCCTGCTCGGTCCGTTGCTCGGCGGTGCGCTCCTCATGCTCGACTTAGAAAAGCCGCTCGCGCACTACGGCGAAACGCCCTTCTACACTGCCGCCCTCCTTTGTTTCATCGGCGGAATTCTGGCCTTTTGCCTGAAACGCCCGCCGCGCGACGATGTGCCCGAAACGATTCCGGTCGAAGGGATGGAAACGACCGCTCGTTAATCGAAAGCGGGCTCCGCCTTCTCTTCCTCGCGCGGCACGAGCTTGTTCTTCGCGATGATGCGTGCGCACGTGTTCCAACGCAGCACCGCGTCGTCATTTCCAGCCGGCCGCGCCGTCTCCGCTTTCTCATAGCAGTCCATCGCCTCGCGGAACAAATCGTAGGCCCAGATTGCGCCATGCGCGCCTTGCGCCAGCTTCATCTTCGCGCGTCGCTCCGCCAGGATTCCGGAAAAATAGGCGCGCTCATATTCGCCCGTCAGCCGGCCTAATAACTCCCGCGCCTGCGTATCGCTCACCCCGTAGCCCTTCGCGATCCGATCACTCAAAGCCAGCAAAAGCGTCACGATCGCCTCCTGGTTATCCGGCGCGATCGCCAGCACATCCAGGCAGATGCTTTCTGCTTCCGCCGGTTCATTCAAAAAGCGATAGCGTTCCGCCTTTTCCAGCGCGGCCGGAATCGCCTGCTCCGAAAGCGTCTTCAGCTCGAACATCGGCTGCACCATAAAACTGTCGCTTCTCAAAACGCGAGCATTTAACGCCTCCACCAGTGCAGCAATTTCGCGATCGGATCAAAATATTGATCCACCACGCGCTCCTTCAGCGGAATGATTGCGTTGTCGGTGATGTGGATGTCTTCCGGGCAAACGTTCGTGCAGCATTTCGTGATGTTGCAGTAGCCGACACCATGCGCCTCCTTCAATTCCGGGATGCGATTCTCCATATCGAGCGGATGCATCTCCAGCGCCGCCACGTAAACCAGGAAACGGGGACCGATAAATTCGTCGTGTTTTTGATGATCCCGCAGCACATGGCAGACGTCCTGGCAAAGAAAGCACTCGATGCACTTCCGGAATTCTTGCACCCGATCGATGTCTGCCTGTGGCATCCGCCACGTCCCATCTGGCGCATCCGGGGGCCGCGGCTTGAATTTCTTGATCCGCTTCTTCACCCGGAAATTCCACGACACATCCGTGGTCAAATCCTTCAGGATCGGAAACGCCTTCATCGGCTCCACCGTGATCGGTTTATCGAGCGGGAAATCGCTTAGTCGCGTCATGCACATCAGCTTTGGAATCCCATTCACTTCCGCCGAGCAAGAGCCGCACTTCCCGGCCTTGCAATTCCAACGGCAAGCCAAATCATTCGCCTGCGTCGCCTGGATATCGTGCACCGCATCCAGCACCACCATGCCCTCTGAAATCTCGGTCGGATAATCGCGAAACGCCCCACCGTTCGCATCCCCCCGCCAGATTCGAAACGTCACCGTGCTCACTTTGCGGCCACCCAGTTGGTCGAACCGCAGATTATGCAGATGCCGCAGACTTTTAACTCCCCATCTGCGCCCAATGCGCCAGCTGCGGTTAAAATTCCCATTCTCCCGTTCACTTCATCTCCTCGATAATCTCCCGCAAATAACCCGGCATCTCCGGCAGGGGAGCGAGGCGCACTTCCATGCCGCCATCATCCGCTTTCGCGACAAGCGTATTCACCTTCGAAAGACTCTCCGATTTCTCCGGATAGTCATCGCGGAACTGCGCCCCACGGCTTTCCTTCCGCTCCAAAGCCGATCTCGCGATCGCTTCCGAAACCGTCAACAAATTCTTCAAGTCCAGCGCAGCATGCCAGCCCGGATTGAAATCACGCGTCCCGATCACGCCCACCCGCCGCGCGCGCTCCCAAAGCTGCTGCAAATCCTGCAATGCCGTCTCCATCTCACCTTCGTTCCGCACGATCCCCACATTCGCCTGCATCGTCTCTTGGAGATCGCGCTGCACCGAGTAGGGATTCTCACCCGCGCTATCAGCAAACGGCTGCAACGCCTCACGCTGCACCGCCTCCACCTGCGCCTCGTCGATCGCGCCTAACGAATTCGCCTTGGCAAAAGCCGCCGCGTGCTCACCCGCGCGTTTCCCGAAAACCAGCAAATCCGAAAGCGAATTCCCGCCCAACCGATTCGCGCCATTGATCCCTGCCGCGCACTCGCCCGCCGCAAACAGCCCCGGCACACCCGACATCTGCGTATCGGGGTCCACATGGATTCCGCCCATCACATAATGCGTCGTCGGCCCCACCTCCATCGGCTCCTTTGTGATGTCGATATCGCCCAGCGCTTTGAACTGGTGATACATGCTCGGCAGCTTGCGCTTGATGTGCTCCTCCGCGTTCGAAAGCTTGTCTTTGATCCACGCGATATCGAGAAACACGCCGCCGTGCGGACTGCCACGCCCTTCCTTGATCTCGCGCACAATGCAACGCGCCACGTGATCGCGCGTCAACAACTCCGGCGGCCGCCGCGCATTCTTGTCGCCTTGGGTGTAACGCCACCCTTCCTCCTCGTTGTCCGCCGTCTGCGTTTTGTAGTTGTCCGGGATGGAATCGAACATGAAACGCCGGCCTTCCTTGTTCGTCAGGATCCCGCCCTCGCCGCGCACGCCTTCGGTCACGAGCATCCCGCGTACGCTCGGCGGCCAGACCATCCCGGTCGGATGGAATTGCACATACTCCATATCAATAAGCGACGCGCCCGCGTGGTACGCGAGCGAATGCCCGTCGCCGGTGCAGTCCCAACTATTGCTCGTGATCTTGTAAGCCTTGCCGATTCCACCCGTCGCGAGCACCACCGCTTTCGCGCGGAAAATCCGGAACCGTCCGCGCTCGCGATCGTAACCAAACGCGCCCACCACGCGCTCCGCATCGCGCAATAACGCGAGCACGCAAATCTCCATGTGCACATCGATTCCCTGATGCACTCCGTGATCCTGCAGCGTGCGAATCATCTCCAGCCCCGTGCGATCGCCCACATGCGCAAGCCGCGGATATTTATGTCCGCCAAAATTTCTCTGCAAAATGCGACCGTCTTTCGTGCGATCAAAAACCGCGCCCCACTTCTCCAATTCCCTCACCCGATCCGGCGCCTCCTTCGCGTGCAGCTCCGCCATCCGCCAATTGTTCACGTATTGCCCGCCGCGCATCGTGTCCGCGAAATGCACTCGCCAACTATCGCGCTCATCCACATTCGCGAGCGCCGCGGCCACCCCGCCTTCCGCCATCACGGTGTGCGCTTTACCGAGCAAACATTTGCAAACCATCCCTACCGAAACGCCCGCCGCCGAAGCCTCAATCGCGGCGCGCAAACCCGCGCCGCCCGAGCCAATGACCAGCACGTCGTGCTGGATGATTTCGTATTCGGCCATCGTGTATTTTTTTCCCTAGAGCAGCCGGAAATCGTGCCAGATCCCCATCGCGCAGAGCCGCACGTAGAGATCGGAAAACCCGACCCAAAACAAACTCAGCCACGCCCAGCGCATATGGCGATTGTTTAGACAGGTCACGCATCGATAAAGCGGATACGTCGGCGAAGCGGACAGCCGATCCCGAAACCCGCCGATCAAATGCCGCAGCGCGTGACAGCCAAACGTGAACGCGCTCAACAAGACGACATTGATCGCCAGCACCATCGTTCCCACGCCAATGCCAAAACCATCGGCAAACCACATCGCTTTCCAAACGTCGAGCGAGAGCAGAACGATGAAAACGATCGCGAAGTAGAGAAAATAGCGGTGCACGTTTTGCATGATGAGCGGGAACGACCTTTCACCGAGATACGTCTTCCGCGGTTCGCCCACGGCACACGCTGGCGGGTCGGCCCACATCGCCTTGTAGTAGGCCCCGCGATAGTAATAGCAGGTCAACCGCAACCCGCCCGGCGCCCACAGGATCAAGAAAGCGGGAGAGAACAAGAGCCAGCCCGGCCACCAGTTCGGCTTCGGTCCGAACCAACTATGCGTCGACG
>JBDSNB010000254.1:0-5597 GCA_039915555.1 Chthoniobacterales bacterium | reverse complement strand
CCGCTCCGGCGCTTCCCACGGAGTTCAGTATCATGGCGATGGATTCCATTCTTAACCGGAAAGCGCTGCGCGATTTCCATATTCTCGAGCGCTACGAGGCTGGGATCGAACTCAAAGGCAGCGAGGTCAAATCGATCCGCGCCGGGAAAGCGAACATCGGGGATGCCTTCGCGCGCATCGAAAAAGGCCAGGCCTTCCTCCACAACGCCGACATCCAGCCTTACGCGCAAGCCAGCATCGAAGTCCCGCCCGCAAAGCGCGTCCGCCGTCTCCTCCTCCACAAGCAAGAGATCGAGAAGCTCTATGTCGAAACCGCGGTCGCGGGCCGCACGCTCGTAGTCCTCAGCATCTATTGGAAAAAGGGAAAGCTGAAGGCTGAGATCGGTGTCGCCCAAGGCAAAGTCGCCCACGACAAACGCGCTGATCTAAAAAAGCGCGCCACTGATCGCGAGACGGAACGCGAAGTCGCGCGCTTTAATCGCCGGCACAGCTAACGGCACTGCGCGCCCGATTGCAGATTGGTCCGGCTGCGACACTTTACTCACTCGCATGTCCCGCTTTCGTTCGCCGCTTTTCGTCCTCTTCTTCACCGTCTTCATCGACATGGTGGGCTTCGGCATCATCATCCCGGTGCTGCCCCTTTACGCGGTAAACTTCCAAGCGTCTCCCATCCAGATCGGATGGCTCACAGGCATTTATTCCGGCATGCAGATCATCTTCACGCCCATCCTCGGCCGGCTCTCCGATCGCTTCGGACGGCGGCCGGTTCTGATGTTGAGCCTCGCCGGCACTGCGCTCGGTTTTTTCCTCATGGGCCTCGCCAACACGCTCACGCTTCTCTTCGTCGCCCGCATCATCGCCGGCATCACCGGCGGTAACATCGCCATCCCGCAGGCCTACATCGCCGACGTCACCACGCCTGAAACGCGCTCGAAATGGATGGGCATGATCGGCGCCGCCTTCGGTCTCGGCTTCACTTTCGGTCCGATGATCGGCGGAATCATGAGCCGCATTTCGTACAGCGCGCCGTTCTATTTCGCAGCCGGGCTCGCGGCCGCGAATGTCGTGCTTCTCTACTTCATTCTGCCCGAGAGCCTGCCCAAGGAACACCGCGTCAAACCGCACGAAGACGCTTCCCCGATCGAAGTGTTCCGCCACGGGAGCGGGTGGATGTTCGGCCTCGTGGTCGCGATTTATTTTTTCCTCATCGCTGGCTTCTCCATCATGACCACGCTCTTCGCCCTCTTCACCGCGCGCCGCTTCGGCTACGACGCGCACGCGAACGGCTACCTCTTCGGTTTCATCGGCATCGTCACGGTAATCGTCCAAGGCGGCCTCATCGGGCGACTCGTGAAAATGTTCGGGGAAACCAATCTCGCGCGGACCGGCGTCCTTCTCACCGCCGCCTCGCTCGCGCTCCTTCCGCTGTGCGGAAATCTCACCTGGCTCCTCATTGCCTGCCTGGGGCTTTCGTGCGGAAGCGGCTTCGCCAGTCCGCCGCTCAATGGCCTTGCCTCGCAGATGGTCGATCGCAGCTGGCAAGGCCGCGCGCTTGGCGTCATGCAATCGGCCGGCAGCACCGCGCGCCTGCTCGGTCCGTTGCTCGGCGGTGCGCTCCTCATGCTCGACCTGAATAAACCGCTCACGCACTACGGCGAAACGCCGTTCTACGCCGCCGCCGTCCTTTGTTTCATCGCAGGAATCCTGGCGTTCTGCCTGCGGCGCCCCCTGCGCGACGACCTCCCCGAAACGATTCCGATCGAGGGAATGGAAACGACGTCTCGCTAATCGAACGCCGGCTCCGCCTTCTCTTCCTCGCGCGGCACCAGCTTGTTCTTCGCGATGATGCGAGCACACGTGTTCCAACGCAGCAGCGCATCGTCATTCTTCTCGGGCCGCAGCGCCTCCGCCTTTTCGTAACATTCCATCGCATCGCGAAAAAGATCGTAGGCCCAGACCGCGCCGTGCGCGCCTTGCGCCAGCTTCATCTTCGCCCGCCGCTCCGCGAGGATGCCGGCAAAATAGGCGCGCTCATATTCCCCCGTGATGCGGTCGAGAATCTCCTTCATCTGCGTATCGCTCACCCCGTAGCCCTTCGAGATGCGATCGCCCACCGCGAGCAATAGCGTCACCAGCGCTTTTTGATTATCCGGCTCCACCGTCAACACATCCAGGCAGATGCTTTCCGCCTCCGCCGGTTCGTTGAGAAAACGATAACGCTCCGCTTTTTCCAGCGCGGCTGGGATCGCTTCTTCCGAGAGTGTCTTCAGTTCGAACATGATTTGTTCAGAGCACGCCGACTGAACCTACTTGCCGTTTTTTTCCCCCGAGGTCGACCGAAATCGGCGGAGCAATTTCGCGATCGGATCAAAATACTGATCCACCACGCGCTCCTTCAACGGAATGATCGCGTTATCGGTAATGTGAATGTCTTCCGGGCAAACGTTCGTGCAGCACTTCGTGATATTGCAGTAGCCGACCCCGTGCGCCTCTTTCAACTCCGGAATTCGATCCTCCGTATCGAGCGGATGCATCTCGAGCGCAGCCACGTAAACCAGAAAACGCGGCCCGATAAACTCCTCGTGTTTCGCGTGATCGCGCAAGACATGACAAACATCCTGGCAAAGAAAACACTCGATACACTTCCGGAATTCCTGCACGCGATCGATATCCGCCTGTTGCATCCGCCACGTCCCATCCGGCGCATCCGGTGGGCGCGGCTGGAATTTCTTGATCCGCTTCTTCACCCGAAAATTCCACGACACATCCGTGATCAAATCCTTCAGAATCGGGAACGCCTTCATCGGCTCCACCGTGATCGGTTGATCGAGCGGCAGAGCGCTCAGCCGAGTCATGCACATCAGCTTCGGAATCCCATTCACCTCCGCGGAACACGAGCCGCACTTCCCGGCTTTGCAATTCCAGCGACAAGCCAAATCATTCGCCTGCGTCGCCTGGATATCATGCACCGCATCCAGCACCACCATGCCCTCCGAAACTTCGGTCGGGTAATCGCGAAACTCGCCACTGCTCGCGTCTCCGCGCCAAATCCTGAAGGTGGCTTGGCTCATACTTGTCAGCGGTTGCTGGAAGAATTTGAACCGCAGATTGCGCAGATGACGCAGATGAAGAATTCCCTATCTGCGCCATCTGCGTAATCCGCGGTCAAAATCCTCTTTCTCCGATTCACTTCATCTCCTCAATAATTTCCCGCAGATAATTCGGCATCTCCGGCAGCGGAGCGAGACGCACCTCCATGCCGCCATCATCGGCTTTCGAGATGAGCGTATTCAATTCCGAAAAAATCTCCGACTTCTCCGGATAATCATCGCGGAACTGCGCGCCACGGCTCTCCTTCCGTTCCAAAGCGGAACGCGCGATCGCTTCCGAAATTGTTAGCAGATTCTTCAAATCCAGCGCCGCATGCCACCCCGGATTGAAATCACGCGTTCCGATCACGCCCACCCGCCGCGCGCGTTCCCAGAGCTGCTGCAAATCCTGCAACGCCGTCTCCATCTCGCCTTCATTGCGCACGATCCCCACATTAGCCTGCATCGTCTCCTGCAAATCTCGCTGCACCGCGTAAGGATTCTCTCCTGCACTGTCATCAAACGGCTTCAGCGCCCCGCGCTGCACCGCCTCCACCTGCGCCTCGTCGATCGAGCCTAACGAATTCTCCTTCGCGAAAGCCGCCGCGTATTCTCCCGCGCGTTTTCCGAAGACGAGCAAATCGGAAAGCGAATTCCCGCCCAACCGATTCGCGCCATTGATCCCCGCCGCGCACTCGCCCGCCGCGAAAAGTCCCGGCACTCCCGACATCTGCGTATCGGCGTCCACCTGGATGCCGCCCATCACGTAGTGCGTCGTCGGCCCCACCTCCATCGGCTCCTTCGTGATGTCGATATCGCCGAGCGCTTTGAACTGGTGATACATGCTCGGCAGCTTGCGTTTGATGTGCTCTTCCGCGTTCGAGAGCTTTTCTTTGATCCACGCGATGTCGAGGAACACGCCGCCATGCGGACTGCCACGCCCTTCCTTGATCTCGCGCACAATGCAACGCGCCACGTGATCGCGCGTCAATAACTCCGGCGGCCGGCGCGCATTCTTGTCGCCCTGCGTGTAACGCCAGCCTTCCTCCTCGTTATCCGCCGTCTGCGTTTTGTAATTGTCCGGGATGGAATCGAACATGAAACGCCGGCCTTCTTTGTTCGTCAGAATCCCGCCCTCGCCGCGTACGCCTTCGGTCACGAGCATCCCACGCACGCTCGGTGGCCAGACCATCCCGGTCGGATGAAACTGCACATATTCCATATCGATCAGCGACGCCCCCGCGTGGTAGGCGAGCGAATGTCCGTCGCCCGTGCAATCCCAACTGTTGCTCGTGATCTTGTACGCCTTCCCGATTCCACCCGTCGCGAGCACCACGGCTTGCGCGCGGAAAATCCGGAACCGTCCCCGCTCGCGATCGTAACCGAACGCGCCCACCACGCGCTCCGCGTCGCGCAGCAAAGCGAGCACGCAAATCTCCATGTGCACATCGATCCCCTGATGCACTCCGTGATCCTGCAGCGTGCGAATCATCTCCAGCCCCGTGCGATCGCCCACATGCGCCAACCGCGGATATTTATGTCCGCCAAAATTTCTCTGCAAAATGCGCCCGTCCTTCGTGCGATCAAAAACCGCGCCCCACTTCTCCAACTCCCGCACGCGATCCGGCGCCTCCTGGGCGTGCAGCTCCGCCATCCGCCAATTGTTCACGTATTGCCCGCCGCGCATCGTGTCCGCGAAATGCACTCGCCAGCTATCGCGCTCATCCACATTCGCGAGCGCGGCGGCCACCCCGCCTTCCGCCATCACGGTGTGCGCTTTACCGAGCAAACATTTGCAAACCATCCCCACCGAAACGCCGGCCGCCGAAGCCTCGATCGCCGCGCGCAAACCCGCGCCACCCGAGCCAATGACTAGCACGTCGTGCTGGATGATTTCGTATTCGGCCATCGCGTATTTTTTTCCCTAGAGCAGTCGGAAATCGTGCCAGATCCCCATCGCGCAGAGCCGCACGTAGAGATCGGAAAACCCGACCCAAAATAAACTCAGCCACGCCCAGCGCATATGGCGATTGTTTAGACAGGTCACGCATCGATAAAGCGGATACGTCGGCGAAGCGGACAGCCGATCCCGAAACCCGCCGATCAAATGCCGTAGCGCGTGACAGCCAAACGTGAACGCGCTCAACAACACAACATTGATCGCCAGCACGATCGTTCCCACGCCGATGCCAAAACCATCGGCAAACCACATCGCTTTCCAGACATCGAGCGAGAGCAGAACGATGAAAACGATTGCGACGTAGAGAAAATAGCGGTGCACGTTTTGCATGATGAGCGGGAACGACCTCTCACCGAGATACGTCTTCCGCGGCTCACCCACGGCGCACGCTGGCGGGTCGGCCCACATCGCCTTGTAGTACGCCCCGCGATAGTAATAGCAGGTCAACCGCAACCCGCCCGGCGCCCACAGGATCAAGAAAGCGGGAGAGAACAAGAGCCAGCCCGGCCACCAGTTCGGCTTCGGTCCGAACCAACTATGCGTCGACG
>JBDSNB010000238.1:0-3646 GCA_039915555.1 Chthoniobacterales bacterium | reverse complement strand
CCTTCAGCAGCGCGCCAGTTTTCTCCTGAGAGATCAACGGCACAGGCGCCGCGCCGGGCACGACCGGATCGGGCGCGAAGTCGTAGAGCATCGGAAACATCTCCGTCACGCTGCCGCCCAATTCCGTGAGGGCCGGTTGGCGGATCCAACCCGGCAGGGCCGTGATGCTCAACTCCGGCACGATTTTTCGGATTTGCTGCAGGACCGCCGCGTATTCGTGCAAGAGCCGATCGGGGCAATCGTAATCGATTTGCAACCGGCCGCGGTTCCGGGTCGCCGCGGCCAGATGCTTAAGCAACGAACCTACAGCATCGGGCGTAAACGGAGCGCGTTCCCGGGATTCCAAACGCAAGACAGGAACGACCTCGAAATTTTGGATAGAAGGGAGCGCGAAACGAGCCTTCCATCGCCAGGCATTCTCCGTGTTCTCAAGAGTCCCGAGGTGCCAGTAAAGCGTCCGTGATCCCTGCGCGGAAAGCTCCGCGAGATCGCTTTCCGAGGGAGGCTCGTTCCGTTGCCAGACCCAGTAAGCAGTTTCAAACGAGAGAGCCGGGTGGCGCAGGAGAAGGGCGACCAAAAAGACAACGAGCTGCACGAGACGTTTCATTCTGCCTGATGTTGAAGTTTCCACTGCTTGCTCGGCGGAGGCCCAGGTTGGTTGATTTTCGTCGGCAAATCGACCGCGAGTAAAGAGAATCGCTCCCGTGAAAACGCTTTCCCTTGTTCTGGTTTGCGTCCTCGGCTGCGCTCCCTTCGCGCTGGCGGAGTGGCGCGGCGTCATCGACGATCCCGATGGCTACGTGAACGTGCGCGCCCGGCCGAGCGCGGAAGCGCCGGTGGTCGCCAAGGTGAAAACCGGCGAGCGATTTACGTTCGAGCGAGAGGAGGAGGACGACCAGACCGAGTGGTGCAAGGTGCAGCTGTTCTCCGGCAAGTCCGGTTGGATGCACGGCAGCCGGATTCGGTTTTTCTATGACGAAAACGATTTGCCGGTGACGGAAAAAGATCCCGCGGGGCCTTCGGAGATCGATGAAACTGCGCAGAGGCTTGGGTTTGATTATGCGGCCGAAACCCGGCGGGCGGCGCGGGGTGATGCGCCAGCGCTGCAACGATTCTTCCAGCTCGCGCAAGAGGCCGACGGCGCGGCCGCGGAATCAATCACCGGCGTTCCGACGGTGGTCTATCATCTGCTCGGCGACGAGAAATTCGCGCGCTTCCTTGCCGTGCAATCGTTAGCCGTTCAGGGAATGGTGCGGAACATCATCGTCCGCGACGGCCCCCTTCGTCCGACCACTCTCTATTTGCAGCGTCACTTTCCGGCGACGACCAAGATTCTTTTTCGTCGCGAAATTGTCGGCTGGACTTCGCCTAACGAACGCTTTGCGATCCGGAAAGTGTTTTCCAAGGAGTTCGATTTGGCTGGCGCGAAGATCGTGCGCGCGGAGTTAATCGAAGAGAAGACGGGCCGCGTCCTCTGCGACCTGACGAGCGACGACATCGGCACCGGGGCGGAGCGCGAAGGCGCGGTCCTTTGGTCGCCGGATTCGCAGCGCTTCGCCTACCTCTCGAGCGATCTGACTCCAGGGGAAGGCAACTTGTTCAGCACTCCCCGGCCGCCGTTGCAAAAGAAACAAACGGCAATTTACCAAATCGCGGAGGACACATTCCGGCGCGTCGATCTCAACCTCGACGAGATTCCCGGACGCGAGAGCGACACCGAATTGAAGGACGCCATTCCCGGCCACGAATATATCGAGCCCGTCCGCTGGGAAAAACCGAACCTGCTCGTCCTGAAGCGGCACGATTATTACCAAAAACTCGCGCCGACGGACCTGGACGGAGTGAAATTTGAATCGATTCACGACCTTGGCCGATCCTATGAGATCAAGGCGGAGATCAGTCCCGAGGGAAAAGCGACGGTCGTTTGGAAACGACAGGAAGAAGAGTGACCCCGGCCTAACGAGAGGAGGCCGCCTCGCTGAGGTCGAACGTGAAATGATGCGACGCGATCTTCATTCGTTTCGTGAGATAGAAACGGTGGGCGTCGAAGCGTTGCACACCCGAATCGAGTGTAAACGCTTCGCATCGCTCCCGGCGCGCCTCTGCCACCAGCCAATCGAAAAGCTGCCCACCAAAGCCCGCCGAGCGATCGACCGCGCGCGTCACCAAGTCATCCACATAAAGCGTGCGCCCGGAAAAAAGCAGATCGTGGATGCGATAGCCGGCCACCGCGCGGACCTCGCCTTCCATTTCTAAAAACGCCAGGCGATATCCTTCTGTCTCCTGCCGTTGCACGCGCTCGACGAACTCGTCGCACGTCGCGAGGTGCGTTCGCAGTTCGCGCATCACTCGATAACAGCGCGCGATCTCGGCTGCGTGCGCGGCTACGGCAATTCGTGGAGTCATGTCTTCGCGCGCTCCCGTTTGCCGTCGTACCAGAGGGCAAGCTTGTCGCGTTGCAAGAGACCCTCTCTTCCGCGAAAGACGACGAAGAACGATTGCGCGAGCACGAACCCCGACCCGTGCATGCGGATCTTGCGCGCCGAGGTCACGATCGGTTCCGGCAGAATAACGAATCGTCCCAGCTGCCTCAGCGCGATCGTGAGATAAACTTCTTCGCCGGCAAAATATTGTTCATCGAAGCCGCCCACCGCCTCAAATGAGCTGCGGCGCATGAACAGGAACGCGCCCACGCCGAGGTTCGCTCCAAAATAGAAAACGGAAAACACGCGCAGAAAAATGCGCGCCAAGAGCGGCATCCGCTCATCAAACGCGACCCGCGCACTGCCGCCCGCGTAACCGCTCTCCAACGCTGCCAAAGCCGCACCGATGTGGCCTAAGGTGATCCGCGTATCGGCATCGACAAAGAAAAGAGTCTCGCCGCGCGCGACCCGCGCCCCAGCGTTCCGCACTGCCGCGATCTGTCGTAAATTCACAGACACGACCCGCGCGCCGCCACGTTCCGCGATTTCCGCCGTCGCATCCGTGGACGCGTCGGCCACCACGATCACCTCGAAGGTTTCGCCGTGCGTCTCCGCCGCCGCGCGCAGCGTCTGTAAAGTCCCCGGCAATTCATGCTCCTCGTTATGCGCGGGAACGATGAAAGAGAGCATGACGAAAAGCGGTCGCTTAGCGCGCCGCGTTTTGCCGCGCCACCTCATCCAGCGCCAGATACTCCTCGCGCGGCGGACTGAAAGTATCGATGACCGTCGTATCCTCGAGCGTCTCCACCGCATGCATCACATGGCTGGCGAGATAGAATGCATGGCCCGTCGTCATTTCATGCGGCACGCCTTCCACGATCAAACGCATCCGGCCCTTCACCACATGCACGATCTGCTCGTGCGGATGTTGATGCTCGGCCATCCCGCTGCCGGCCTCCAGCTCGGCCAGCATTTGATACATCGACGCGCCACTCGTGATCGTGCGCCGTCTGATCCCGGGGCAGATCTTAATCCACGGATTTTGGGGGGTCGTGCTCATGCCTGCATCATCGCGAATCCCGGCGCGCTTTCCAGCCTGCCGTGTAAACCCACCAGATCAGCACCCCCTGCAATGGCAGCCGCGCCCAAAGCAACCACGCCGGCACCGCGCGTCCGCTCACCGACATCCCCTCCATCGCGCCATGGATGTTCGCCGGGAAGAC
>JBDSNB010000056.1:0-4065 GCA_039915555.1 Chthoniobacterales bacterium | reverse complement strand
TGATCGGGAACGGCAAAGGGCAGGCGCGTGATGATGACGTTGGACAGCGCGTCGCCGGGAACGTCGACGCCCATCCAGAAGCTGTCCGTGCCGAAGAGGACACTGCGTGGGGTGGTTTTGAATTCTTCGAGCAGTTTTCCACGCGGCGCTCCCTGGCCTTGTACGAGCAGGTTCATGCCTTTGCGATCGAAAAACGGCTCCATCTCGGTGGCGAGCTGCTGCATGCCGCGGTAGCTGGTGAAGAGGACGAAAGCGCGGCCATCGGTTTGCTCGACGAAGTGCGCAACCCAATGCGCGAGCGCTTCCATATATCCGTCGCCGCGCGGGTCGGGCATCTTTTGGACGACGAACAATTTCATCTGCGTTTCGAAATCGAACGGACTGCCAAGTTGCAGCGGCGCGGCTTCCATGGCGCCGACGCGGCGGCGGAAGTAGGCGAGATTCGGTTGGCCGACGGCGAGCGTGGCGCTCGTCATCACGCAGCAGCAGCCTTCGCGAAAGATCATGCGTTGCAGGACAGGCGCGATGTCGATCGGGGCCGCGTTTAACGAGTAATACTGCGCGGTCTTGCCGGTGCGCTCGATCCAATAGACGTGGCGCTCGGCGCTTTGCGCGAGGAAGGTCATGAGGCCGACGCGGGCATCGCGGATGCGCCGCCCCATTTCCTGCAGCTCGGCTTTCAGGAATTCGTCTTCGTTGCGTTTCACCACTTCCATAATGCGCACCTGGAGCGCAGCCAACGACGCGCTGAGCGTGTCGGGGACGAAATCCGGCTGGCGGAGGCGGACTTCGCGGCCTTTCCGGAAGTCGGCTCGTTCGCCGATGGTCTGGAAAAACTTATCGATGTCGTCGACGAGGGACGCAGCGAGAGTCACGCCGGGGCCATCGCGGGTGACGGTGAAGAGACCCTTCTTAGTGCGCGAATTATAGAGGCGCTGGACGGCGGCGCGCAGACCGTATTGCGAAATGGTGAGGCCGATCTGGCGCGAGGCGACGCCTTCGACGGTGTGCGCTTCATCGAAGATGATGAAGTCGTTCGGGAAAAGGTAGCCGCTCTCGCGTTCCGCTTGCTCTTCCGGCGCGCCGAGGAGCATGAAGAGCAGGGTGTGATTGACCACGATGACATCGGCGGCGAGGAGGCGCTTGCGGGCTTGCTGGAAGAAACAGCGGTTGGTTTGTCCGCACGTTTTCGTGGTGCAGAGATGCGCTTCGCTGCAGACCTGCGTCCAGACTTTCGGATCGGGCTCGATCGGCAGATCGCTGAGCGAGCCGTCCTTCGTACGTTCGGCCCATTCGGCGAGGCGGACGAGTTCGGTTTGCTCGCTGGTGGTGAAGAGTTCGTTCGCCTGTTGCAAGGCGCGTTCGAGACGGCGGGGGCAGAGGTAGTTCTGCCGGCCTTTCATGAGCGCGGCTTCGAACTCGACCGGCAGGATCTTTTTCAAGATCGGGATGTCTTTGTAGAGGAGCTGCTCCTGGAGATTGATCGTCTGGGTGGAGATGATGGCTTTCTTCTTCTGCTCGAGGGCGTGCAGAATCGCGGGCACCAGATAAGCGATCGATTTGCCGACACCGGTGCCTGCTTCCACCACGAGGTGTTGTTCCTCGTCGAGCGCCTGGGCGACGGCCGTGGCCATGGCTTGTTGCTCGGCGCGGTATTCGAAATTTTTCGCCTTCGCGAGCAGGCCGCTTTCCGAAAAGACGGAGCGGACGCGCTCCACGAAATCGCTCCCGATGGTTTCCTTGAGCGCGATCATGAAATTTGCAGTTTGCGAGGTTGTCTGTGACTCTGAGCGACTTCGAAGCGCGACAGGGCGCTTCGGAATTCAAAATTCGAGAATCGAAAACCCCGTGAGACTCCTCGATCGCTATGTGCTGCGGACGTTTCTGGAAGCATACTTCTATTGCATCGCGGCGTTCATTTCGATCTGGCTCATTTTCGACATCAGCGACAACATTTCCACCTTCCTGGACGGTCAGGTCTCATTCGGAATGGTGGCCAGCTACTATGTCACGCAGGTGCCGCAAATTCTTGTGATTCTTCTGCCGGTCTCGCTCCTCCTCGCGCTCCTCTTCAGCCTCGGGCGAATGTCGCGCACGAACGAAATTGTTTCCATGCTGACGGCGGGGGTCAGCATCCCGCGCCTGCTCTTGCCGCTCCTGATCATGGGAGGGCTGACGACGGCACTCATCGGGGTGCTGAATTACTCGTGGGCGCCGCACGCCGAGCACTTCCGGAAAACCTACTTCGAGGGGGTGCGGCAGGACGCGCGGGAATTGTTTGGGCAGATTTTTCGGAATCGTGCTGATAACCGCACGTGGTACATTCAGGTCCTGAAGCCGGCGCAGAATGAACTACTCACCCTGCAGGTGCTGCAGCAGGACGCGAACGACAACATCGTGAAGAGCTATTTCGCGACCACGGCGGTTTTTCATCCGGCCGACAAAACATGGGAAATGCGCGGCGGCCGCACGGTGAACTACGACTTCGCCGGCAACATCACGAGCGAAGAAAGATTCGAGAGCCTCGTGATCCCAGGATGGAGCGAGACGCCCTTCCGTCTCGCCAGCGCCAACATGCGCGCGGAGTATCTCAGCCTGCCGGAGTTGCGCGCCTATCTGCGCTATAACGCCGATTTCCCGCCGCGTCTGCTCGCGCCGTTCTGGACGCAATTGCAATATCGATTCGCTCTGCCATGGACTGCGTTGGTGGTGGTTTTGCTGGCCGCGCCGCTCGCGATTGGTTTTTCGCGCGGCGGCGTTTTGTCGAGCGTGGCTGCGGCCATCGGCCTCGTCTTCGCGATGAACTTCCTGACCCACTTTTTTCTCGCGCTGGGAGAGGGAAATCGCCTTCCGCCCTGGGCCGCAGCGTGGACGCCGAACCTTCTTTTTGCCGCGTTCGGCTTGCTTCTCCTCTACCTCCGGTCGAGCAATCGGGAGGCGCGCAGCTTGAATCCTTTCGCCACGCGTCGCCTTTCCGCCTCATGAATCCACTCGCAAACGACTGGCCCATCAAGCACCGCGCAGATGCGTGCGCGGTCACCCATCGTCCGTTCGCGGAAGGTGAGCAGTTTTACACCCTGCTTTTCCGCGAAGCGAATGGCTTCCGGCGGGAGGATCTCTGCGAGGAAGCGTGGGGCTCGCGGAATGAAAACATCCGGCCGTTTTCGTTTTGGAAAACGCGTTACGAGGCCCCGCCCGCCGCACCGCCTGAGCCGCTGGTGAAAGAGAACGCGGAGGAACTTTTGCGCCGACTCTTGGCGGAGAATGCGCAGCCGAATGCGTGTTTCGTGCTCGCCGTAATGCTGGAGCGGAAACGGATTTTAAAGCAGGTGAAGACGGAAGAGACAGATGTCGGCACGGTGTTGATCTATGAGCACGCGAAGAATGGCGATGTCTTCATTGTGCCGAATGTGCAGCTGCGGCTGGATGAGCTGGAGGACATCCAGAATGAAGTCGTCGATTTACTGAAGGGCGCGGCTTGAGCCAAGGAGTGACGCCTTCCGAGGCGTCGTGGATCTGAAACTTGACGGCTGGGAAGCCGTCACTCCTTGTTTGCGTCCGGCATCTCCACGACGTTATCCGGCCGATGAGTCTTCCCTGGTTTTCCCCGACGAGCTTCCCGCTCTACCTCGCGCCCATGGCGGGCGTGTCGGATAAAATTTTTCGCCAGCTCTGCAAGGAACGCGGCGCCGATGTGCTCGTGACCGAGTTTGTTTCGGCGGAAGGCGTTTTCCGAAAGAACGAGCGCACGCGGGAGTATCTCGACTTCGATGAATGCGAGCGCCCGCTCGGCGTGCAGCTCTTCGGCGGGAATGCCGAGCACATGGCGGAGGCGGCGCGGCAGGTTGTGGATTGGGTTCATCCCGATTTCATCGATCTTAATTTCGGCTGCCCGGTGAACAAAGTGGTGGCCAAGAATGGCGGCTCGGCGCTCTTAAAGGATTGCCCGGCGCTGGCGTCGGTCGCCGGGGCCGTCGTGCGCGCGGTCGCGCCCCTGCCTGTCACCGCAAAAATCCGGATTGGCTGGGACGACAGCACGATTAACGCTCCCACCGTCGCCCACAT
>JBDSNB010000089.1:0-2487 GCA_039915555.1 Chthoniobacterales bacterium | reverse complement strand
CGTTCCTGGATGAGCTGCATGTCCATGATCGGTTCGCGGTGCGCGATGAGCATGCGGTTGACCGCGAGATTGAACTTCCAGATCAAACGCCCGAGCTCGCTCGCGCGGTTGCGCAGGCTGTCGCTCTTGACCGGGACGCCCGGCACTTTCACCGCCGCTCCGAGGCGGTTCATGCCCGCGGTCCATGCTTTCATCCGGTCCTGCCGCCACGGCTTCAGCATCGTGTCGAGCAGCTCTTTGAATTCCATGCCCGGTCCGCGCATCCCGACCAGCGCGACGAACGACGTCAGCACTTCGTTACTGCCTTCGCCGATCTGATTGATGCGCGCGTCGCGCAGCATGCGCTCGAGTGGCGAGTCGTTGAAATACGCGCCGCCGCCGTGGATTTGGAACGTGTCGTTAACCGCTTCCCACAGCCGCTCGGTCGTGAAGACCTTCAGCATCGCTGTCTCCAGCATGTAATCTTCGAGCCCGCGATCGATCAACGCCGCCGTCACCACGGTCATCGCTTCCATCGCGTAAACATCAGCCGCCATCCGCCCGATCTTCTTCTTCACCAGGTCGAACTCGCCCAGCGTCTTCTTGAATTGCCGCCGCGTGTTCGCGTGCTCGACCGCCATCCGCAGGCACGTCTTCGCCGCGCCGGTGCAGCACGCGCCGAATGTCGTCCGCCCGAAATCCAAAACCGTGAGCGCAACTCTCAGGCCCTTGCCCATTTTGCCGAGCATGTTCTCCGCCGGCACCTTCATGTCCTTCATCGCGAAGCGCCCCGTGGCCGTGCCGCGAATTCCCAGCTTCGGCATGCGCGGTTCCAGCATCGTGAATCCGGGCATGTCCGGCGTCACAAGGAACGCCGTGATCGCGGTCTTGTCCGATCCCGGGACCGGCGTGCGCGCCATCACCGTGAGCACCTGCGCGATGGAAGCGTTCGTGATGTAACGCTTCTCGCCGTTCAAAACGAAATGCGAGCCGTCCGCGCTCGGCGTGGCGGTGGTTTGCACATTCGCCGCATCAGAACCGGCCTCGCGTTCGGTCAAGGCAAACGCCGCCAGTTGCTCCCCGCTCACCAGGGGCGGCAACCATTTCTGCTTTTGCTCCGACGTGCCGAAGAGCAACAGAGCGCGGATGCCGATCGAGTGATGCGCGTTCGTGAAAACAGACGTCGATGCGCACCGCCCGCCGAGTTCCTCCAGCACCTGGCAGTATGCCATTTGCGTGAAACCGCGTCCGCCAAACTCCTTCGGCGCCGTCATCCCCAGCACACCTGTCCGCGACAAGCCCTCGATCACGTTCCGCGGGATGTCCGCCTCGCGATCAATCTCATCGGGCTTCAATTCCGCATCGAAAAACTGCCGCACTTCGGCGAGCGCCCGATCGAGTTCCTTCTGCTGCGCCGCCGAGTGGCGCGGATAGGGCATCGCCCAATCGGCCACGAATTGTCCGAGAAAAAGTCCCTTCGCAAACCCGAGCGCCTGATGCCCGGTGAAGAGCAACTCCTCCGCTTCCTTGATTTCCTTCTGCCGCTGAATCTCTGCTTCGTTCATAAGGTCACTTCGTTATTCGGGAGCGGAATGCCAGGCCGCACACGGGGAGTCTGTTCGTTCCGCCCCGGGAAACCCGCGGCAGATAAGTCGCGGATTCTCGCCCGCCTGACAACCGGTAATTTGGGCGTTCTGGTTTCAGCGCGACACCGGACTCCATGGGTGATAGGTGCTACGGCGATGCTTTCGACGCGCACGCGAACATCGTTGCTCATCCTCTTCCTGGGCCGCGGTTGTCGCCGTGAGCCGTGTGCCGTTTCTGAGCGCTGGCTACGGCGAGAATGTCGATGCCTGGCGCGTGGCCCGGGCCGCGAGACAAATCGCGCAGACTCACGTTTACGAAGTTTCGCGGTTTCCGGGGTATCCGGTGCATGAGATCACCTGCGCGTTCGTGCGCAGTTTCGGAGCGGTCGGATTGAATGCGCTGAGCGCGGTGTTCAGCGTGGCGGCGGTGATCGCTGCCTGGTTGGTCGCGCGGAGGCTGGAATGTCGCGACGCTTTTCTGTTGGCGTTGGCCCTGGCTGCGACCCCGGTATTTTTTCTCAACAGCGTGACCGCGAAGGATTACGTGTGGGCGATTGCGTTTGTGCTTTGGGCATTCTACGCGGCGCTCGAGCGCCGCCCGATTCTGTGCGGCGTGCTCCTGGGTTTGGCGATCGGTTGTCGGATCACATCGGGCGCGATGATCGTTCCGCTGGCGATGGTTTTGTATGGTGCGGCGGAGCGCAAACCGTGGCGGACTGTGATCATTCCTCTCGGGCTCTGCGCGGGTTTCACGGCGGCACTCATGTTTCTGCCGGTCTGGATTCGCTATGGCCGGGAGTTCTTTACTTTTTATGACGCTCACGATCGGCCGGATGCCGCGACGATTTTGCTCCGGGGCAGCACCGAAGTGTGGGGCGCGGTCGGGCTTGCGGGGCTGGCGATCGTCCTCGGGGGAGCGATC
>JBDSNB010000222.1:0-10570 GCA_039915555.1 Chthoniobacterales bacterium | reverse complement strand
CTCGAGCGGGCGATTCGTTATGCGCTGGAAAAATCGCGCCATGCGCGTGACCTCGAACTGACCGTGGCCGCTCGCACCGCCGAGCTGGAGAAGGCGATCCAGGCGCAAGGTGCGAGCGAGGAATATCTCCGCTTGATGCTCGATTCAACCGAGCAGGCGTTTTACGGAATCGATCGGGATGGGCACACCACCATTTGCAATTCCGCCTTCGTCCGCATGATGGGTTTCGCGCGCGTGGAGGATGTGATCGGACAAAAGCTGCACGATGTGATCCATCATACGCGGGCGAACGGAGCGAATTATCCGGTCGCGCAATGCCCGATCTACCTGACGGCGCAGACCGGCCAGGCGTGTCATGTGGACGACGAGTGTTTTTATCCGCTGCAGGGCGAGGCCATCCCGGTCGAGTATTGGTCCTACCCGGTTTACCGCGAGGGCGAATTGCGGGGTGCGATCACCACGTGCATCGACATTACGGAGCGGAAGGAGGCGGAAGCGAAAGTGCGGGAAGCGGGGGAGCGTTTTCGTTTCCTCGCCGAATCGATGCCGCAGAAAATCTTCACCGCGAAAACGAGCGGCGAGGTGGATTATTTCAATCGGGAGTGGATGCAATTTACCGGCCTCACCTTCGAACAAATTCGCGACTGGGGCTGGCTGCAGTTCATCCACCCCGCGGACACGGATGAAACGGTCCGCCAATGGCAAAACGCCGTGGCGACGAATCAACCATTCAATATTGAGCACCGCTTTCGGCGCGCGGACGGCGAGTATCATTGGCACCTGAGCCGCGCCTTACCGATGCGGGATGCGGGGGGCGAAGTCACGATGTGGATTGGCTCTAACACCGACATCGAAGACCAGAAAAATCACGAGGCGGAGTTGCGCGAAAGCGAAGCCCGCGCCCGTCGCCTTTTCGAAACCGCAGAAGCCGCGCGCATCAGCGCCGAAGCCGCCAAGAGCCGCGCGGAATCGGCTACGCGCGCGAAAGATGATTTCCTGGCAGCGCTCTCGCACGAGCTGCGCACGCCGTTGAATCCCGCACTTCTGCTTGCCACTTCACTGGCGGGAGATGCTGAATTGCCCGCGCGGGTCCGCTCTGATATCGACGTCATCGCGAAAGGCATCGCGCTCCAGGCGGAACTGGTGGACGACCTGCTCGATATCACCCGCATTACGGGCGGCAAACTCCGGCTCGAGCTCCGCCCGATCGACGCCCACATCGCGCTCCGCAACGCCTACGAAATCGTGCGCAGCGACGCCGAGGAGCGCGAACTCGAAATCACTTTCAACCTCGCCGCGAAGCACAATTGCATCGAAGCCGACGCCGTTCGGCTCCAGCAGATTTTCTGGAACGTGCTCAAGAACGCGGTCAAGTTCACGGCTCGCGGCGGCGCCATCAGCGTTACCACTTGTAACGCCGAGGACAACCCCGGCGCGCTCACGGTAGAGATCACCGACACCGGCATCGGCATCGCGCCCGAGATGCTCGGCACCGTTTTCGACGCTTTCATTCAGGAGGAACACGATCGCGGGCATCGCTTCGGCGGCATCGGGCTCGGGCTCGCCATCACGCGGCGTCTCGTCGAGTTGCAGCACGGTCGCATCGAGGCCCTCAGCGCCGGGCGCGGCAAGGGCGCCACCTTCCGGATCGAGTTCCCGCTCGAATCCGCCGAACTCTGTGCCGAAGCGGAGCCGACACCGGTGGCGCCCACGGCGGTCGCGCCGATCACGCGCCGCATCCTGCTCGTGGAAGATCACGAGCAAACTCGCCTCACGTTGGCACAATTACTCGAACGCCGCGGCCACATCGTGACCGCGGTCGAAACCACCGCCGCCGCGCGCGAGAATGCGGCCAGCGGCGAGCACGACCTCGTCATCTCCGATCTCGGTTTGCCCGACGGCGACGGTCACAAGTTGATGGCCGACCTGCGGGCCGCGCATCGTCTCCCCGGCATCGCGCTGAGCGGCTACGGGATGGACGACGACATTGCGCGCAGCCGGCAGAGTGGGTTTTATGTCCATCTCACGAAACCGATTGATATTGCTTCGCTCGAAGCGGCGATCGCCGCCGCGCCGCCGAAGAAGAAGATCGCGGGAGCGGGTCTGCCGGGAGCGAAGTAAGAGCGCAGCGTTTATCAGTGCCGGCCGAAAGTCGCCGGAGGGTTGGCGCACTCCCAGACGCTCTCGATGGAGACGCCGCGCTTACTCCACCGGCGGCGTGAAGATGTCTTCGATGGTGGACTCGAAGAGCCTGGCAATGGCAAACGCGAGCGGCAGGCTGGGATCGTATTTTTCCATTTCGAGCGCGTTGATCGTTTGCCGCGAGACGCCGAGGCGCTCTGCGAGTTCGGCTTGCGACCAATCGCGCTCCGCGCGCAGGACTTTGAGCCGGTTCTTCAACGATACCTCGCTTTCGTGATCACGATCCCGATGACGTAGAAGAGCGCGGCGAACGGCCAGATGTGCCGGTAACTCCAATCAGCGGGAGAGAGGATGACGAAGCGTTGGAGGCAGCCGAGACCGATGAGGAACAGCGTGAAGAAGGAGAAGCCGAGCGCGATCGCTTCCAATTGGATGCGGCGCTGGAGTTCATCCAGGCAATTCCTCAAGACGGAGACTTCTTCCACGATAAACCAACCGAAGGCAAGGACGGCGGCGACGGTGGCGGCGATGCCCCAGCCGAGGCCGAGATTCTGCCGAGCGACGAAGGCCGCAGCGCCGTAGCTGAGGGTAAACGCCGAGGCGGCAATGTAGAGACGTGTTTTCATGAGACGAGTATGGAGTGGGTTTTTGAGAAGTCAAGCACGCTTTACACAATGTAAAGCGCACTGGCTCGACGCCGTCCGCCTTTTCGTTGCTCGCTGAGCTCGAAGTCCTTTTTGAAGGAACGATGGCCCCAAATTTTTTCGTCGTGCGACCTCTCCCCTCTGCGGCACCCGCGTAATCTGCGGTTGAAAAAGAAAAACGATTGCCGCCCGTGCGGTTAGACGGCTTAGTGGAGCGCTGACGTTTCGCGCATGAACATCCACGAGTATCAAGCCAAGGAGCTGCTGCAGAAATTTGGAGTGGCGACGCCGCCAGGCAAAGCTGCCCGCACCGCGGACGAAGCCGAACAAGCCGCCCGTGATCTCGGGACCGAGGATCTGGTGGTGAAGGCGCAGGTGCACGCGGGCGGGCGGGGGAAGGGGACTTTCGCGAACGGTTTCAAGGGCGGCGTCCATCTCTGCAAGTCGCCGGCGGAAGCGCGGGAACTCGCTTCGAAGATGCTCGGTCAAACGCTGGTGACACATCAGACCGGCGCGGCGGGCCGCGTGGTCAATACGGTGCTGGTGGCAAAGTCGGTGGAGATCGAGCGCGAAGTTTATTTTGCCATCCTGGTCGATCGCGCGACCGGCGGGCCAATGATCGTGGCGAGTACCGAAGGCGGGGTGGAGATCGAGTCGGTGGCGGAGAAAACGCCGGAGAAGATTTTGCGCGAACCGGTGGATCGGCTGGCTGGATTGCAGCCTTATCAGGCGCGGAAATTGGCGAAGCAGCTCGGGTTCACCTCGGAGCAGATCAAGCCGGCGGCGAAGTTGTTCGATGGTTTGTATCGGACATTCCTCGCGCTCGATTGCTCGATGGTGGAAGTGAATCCGCTCGTCGTGACCGATAAGGGCGAGGTGCTGGCGCTGGACGCGAAATTTAATTTCGACGACAACGCGCTCTATCGCCATCCGGAAGTGTCCGCGATGCGCGATACCGGCGAGGAAGATCCGCGTGAAGTCGAGGCGTCGAAGTATGGGCTCAACTACATTGGCCTCGACGGCAACATCGCCTGTCTCGTGAACGGCGCCGGCCTCGCGATGGCGACGATGGATATCATTAAATTTTACGGCGGCAGCCCGGCGAACTTCCTCGATGTCGGCGGCGGCGCGACGGAGGAACAGGTCACGCAAGCGTTCAAGCTTCTCGTTTCGGACGAGAACGTGAAGGCCATCCTGGTAAACATTTTCGGCGGGATCATGAAGTGCGACGTGATCGCGCAAGGCATCGTGAATGCGGTGAAGGCGGTGAACCTGCCGGTGCCCCTCGTTGTTAGACTCGAAGGGACGAACGTGGACGCCGGCAAGAAGATCATCGCGGACTCCGGATTGCCGGTCAAGACCGCCGACGAT
Source organism: Chthoniobacterales bacterium (assembly GCA_039915555.1). Lineage (GTDB taxonomy): Bacteria > Verrucomicrobiota > Verrucomicrobiia > Chthoniobacterales > UBA10450 > JACCTI01. The sequence goes on along the minus strand of JBDSNB010000222.1, from coordinate 6,413 downwards.
CTGGGCGACGCCGCGCAAAAAGCCGTGAAGGCGGCGGAGACCCAATGAAGATCAACGCGATCGCATTTACTGGAATCCCGGTGACGGACATGAAGCGCGCGCGTGAGTTTTATGAAGGCGTGCTCGGCTTGCAGCCGGACCCGGAAATGACGAGCGAGATGTGGACGGAGTATTCGATCGGCAGCGGCACCTTGGCGATCGCCTTCATCGGAGACCAATGGAAGCCGTCCGATCAAGGAACGAGCGTGGCGCTGGAGGTGGAGAGTCTGGAGGACGCGATCACGCGCCTGGAAGAACGGAAGATTCCGTTGCATCAATTTGATTCGCCAGTTTGCCGGATGGCGGCGATCCAGGATCCGGATGGAAACAAGATCGTGATCCACAAATTAAAAACCGAAGCAGAGAAGGGAACATCGGCGTGATCAAGGAATTCGCTTTCGTCGGGGTGCCGGTGACCGATCTGCTGCGGGCGCGCGCGTTCTACGAGGGCGTGCTCGGGTTGAAACCCACTTCGGAGGCTGAAGGGAACAATCTCGAATACGACGTGGGCTCCGGCACATTGATGATCGCGGACTACGGTGAACGCTGGCGGCCGGCCACGGGCGGAACGCTGGCTGCGTTCGAAGTGGAGGACGTGGATGCTTTGACCGCACGAGTCAAAGAGAGCGGCGCCAGGATCACGATGGAGCCGATGGATTCGCCGGTTTGCCGCTTTAGCATGGTGCTCGATCCGGATGGCAATGCGCTCATGCTCCACAAGAGGAAGGTGGCCTAACGATGTCTGTGCTGGTCGATAAAAATACGCGCCTCCTGGTTCAGGGATTGACCGGCAAGACCGGCGGATTCCACGCGAAGCAATGCATGGAGTACGGCACGAACGTGGTCGCGGGTGTGACGCCTGGCCGCGGCGGCGAGAAGTTCGAGGAGAAGGTCCCGGTGTTCGACACCGTGGCAGAAGCGCGCGCGCAGACGGGTTGCAATGTGTCGGTTATTTTCGTGCCAGCGGCGGGGGCGGGCGATGCCATTCTCGAGGCGGCGGACGCTGGCGTGGAGCTCGTAATTTGCATCACGGAAGGCATTCCGGTGATGGATATGATGCGCGTCAAAGCGCAGATGGAGGGGAAGAAGAGCCGGCTGATTGGGCCGAATTGTCCGGGCATCATCACGCCGGGCGAATGCAAGATCGGCATCATGCCGGGTTACATTCACAAGCCGGGCAACGTGGGCGTGATTTCGCGCTCCGGGACGTTGACGTATGAAGCGGTCTGGCAATTGACCTCGCGTGGCCACGGGCAATCGACCTGCATCGGGATCGGCGGCGATCCGATCAACGGGATGTCGCATCTCGATGCGGTGAAGCTTTTCAACGACGATCCCGAGACGCACGCCATGATCTTGATCGGCGAGATCGGCGGCTCCGCGGAAGAAGAAGCGGCAGAGTGGATCAAGGACAACTGCCAGAAGCCGGTGGCGGCGTTTATCGCGGGGGCGACGGCACCGTCGGGGCGACGAATGGGCCACGCGGGCGCGATTGTTTCCGGAGGAAAAGGAACGGCCGAAGGCAAGATCGAAGCACTGAAAGCGGCCGGCATCGCGGTGGCGGAGACGCCGGCCACGATGGCGGACACGTTGCTTCAAACGATGAAAGGGCGAAAGTAGGCGATGGCGGAAGTTATCAAAGGCCTCGAAGGCGTGATCGCAAATTCCACCCGGCTCAGTGCCGTGGTGGGCGATAAAGGGCAGCTCGTTTACGGCGGTTACGACATCAATGAGCTGGCCGGGAAGGTCAGCTACGAGGAGGTCGTTTACCTTTTATTTAACAACAAGCTGCCCAATCGCGCGGAGCTCGAAAAGTGCCGCGGGATTCTCGCGGGAGAGCGCACTTTGCCCGAGGGCGTGATCGATTTTTTAAAGACGGCGCCGAAAGATGCGGGCCCGATGGACGTGATCCGCACCGCGGTCTCGATGCTTGGGCTTTACGATCCCGATATAGGAAAAGAGGAAACGCCGGAGGTGAACTTGCGCCGGGCGCGCAGCATCACGGCCAAGATTGGCGTGATCGCCGCCTATTTTCATCGCGCGCGGCAGGGGAAGGATTTGCCGCCGGTGCGCGACGATCTCGGCGAGGCCGCCCATTTTCTTTACTTGATGAGCGGCGAAGCGCCGACCCAGGAAGCCGCCGACACGCTGGACGTGGCATTCGTGCTGCATGCCGATCACGGGATGAATGCTTCGACGTTTAGCGCGCGAGTTACGATCGCGACCTTGAGCGACATCTACTCGGCGGTGACGTCGGCGATTGGAACCTTGAAAGGTCCGCTGCACGGCGGGGCGAACGAAGGCGTGATCCAGATGCTGGAGGAAATCGGCGAGCCGGAAAAGGTGGATGCTTACGTCGAAGAACAGCTCGCGCAGAAGAAAAAGATCATGGGCATCGGGCACCGCGTTTACAAGACGCTCGACCCGCGCGCCCCGCACTTGCAGAAGATGGCGGTGAAGCTCAGCAGCCAGCTTGGCGAGCCGAAGTGGATCAAGATGTCGGAGCGGATTGCGCAGTTGATGAAGGAGAAGAAGGGGCTGAACGCGAACGTGGATTTCTATTCGGCCACCGTTTACTACTCGCTCGGCATTCCAACGGATCTCTTCACGCCGGTCTTCGCGATCGCGCGCACGTCGGGTTGGTGCGCGCATATTCTCGAGCAGCTGGAAGACAACCGACTCTATCGGCCGCTGAGCAAATACGTCGGCGAGCCGGTGGGGAAGACGGTGGTGCCGATTGACCAGCGGTAGGCGGATTCGGGCGCGGCGGCGTCTGGCACAGACGCCCGATAGGGCCGTCGCCTAACTACAACGCTCGACTTGCGCGGCGGACGCAGGTAGGGTGTTTCCATGTTCGGACGCACCATGATGTTGATCTTGTGCTCCGTGGCGCTACTGCTGACGAGCGCCGTGCCGACCTTCGCGCAGTCCAAAAAGCGGACGGAGAAGTATGGCGTTTATCCCATCGCGTACAAGGAAATCATTACACGCTGGCTGGGTGAGCAATTGATCGATCCGGCGAGCGCCGAAATCGAGTGGCTGATGGAACCCCGCGGAGTGACCGTGAAGGCGGCCAGTGGCGAGACGTTTGTCGGTTACTTCGTGGATTTCAAAGTGAATTCGCGAAACAAATTTGGGATGTACACCGGGAAACAGGCGCGCCGGGTTTATATCCGCGGCGGCGAAATCATCAGCGGCGGGCGCGTCCCAAAATAGCCGTCGGAGACGAGACCGGAGAAGGAACATGAGATTGCTCAATCAGCAGCGCGAACGCGGGAGTGTGCTGGTGCTCCTCTTCATCGTGCTCGCGATTCTCGGTGGCGGATTTTGGTGGCTGCAGAATGCGAACAAAGTCAGCGAAGCGGAAGCCCGGACGTTCGCGCGGGAAGCGGTCACGCGCCTGGTGATGCAGTTCGATTTGCGCTTTATCGATGCGCGCTGGTCTCCGGAATCGCAGACTCAATATCCGCCCTCGTATCGCGAGCGGATGGTTTATTATTTGCGCGAAATGGGAACGCCCACGCCCGATTTCAAAATGGAGGGAACAGTGACTTTTACCTCCCGCTTCTTCGATCCGCGCGGGCAGTTTCGGGCCCATCTGAAATATCCGGCGCGATCGGCGGAAGTGGACATCGCGGTCTCGCAGCCGCGCGGGCATTGGGAAATCGATTACCTAAATGTGACTTGGAACGAGGCGCCGGTCGCGCCGGAGCCGAGTGCGGTGCCCGCTGCGGCGGAGTCGCCGTCGGCCCCAGCCGCTACGCCGTAACGTCGCTTACGCGGGGCGCAGCAGTTGATCGATGTGGTCGAGGCAAATCTGCGACCAGCTCTCCAATTGCTCGCGACGCGCGCCGAGTTCTTCCTTCGTGAGGAAGGCGAGATTCGTGATCATGGCTTCGCGTTTCTGCACCTTTGGTGCGGCGAGTTGGAAGATGTGGACGATGCCGAGATGGACGCGGCCCACTTCCGTGGTGTCGTCGTTCAACAGCGCGACGATGCGATCTTCGAAGGCGGTTTCGATTTTCAACTCTTCGTTCACCTCGCGTTCCACGCCGGCGCGGTAGGCGTTTTCATCCCAGGCGAAGAGCGATTCGTCGGTGTCGTTCAGGTGACCGCCGATGCCGATCGAGCCCTTGGAGACGAGCCGCTGCTCTCCGGCTTTTTTTCCGCGGACGTAATGCAGGACGGTTTCTCCGTGCACGAGCAGGGCGTAGGGAATGATCTGCTTGTGCGACGGATCGATCTCCGCGGCGGCGCGCGGGAGGAAGAAGTTGTTTCCGCGGGAGAGCAGGGCGTCGAGATACTTGCCGACTTCGAAGTTCAAGCCGTGAAAGCTGCCCAGTTCGTCGAACAGACTGCGCCGCACCACCAAGACGTTTTCCTCGTTAGCCGACATGCAAAGTTGGTCCTTTAAAAGGAGTAGGTGAGGCCGATCTGCGGTCCGAAGAGGTTCAGGCTGGGGTTGGGATCGGTCTGCCCGGCGTTTGAAAGATGCTCATAGAGCGCGCCGACGCTGATCTTCACGTGATCGTTTACTTTGTAGGAGACGCCGACCGCGCTCAGGATGTTGAAAGTGAAGTCCTGACCCTGCGCACCGTAAATGTCGGAGTGGCTGTCGATCCAACCGAGGCCAACGCCGCCAGAAATATAAGGCTGCCAGCGGCTGCCGGGTTGCACGAAGTTGTAACGCAGCCCGACGGAGATGCCGTAGTAGAAATTTTCCGGGCCCCGCAAGATCGGCTCCGCCATGGCGAGCGCGTAGATCTGATTATAGCCGCGCATCCAGCCGGGCCGATCGATTGTGCCCAAACGCCAGCGCGCGGTGATGAATTGCGCCCCGACTTCATAACTGTTCGGATTCGCCAGCGAGCCCCAAAGGTAGGAAGTCTCCGCGGCCATTTCGAAAGAGGGCGCGTCCAGTTGGCCCGGATCGCGCAGATGTGGCGAGACCGCTTCACTGCCAGCACGGGCGCACGGCAGGAGGGAGGCGAACACTAAAAAGGCGAGGAAAAAGCGGCGACCCTTCATACGGGGCGCTACGATATGGCGGGCAAGGGTGATTGCAATGCGACGGCGCGCTGGCAGGTTGCGTTCCATGAATCTCCGCCTGCTGCTCGTCACAATCCTGTCCCTTGCCGCCGCGACGCAGCTCTTTGCGCAGGAGGCTGATGGGAAGGCGCAACAACTGGCGCAGGAGGTCTGGAAAGCGAGCGGCGGTGAGAGTTGGTCGCAGGTTAAAAAAATTCGTTTCACCTTCATTGTGGAGGAAAACGGGAAGGAACTCGCGAAGGCGGAGCATGATTGGGACGTCGAGGCAGGCACCGATCGCGTGCAATGGAAAGGGAAGGACGTGACGGTGAATCTCTACGATCCGGCGTCGGACGAGGAGGGGAAGGCGGCGTATGCCCGTTGGGTTAACGACGCCTACTGGCTGCTCGCGCCGCTGAAAGTTTTGGACAAAGGGGTGACGCTGACGGCCGAAGGGCAGAAGGAAAGCGAAGGCGTGAAGTGCGAGACGTTGCGGCTGAGTTTCGCGCAGGTCGGCCTCACGCCAGGCGATCAATATCTGCTCTACATCGATCCGCAGACGAAGCTGGTGCGTGCGTGGGATTACCTCCCCAAGCCGGAAACGGTGATGCATTCCACGTGGGAGAAATACGAAAAATTCGGGGGACTGCAGCTCTCGACCCACCACGATTTCGCCGGCAAGGTGATCCGCTTCGCGAACATCGAAGTGTTGTAGCCACGTCCCTGCGCGACGCGTAAGAGGACTCTCACCAGGCGCGCAGGTCGGGCGGAAGATCGCACTGCCAGTCGCCGATTCCTTTCAGCCGGAGCCGGGCGGAATGGAGCGCGTGTCTCGGCAGGAGCAGCGCGTCCTGCAGCTCGGGCGTCCACCCCGTCTTGATGAAACGCAGATACCACTGTTCGTTAGGGCCGTAAATCTTGTCGCCCACGAGCGGGTGACCGAGGGACGCGAGATGCACCCGAATCTGATGGGTCCGGCCAGTCAGCGGGATCGCGCGGACGAGCGCGAACTCGCTCCCCGCGCTGGTTTCCCGCCGGAAGCGACGCTCGACGCGCAGCTCCGTCTGCGCGGCCAAACCTGCAGGATGAATCGCTTGTTTGAGATAAATCGCGGACGCGCGTTGCGTTCCCTGACGCAGCAACGGCGCGTCGACCAACTGCGTATCCCACTCGGGCCAACCCCAGACGAGCGCGAGATATTCCTTCGCGATTTGCCCCTTCTGCATGAGGAGGCCGAACTGTCTCGCGGCGGCCGCGGTTTTCGCCACCAGCACGAGACCACTCGTCTCGCGGTCGAGCCGGTTCACGATCGAAACCTGGCCACCGTTCGCGAGTTCAAAGGCGAA
>JBDSNB010000047.1:0-5316 GCA_039915555.1 Chthoniobacterales bacterium | reverse complement strand
GCCCCGCGATAGTAATAGCAGGTCAACCGCAACCCGCCCGGCGCCCACAGGATCAAGAAAGCGGGAGAGAACAAGAGCCAGCCCGGCCACCAGTTCGGCTTCGGTCCGAACCAACTATGCGTCGACGCGCCGAAAATCTCCGGCGAGTAAAACGGCGAGAGGTACGGGCCGAAGTGGTAATACGCTCCCTGAAACGCCGCCCAGGTCGAGTAAAGGATAAACGCCGCAAACCCGAGAAAGATCAGGAGCGGCTGCGCCCACCATATGTCCGGTCGCATCGTTTGACCAAATGAGCGGCGCGGCAAAGTGGCGGAAGTCATCGTCGACCGCATTCAATAACGATCTCGCCTCCGCAGAGCAACACAATCGCGCCGCCAAAATTGCCGAGTGTCCGCCGTCTGGCAGGAGGGGCGTTCCCGTGCTACCAGTCACGCCCGCATGTTTTCTCAACTCGGCGACAAGCTTCAGGATATTTTCAAGGATCTGCGCGGGCAGGGCGCGATCTCGGAGACAAATGTCAACGACGCCCTCCGGCAGGTTCGGCTGGCGTTACTCGATGCCGATGTGGATTTTCAGGTCTCGAAGCGTTTTATCGCGCGGGTGAAGGAGAAGGCGCTGGGCGAGGAAGTGCTGCGCAGCATCACTCCCGGTCAGCAGATGGTGAAAATTTTTCACGATGAGCTGACGACTTTGCTCGGCGGTGATGCTTCGCCGCTGAATCTCGAAAAGCCGGCGCGTATTTTGATGGTGGGGTTGAATGGCGCGGGCAAGACGACCTCGTCGGCCAAGCTGGCCATGCTGCTCAAGAAACAGGGGCGCCGGCCACTCTTGATCGCGTCCGATTTACATCGTCCGGCCGCGATCCAGCAGTTGGCGACGCTGGCGGGTCAGGTGGACGTGCCGGTTTACACGCCGCCGTCCGAGGAGAAGGATGTGCGCCGTTCGGCGGCGGCGAGTCTGGAATGGGCGAAGACGCAAACGGGCGACGTGCAAATTTTCGATACGGCGGGGCGGCAGGAAATCGATGGGGCGCTGATCGAGGAGATCAAGCAGCTCAAGGAATTCCTCAAGCCCCAGGAGATTCTTCTCGTGGCCGACGCCGCGACGGGCCAGCAGGCCGTCAGTGTGGCCACCCATTTCAACGATGCGCTCGGGTTGACGGGTATCATTTTGACGAAGCTCGATGGCGATGCGCGCGGCGGCGCTGCGCTCTCGATGCGCGAGGTCACGCAGCGCCCGATCAAATTCGCCGGTGTAGGCGAAAAGCTCGATCAATTCGAAGTCTTCGTGCCGGACCGTCTCGCGGGTCGGATCCTCGGGATGGGGGACATCCTCGGCCTGGTGGAAAAGGCCGCGGAAGCCTTCGACGAGGAGGAAGCCGCGCGGATGGAGAAGAAGCTGCGGACCGCCTCCTTCGATTTCAACGATTTCCTGGCCCAGTTCAAAATGATGAAGAAGATGGGGCCGCTGGAGAATATCCTTGGCATGATCCCCGGCATGAGTAACGTGCAGGGCCTTTCGGTTGACGAGAAGCAGATCAAACGCACGGAAGCAATTGTGCTTTCGATGACGAGCGAGGAGCGCGCGCGGCCCGACATTTTAAATGCCCGGCGGCGGCGGCGCATCGCAGATGGAAGCGGCAGCACGGTCACGGAAGTGAACGATCTGCTCCAGCGTTTCAATCAGATGCGGAAGATGATGAAGAACGCCGGGAAAATGAAGAAGATGATGGCGCAAATGGCGCGAATGAAAAATTAACGATATGTCAGTTTCAATCAGACTACGCCGAGAAGGCGCAAAAAATTCCCCGTATTACAAAGTGGTGGTGGCCGATAGCCGCAGCCCGCGTGACGGCAAATTCATCGAGATCGTGGGCACCTACGACCCGAAGAAAAAAGATCACAACAGCGCCCTTAAACTCGATCGGATCGAGCATTGGATTTCCAAAGGCGCGCGGCCATCCGACACCGTCCGCAGTTTGGTCAAACAGAACCGCGCGGTCGCGGCCGCGCCGCAGCCTGCGGTGACCGCAGAGGCCTAGGGGAGAGACGCCCGCCGTGGCGTTGTGTTTTGATTTTGACTGGACGGGGCGGCGCCTGTCCCTCCAATTAATCTCGTGAAACCGTTTCTAGAATTCGTCATTCGCTATCTGGTCGAGTTTCCCGACGAGGTGATTATCTCCGAGATGTCGAACGGGAATCTCACCCTTTTCCGAATCGCGATGCGGCAAACCGACGTCGGGCGCGTCATTGGCCGCAACGGCCAGACCATCCAGGCGATTCGCGCCTTGCTGGCCAGTTCGGCCGATCGACACGGTCAGCGGGCCACGCTCGAGATCATCGAGTAGTTCGAGAGCTTGCCACGCTCGCGTTCGGCGTTGGACGTTCGGCGTTTGGCGTTCGACGTTCTGTTTTCCATGCGCATCGACATCCTGACGCTCTTCCCGGAAATCTGCCGGGCGCCGCTGAGCGAGAGCATGATGAAGCGCGCGCAAGCGAGCGGCGCGCTGGAGTTGCACGTTCACGACCTGCGCGAGTGGACGACCGATAAGCATCGCATGGCGGATGACGCGCCTTTCGGTGGCGGGCAGGGAATGGTGATGAAGGCGGAGCCGGTGTTTGCGGCGGTGGAGGAACTGAAATCTGAAATCAGCCGTAACGGATGCGAAGCAACGGCCGGGCTTTCAAATCAGAAATCAAAAATCCTCCTCATGTCGCCTGCGGGGCGGCGGTTTGGGCAGGAGATGGCGATCGAGTTTTCTCAGGAATCGCATCTCATTATCATTTGCGGGCACTATGAGGGAATCGATCATCGTGTGACGGAACACCTGGTCGATGCGGAGATTTCGATCGGGGATTATGTGCTGACTAATGGGGCGATTGCGGCGGTCGTCGTAGTGGACGCGATCGTGCGTTTGCTGCCGGGAGTGTTGGGGCACGAGTTGTCAGCGGTGGAAGAGAGCTTTGCCGGAGGGTTGCTGGAAGCGCCGCACTACACGCGGCCCGCCGATTTTCGCGGCTGGAAGGTGCCGGATATTTTGCTCTCAGGAAATCACGCAGAAATTGCCGCGTGGCGGAAAGAGCAGGCACTCAAGCGCACGCGCGAGAACCGGCCGGATTTGTTGGGAGATGACGACCGATCTGCTGGGTAGCGCAGGCTGCCAGCCTGCTGTTTTCGGCAGCTTGCCGAAAACAGGTGGGCGGCGTGGATATAGAGCATCGGGCCATCCACCTTCGTGGCTCGTTCATCAGATCAGTCCGGCAGGCTGCCGCACTGTGCCGGCTGCGCTACCCAGAATCGGAGTAGCGCCCTAAGACGATGCACGAGTTGATCCCGCCGAAACCGAAGGAGTTGCTGAGCACGTAGTTCAACTTCGCCGCGCGACCGTGATTTGGCACCACATCCAGATCGCACGCGGGATCAGGATGCTCGAAATTCAAGGTGGGCGGAACCCAATCATGCTCGAAGGCGAGCGCGCAAATCGCCGCCTCCATCGCGCCGGTCGCGCCGAGCGGATGCGCGGTGAATGCTTTTGTCCCGCTAACCAGCATGCGCTCGGCGTGCGCGCCGAAAACTTGCTTCAAGGCCATCGTCTCCGTGCTGTCGTTTAATTGCGTGGAGCTGGCGTGCGCGTTGACGTAATCGATTTGCTCAGGTGCGAGCTGCGCGTCGGCCAGCGCGTCGTGGATCGCGCGGATACAGGATTCGCCGCCGGGCAATGGCGACGTCATGTGAAACGCATCGTTGTTCAAACTGTAACCGAGCACCTCCGCGTAGATATGCGCGCCGCGTTTCTGCGCGTGTTCCAGTTCCTCGATCACGAGCGAGGCGCCGCCTTCGCCCATCACGAATCCGTCACGTGTGAGATCAAACGGACGGCAGGCTTCGGCGGGGTCGCCGGTCCATTGGCTCATCGTTTTGATAATGGCAAAGGCGCCAAACGTGAGCGGGCTGAGCGGGGCTTCCGCGCCGCCGGCGATGATGACGTCGGCAAAGTCATCGCGGATGTAGCGCAGCGCTTCGCCCACCGAGACCGTGCCACTGGCGCAGCTATTTGAGTTGGTGGTGCCGACGCCGCGGAAGCCGAACTCGATCGCGATGTTGGTGTGCGCGGAACCCCCGAAGACCTGCAACGCAAGCGTTTGCCTCACGCCGCGCGTTCCCTTTTTCAAAAAATGCGAATGCTGCGCTTCGGCGTTGGCGATGCCTCCGAGCGCGGTGCCGAAGCTCACGCCGACGCGGTCCTGGGGTTGCTCGCGCGAATAGGGCAGCCGCGCATCGTCCAGCGCCATCTTCGCGGAGGCGACGGCGAATTGCGCGTAGCGATCGAGCCGCTTCAAACGGTGTGGCGGAAAATGATCTTCCGGCACCCAATCGCGGATCTCACCGCCGCAGTGGGCGTGGAACGACGTCGTATCGAAGGTGGAAATCTTCCGCACGCCACCCTTTTCCGCGCGGAGGCCGCGCCAGAATTCGTCGCGGCCAGTGCCAATGCAGGTGATGGGACCGATACCTGTGATGACTGCGCGTCGCTGCTTCCCGTTTCGCATGAGTCTCGGTTTAACCCCGCGCTTCGAGATAAGTTTTCATGTGTCGCAGGGTCTGGCCCGCGACGTAGGAGATGAAGAAAGTGCCGACAATCGGATCGGCGATCGGCGCGAGCGCGGGAACGCGGAATTTCAGATTATGCACGATCTGCACGAGCACACCTTCGGGCGTGTCGGTCAACGTCCAGACGACGCGCATGCCTTTGGTGAAAGCTTTCAGATGATGGAAGTGCACCTCCAGTTTATCGCGGTCGATGATCTGTTCAGACGTCCATGAAATGGGAATTCCGGAACGGGTGGCGGCCATCACCACCAGGTTACGCGTCGGGCTGCGTTCCAGATACGTGATGGAACGATAATGCGGCAGAAAGTCTGGCCAGCGTTCGAGATTAGCCGCCGTCTCGAAGATTTTCTGCTTCGGCGCGCGCATGATGATGGAGTTTCCGGTGTGCATCGGTGTGAGGGAAGACAATCCGGGCGAGGCGCAGGCAACGCAAACCGGTCGGCTGGAATCCCCGCTATACGCCGCGCGTTTTGATGCGGTAGGTGAGGAAACATTCGTCGCCCACCGTGCGCATGTCAGTGAGGGTGAAGCGCGCGCTCGCGGGGAAAAATTTCTCGCTCAAGCCAGTCAGAGTCGGCGCGCCTTTTCCGCCGAAAAGCCAGGGCGCAATCGTCAGATTCAGCTGGTCGATCAATCCCAGTGCCACCATCGAACGGAAGAGCGCGGCCCCGCCTTCGCAGGCCAGGCTGCGCACCCGATATTGCT
>JBDSNB010000078.1:0-6637 GCA_039915555.1 Chthoniobacterales bacterium | reverse complement strand
GCACCGCGTCATCAGCCAGCAAAGAACCGACGGTGCAAAAAAACAGCAGGAGAATGGTGAAACGTTTCATCTCTTACGAATCGGATGTCACCGCCTCTCCGTCCGGGCCGAAGTCTCCGGATGTTGTAGCCGGGGTCGGCGACCCCGGCCGCGCGAACGCTCCGCTCATGGTCTCCCACGCGAAAGGTGCGCGCTTCCCACGCTGCCGGGATAGGCGACCCCGGCTACAACAAATCCGCTGCGGACATGACGAGGCGTTCCACCCGCCCGCCGTGCGCGATCGCGGCCACGATCTCCGGCACGTCCGCCACCGTCACCCGCCCGTAGAAAAAATGATCGGGCTCCACCAAAATGGTCACGCCGGCTGAGCATTGATCGAGACAGCTCGAGGCGCAGACGCGCGCCTCTAGCTTCGCCAAGCTCGGCGCACGACCCCTTCTCGTTGCCTTCCGCGCGCCGGTTCGTGCAAACAAAGAGATATCGCGCGCGTTGCGGCATGCGTGCAGGCTGGCAGCGGCCATTCCAGCGGTCAAGATGAGCAAGCGTTCCCCATTACCAGCTCCCGAGATTTGTCCGGTCTGCGGCGAAGAGGTGTCGCGCAATGCGCTCGCCTGCCGCGAATGTGGGGCCGATCACAATTCCGGTTGGCGCATCGATGCCGACCTACACGACGCGCTCGGAGAGTCGTCTGAGGATTTTGATTACGATGACTTCGTGCGCAGCGAGTTCGGTTCCTCTGTCAAGCCGGGCGGCATCAGAACGCTCTGGTGGATCACCGCGCTTATTCTTCTCCTGGCGCTGGGCGCGCTCTATTTTCTGACGCGCTAGCAATCGCAAAGCCTGCCGCCTACTCCGCGCGTAAGGCTACGATCGGATTCACCCGCGTCGCGCGCCGCGCTGGCACGAAACACGAGAGCGCCGCCACCGCCGAGAGCAATGCCGCCACCGCGCTGTAAATCCAGAGCGTGTCGAACGTATTGACCCGGAAAAGAAAATTCTGCAGCGCCTCAGTCCCTATCGCGCGCAGCAACAGCGCCGTCCCGCCGATTCCAATAAACAAACCGATCACGAGCTGCCATGCGCCTTGCGACATCACCATGCGCAGAATAACCGGCGCATCCGCTCCGAGCGCCATGCGGATGCCGAACTCCTGCGTGCGTTGATTCACCGAGAAACTCATCACGCCATACAAACCGACGGACGAGAGGAGCACCGCCGCGATCCCGAAGATCGTGAAAAGCGTCGCCGTAATCCGATTGATCCCGAGAATCTCGTCGTGCAACTGCGCCGGCGTGCCGCCGAAGTAAACCGGCAGGTTCGCGTCGATCTGCGAGACGGCCTGGCTGAGCGTGGGCGCAAGCGTATCGGCGCGTTGTCCGGGCCGCGGCTTCACCACCACGGTCACGAATTGCGGCGCGGGCGGCGTTCCGAGCAGCGGGATATAAAAGCCCGCGGCATCAGTCTGTTGATTGAACGGTCCTTGCATGAGCGTATCCGGCACCACGCCCACGATCGTGCGCCACTCTTCGAGCTGCGCGGGATTGAACTGCCGGATGCGGCGCCCGATCGCGCTCGCGTTTCCAAAATATTTCCGCGCGAAGGTGCTGTTCACGATCGCGACCGGCTGTTTGGCGTCGTTGTCCTCAATCGTGAAATCGCGGCCCTCCAGAATCTTCAAACCGAGCGCCGTGAAGAAACCATCCGAGACCGCCTCGGAATTTCCGCGCGGCCGGTCGCGATCCGTCACATAGGTCGCACCGTCCACTTCGTACTGAGCAAAATTTCCAAACGTCATCCGGAAACGCGAAGTCATCGCGGCATCGGCAAACGCCGGATTTGTCCGGAGCGAGCGCAGGGAGCGCACGAAGAATTGCTGGCGCGCGTCCGAGTCGGGATAATCGCCCTCAAACAATCCCATCCGCGCGCTGTAGACCGCGTCCTCGTCGTAACCGTAGTCCACTTTGATTTGATTGCGGACCGACTTAACTTGCAGCGTAGCCGCGATCAGGAGCGACGCAGTGAGCGCGATTTGGCCCACCACCAGAACCCGCGTCAGGCCGTTCACGAAACGATTCGAGTTTCCCCGTCCGCCCTCCTTCATCACTTCCGCAGGATTTGCCCGGGCGCTCATCAGCGCGGGAATCAATCCGGAAACCATCGTCGCGACCAGGGTGATCCCGACCGTGAACGCCAGAACCGGCGCGTCGATTTGGAACACGACCCAATACGGCAGCGGGAAAGGCAGGGCCGACATCGCGCGCACCAGCAATCCGACCGACCAGTAGGCCATGAGAACGCCCGCGATCGCGCCTAACGAGGCAACAAGCAGACTTTCCGTTAGCATCTGCCGGACAATGCGCGTCCGCGTGGCGCCGAGCGCGCCGCGAATCGCCAATTCCTTGGCCCGCAGAGCGGCGCGGCCGAACTGCATGTTCATCACATTCACACACGCGATCAGAAGTACGACGATGACCGCGCCCAGCATGGCGTAAATCGTCTGGCGCAGTTGCGGCCCGGTGAACGTATTGAGCAACGGCTGCACGCTCGCAGTCTTGAAGTCGCCGTTGGTTTTCGGATATTCCTTCGCCAGCCGCGACGCGAGTTGTTTCAACTCAAGATTCGCCTGGTCGAGGCTCACGCCGGGATTGAGACGCGCGATGACGGCCGGTCCATTCGCTGCGGGATCTCCCCGCGCTTTGATCGGGAATTCGTTATAAAGCGGCACCCACAATTGTTCCGCCACCGGGAACTTAAAGTTCTTCGGCATGACCCCGACGATGGTCGCCGCCTTCCCGTTGATGCGGATGGCCTGGCCGACGATGTTCGGGTCGCCACTGAAATCGCGTTGCCAGATTTCGTGCCCGATCAACGTGACTTTCTCCGCCCCCGGCTTATTGTCCGCCGCCGTAAAATCCCGGCCCAAGATCGGCGCAACGCCGAGAATTCGGAAGAAATCCTCCGTCACGTAACCACCCGTATAGCGGGTCGGGTTGTTTTTGTAGGTCACGTTGATGGTCGAGCCGTTCAGGTAGCCGGTCATCATCGAGAACGAGCGCTGGACCGCCTTGATGTCCTCGTAATCCATCGACGAGGGAATGTTGCCCGCGCCATTGTTGTTCTGGTTGTCGGTCGCCTGCGGATCGATCAACCCCACGCTCACCAGCTGCTCCGGATTGGGAAACGAAAAGCCGCGCAGCACAAAAGCGTTCACCACCGTGAACTGCGTCGTCACGCCGCAAATGCCGAGCGCCAGGACCGTGACGGCGAGAACGCAAAACGTCTTCTCTTTAAAGAGAACACGAAGCCCGATGCGGAGATCCTGGAAGAAGGTTTGGAAAAACATAAGCGCGATGGTGGTGGGGTTATGGAGTCGGCCCGCCCTCAAGCCGAAGTTTCAGGGGGTGAGGCAAGTGAATTTCAAAAACGGTCTTAGGACGGCCACTGACACAAGGCCCGAGCGCGGCCGTGATGCGCCCGGGTCGCTGAGCACTCTTCGTTAGGCGGAGGAATTGTTGGGTTCCGCCGCTTGCACGATGGACGCGCCCTGAAGCAGTCCGATGCTCGGGAGCTGGAAGCGCTGCTGCGCCGTCTGCCAGACCGAAAAGGCCATGGTCAGAATGAGCAACAAATACACCGCCGTTTCCGGCAGGCTGCGCTCTTCTTCCTGCGAGCGCATGAGCAAGGCGTAGGTCGATTCTTCGTGTTCGGTGTAGGTCGGGGTGTTCATGGTGTGTGGTTTGTTTGACGTTTCAAGGCTATTGCATCATGCGTGCCAGCGAAGGTTTATTTCGTGCAAACTGCTGCCTTCCAGTGTTTTGCGAGTTGTTGCGAGCACGCCAGATCGAAGGCGCCGTTACGAGAACGGGAATCGCCGTTCCGAAATCGGGAAGAGAATTCGCCAGCCTAACGGGTCTGCTCTCAAGAGCGACGATTTCGGACATTGAATCTTTTACCTGCATCTTCTGATGAGATGCAGCAGCGCGGCGTTTGGATTCAAAAATATTCCACGCCCCGCGACGACGCTTCGATGTGCCAGCGACGCGCGCCCGATTGCAAATCGGAGCGAGACGCTCGCAAGCATGGTTCTTCCTCATATTAGGAAGACGCCGCGCGCGTCCGCTTTTTGTCTGCGCGCGCGAAGTTTCGCGCCTAACGGATCAGTCGCGCGCCCACACCATGGCCACGGCTGTCGTTAGACTGCCGCCCATGTTGAAGGTGAGATAACGCTGGCAACCCGGAATCTGGCGCGCGCCTGCCTGCTCGGTCATTTGCTGATAAGCTTCCACCACTTGGCGTACGCCGGTCGCTCCGACAGGATGCCCGTCGCCAATCAAACCGCCGCCGGCATTGACCGGAATCTCCCATCCAATGTTGCCTTTGATGTGCTCGCCGCGCACTTGCGGCAACGCCGTCGCGCCGCTCATGGCCAGCTCTGCACCTTTGCCCCGCTCAGCCAGGCCGAGGATTTCGTAGGCGCAGATTTCCGTAATCGAGAAGCAGTCGTGTACTTCCACGCCATGCATGTCTTTCGGCGTCAGATTAGCCATCCCGAAAGCCTTTTCCGCTGCCTTGCTCGCTGTCGTAAAAGTGGGCACATCCTTCTTCGCCAGCGCCAGATAATCGGTCGAGCTGCCGTAGCCGAGCAGACGAGGATGCTTCGATTTATCGAGCCCCATCTTGTCCATGTATTTCCC
Organism: Chthoniobacterales bacterium; assembly: GCA_039915555.1. Taxonomy (GTDB): domain Bacteria; phylum Verrucomicrobiota; class Verrucomicrobiia; order Chthoniobacterales; family UBA10450; genus JACCTI01. The sequence continues at coordinate 1,943 of JBDSNB010000078.1, read as the reverse complement.
GGAGACGAGCACGAGCGCGGCGGCCCCATCGGTGATCTGAGAGCAGTCCGAGACTTTTAGCGGCGGAGCAACGCTTGGATTCTTATCCGACACCTGCGAGGCGGCGTCGAAAGTCAGATCCGCATCGCGCATCTGCGCCATCGGATTCAACCGAGCGTGCGCGTAATTTTTGTACGCGACCCACGAGAGCTCTTTGTCGGACGTGCCATATTTCTCGATATAAATCTGCGCGATCTTTCCGAAGAGCTTCGGAAACATAAAGTCGCCATATTCCGGCTGCTCCACGTGGTAATCCGCCGCCGCGCCCAGACATTCCGAACCGTCTTTAGCCGACATCGTCTTCTGCTGCTCCGCGCCGACGACGAGCACCGCGTCGTGGAAGCCGCCCATGATCCATTGCGAGCCAAGCAATACCGACAGCGCCCCCGACGCGCAGGCCGCCTCCGTGTGCATCGTTGGGATGCCGTGCAAAGCAGGATCGATCTCCGGCACGAACCCGCCGAGATGAAGCTGCTTCGTGAACTGCCCGGCGTTGAAATTTCCCACGGCCGCGGCTTCGATGTGCTTCGGATCGATCTTCGCATCCTTCAGCGCGGCCTGGCCTGCTTCGACGATCACATCGCGGAGCGCTTTCCCTTCTTTTCTGAGATTACGCTTAAAGTCAGTGCGGCCAGCGCCGAGGATGTATACGGATTCCATAGAGGCGCATTACCTACGCCAAAACGCGGCGACTGTCATCCCGGGCCGCGCAGACCGGCGAAGGATCTCGCCAGTCTTGGACGGCGTTCGATGAAAGCGAAGTCGTCCCACGAAACCTGAGCTTCGTGATCACCAGCAGATTCGAAAAAGCAGCGCGCGAGTAAGTGAGGTCCTTCGTCGTCTGCGCGACTCAGGATGACAAGAAAAGCGGGGCGTTCGCTTCGTTCAGTCCTGCTGCTGCAACCGCTCATCGATCGCGCGCGCCTCGATTGTTTTTTTTTCAGCAGTTGGACACCCTGAAAGTTGCAGAGTCGATGACGCACGATCGACCTTCGCCACAAAATGCTTTTGGAGGATGGGGATTCTGGCGTTGAAATGGAGAACTGATTGAGGGACACTAATCCTTCTAACGGAGCCCGAAAAATGACACAACCACAACCTTACGTCCCCACCGAACGCGAGCAGAAGTTTCTCGAGAGCGTCGAAGATACCCGCTACGAGCGCGAAATTATCAGTGGGCTCGCCCCTTTCTTCAACGAAAAGGCGCCGGAGGACATGCTCAACTTCTACTCCAAGGACGAGGTGACACGCCTGCAAGCGCTCAAAGGCACCGATCGTGACGTGGAAGCCCGGATGCCCGTGAAGATCACGCGCCATTACTACGAGCTGGCCCGGACCAGCGCCGCGATTCAGCGCATCGTGAAGGCCGACCCCGCCGAGACGATGGATCTTGCGGGCTCGGAGGATCCCGGCAACCAAATGGATTACAGCCCCGTCGAGGGCCTGCTGCACAAATACGAGATGGGACTCATGTATGTCGTATCGACCTGCTCGGCACATTGCCGCTTCTGCTATCGCGAAGAATTGATCGCCCGCAAGCAGATCAAGCGACAGGACGGCACCATCGCGAAGAAGGGTCTCGCGTTGATCCCCGAGATCATCCCGTACATCAAGCAGCACAACGCGGCCGTGGCGCAGAACGGCGGCGTGCACCCTGAAAGCGGACGCGAGAAGCTGCGCGAAATCCTGATGTCGGGCGGCGACGCGATGGTGCTGGGCAATTCCAAGATCGCGGCCTGGCTCGGCGCGCTGGCCGAAGCCGGCGTCGAGTCGATCCGCATCGGCACCAAGGACATGGCGTTCTATCCCCAGCGCTTCGACCGCACCTTCCTCTCGATGCTCGATCGGTTCCACGAGACCTACCCGCAGGTCGGCCTGCACATGATGCTGCACTTCGAGCACCC
>JBDSNB010000263.1:0-2247 GCA_039915555.1 Chthoniobacterales bacterium | reverse complement strand
GCGGCTCGGCGTAAAGATTGACCAAATGGAGCCGGACGCCGTGCTTGACTTCGCAATCTCCCAGGTCATGCAAACGCGGCGCCCATTGGCGATACTGGACCAGATCATCCGCCACATGTTGTGAGAGGAGGATGTGGCCGGCGTCGCCGCAATCCATCACCCGCTGCGCCATGTTGATGCCCGCGCCGGCGATGTTGGAGCGCCCGCTCACGTCCTTCACTTCGCTCACCGGTCCGCTGTGAATGCCCATCCGAACCGGAAGTTCCGGGTGTTTCTGGAGCGCTTCGGCAATCTCGAGCGCGCAGCGGGCCGGTTCTTCCGCGCTGTGATGGAAGACCAGCGCCATCCCATCGCCGGTCGGCAACCGCACGAGTTGTTCGTCGGTCGCCTCGCGCACCGGCGCAGTGGCCAGCACGATCGCAGTGAGCTGGTTCAGTCGCTCTTTCTGTTCCTCCATCAGGAGCCGGGAGTAGCCGACGATGTCGATGAAGAGGACATGGCCGATCTCCAGGCGGAGACGGTCGTCGGATTCTGGCACAGGCTGTGTCTATTGGAATGAGAGCGCAGCGGCGATGTTTTTCGGCGAAGGCGGAGTCGCGCAGCCGGCAATCTGCGAAAATTTGAAAGCCCGGCCCCGCCCTGCATGTCGCAGGGCTGCGTTACGGGTGGACCTTCCTCCGACCTCATGAAAGCACGACTTCGCTGCCCGCGTCACCCACGCCGCTCTTGCCGGAGCTCCTCCGAATCGCGCATTAAGATTGAGCCGATGCGCGAGTTCCCGCGTTTCAATGCAAGGTTTCGCGCTCCATTAGATGACCTCGAGGCCTTCCGCGATCTGCCCGAGCCGGAGAAAGGTCTTAAACCAATGCACATCGAGAAACAACGCGTGCATCGTCGAGCACGATTATGCTGAGACGCTATGGGCAGACAAACGCAGCCAGCTAAGTAGCGGCGCGGCGAAGTTCCGATAGTAAGCTCTGCCCCATTTTCCTTCTCGAGGGAGGGCCTCCTACTTTGCTCGCGCCCGCGAACACACCTTCCGTGATCGCACTTTTTACTTAATAAAGATCGTTGACGGAAAATTCGCTGAGCGATGCATTTAGCCATGAAAATAAAAACACTAACGTTGGTATTGATGGCGGCGGCTTTTGCGTTGAACGCGTCGGCGCAGCAAGCCGACAAGGCAGTCGCCGATGCCGTCATTGCCATGACGAAGGCGCAATGGGCAGCCGGAATCCAAGATCCCACGAACGTCGCCGAACAGTCGAAGGACATGTCCGACGACTACACGGAGTTCAACGGCGATTTCGCCACGCGCATCGACGGCAAGGCGCTGAACTCGCGGCTGGCAGAGGGGGTCGCAAAAGACTCGAGCAAGGGCACCGCGTCCGAAATGCTGAACGAGAAGGTCCAGGTGTATAACGGCGATGTCGCCATCCTGACCTATAACTACGCCGGAACGACCATCGACAAGGACGGCAAGACGGCGCCGAATCGGGCCAAATCGACCCGCGTCTTTGTGAAAAAGGGCGACAAGTGGGTGATGGTTCACGCCAACTTCGGGTCCGATCCAGTCCCAAAATAGGACCTGGAAATCTGAGAGAGGGCCGCTCCTGCGCGCTTTGCGCTCGTGGCGGCCCTTATCTTGCACCCGACAGAGGAACATTCCTCCGTCGCCTCGGACCGGACGGGCTCGCGGCTGGAATCCGCGCGGTCATCAATCGGGGCCGCAAAAGCTGGAACGCCAGCATTCCACCCGCCTCGGCCGCCACAGCTATGGTGATCCAATCAGCTTCCCGCTCGTGTGACGAGTAATCGATTCGTCAGGCGCGATCTCTGATTCACGTTTAATTCCTTCCGGCGTGATCTCGAAAACCCAGGCCAAAACCAGTGCCACGGGAAAACCCAGAGCCAGAAGGAACACGACAACGCGCACCGCCCAGTTCGGGATTTCGAGAAATCGCGACGCAGACATTTCTGAATCAGCAGCCACCCCACCACCGCATACGCGACGGCGACCCTATAAACATTGCGTCGCTTCAGCTCGGCGAAGAAGTTGCGCGGGTTCACGGCTTCTTGTCCTCGCAGAGTTTCTGGAAAGCGGGATCCGCGCGCAACGGGTCCCACAGTGGATCGAGTCTTAAAAGTGCGGGCGTAATGGGCGAGCCGTAAAGGTAGCTGCCGTAGGGTGTTTCCAGGAGCCGCGCGAGAATTGAGATAACGCCGCTCTTCTCGCCGAAGATCATT
>JBDSNB010000004.1:0-4311 GCA_039915555.1 Chthoniobacterales bacterium | reverse complement strand
TATTTGTCGCGGTAGAGGCGGCCGAGCGCTTCGTAGAGTTGGGGGCGATCGGGGTTGTTCCGGATGCCATGTTCCAGGAAATCGCGACCGAGATCGAAATATTCGCGCTGCGCTTTAAGGCGGAGGGCGGGGCGGGGTTGGGAGGAATCGTGGAGCGCGGCGGTGCTCGCGTTCCAGGCCATGTGCCAGGCGGCCATGTCCCAGAACAAGATGCTGCGCGGTTGCAAGGTGGTGATTTGTCGGAACAAAAAGAGGACGCGGCTCCACTCTGTGCGCTCCCAGGCGATGTAGGCGCGGATGAAAAGGAAGTCGGCCACGACCGCGCGGAAGCCGCTCAGGGCCGCGACGAATCCCAGCTGGCCAATCTGCTCGCGCAGATCGAGCTCGAGAGGAAGCGAAGCGAGATGCGTCTGTGCGCGCGTGGTGCAGAGCGCGTGCTCGATCGGTAATTTCGCCGCGCCCCAGAACAGGATGGCGCAGAGAACGAGGAGGCCTGGCTTCATAGTTCCCGGGTGTTGAAGACGGCGATCGCGAGGAGGAGATAGAGCACGATGTAAAAAAAGCCGAGCGCGATGACCTTTCCGAAAAGCGCGAGCGGAATGGCGAGGCCGGTGATGATTTCATCCGAGAAATCGAAGAGCTGGAGATCGGGGAAGAGCAACGCGACGCTCGCCAGAAAAGCGCGGCCCAGCCAGCTGGCTCCCTGTTCTTGCAACCAAAACTCGCGCGCCGTGGCCTGAAGATGGCCGATGAAATAAACGATCACGGTCGTGACGACGGTGAAGATATTCGTGGTCGCAAAGGTGGAGATGAGGAGCGTGAGCGCGGCAAGGAGGCAGGCCTTGAGGTAAATGACGACGAGGCCGGGGAGCAGGTTGGCGCTGAAGATTTCCGCGTGGTTGTTGGCCAGGGCGACGGTAATTTGCTCCGCGGAAAGTCCCGCCATTCCGCGGGCCGCGGCCGCGCTGGTGGCTTGCTCGCGCAGGAAGAGGACCACGAAAAAAAGCGCCGACATGACGAGCATGCTGATCGCGAGGAGGAGAAGCACGCCGGCGAGTTTGCCGATGATGTATTCGAAGCGCGGGACCGGGCGGGCGAGGATGGTGTAGACGGTGCGGTCTGCGCGATCCTGCGGGAGGAGGCGCGCGGTGGCGAGGATGGCAAGGAGCGAGGTAAAGAGACTCATGGCGCCGAGCGCGATGTCTTTCAGGACCTGGAATTCTTGTTGGAAGCTGAGACGGGCGACGAAGAGCGAGCTGCCGATCAAGAAGAGCGCGAAGAGGAGGAGAACGTGAAAGATCTTGAGGCGCGTCAGCTCGGTGAGCGTGTTCGTCGCGATCGCGGCGAGGCGGCGCGGGGAGAAGACTCGGTGCTGCATGTGGAGGGAAACGTCGAACGCCGAATTAGGAAGGATCGCGGCGCGGCGGCTCTCCGTTCGACGTTGGGCGTTCGGCGGTCGACGTTCGGCGTTTTTCGGAAGCAAGGTTCTCGGTCGCGTCGAGGAAAAGCCGTTCGAGTGTGGTGCGCGATTTTCGTTCCTCCACCACCTCGGCGCCAGACTTCTGCGCGAGCGCCCCGATTTCCCGCAGCAATTCCGGCGACGCATCACGCAGCACCACCTCGGTGCGATCTTCCAGCGCGAGCAACTCCTCGACCGCGCCTTCGCGCACGAGCGCGCCTTGCGCGAGAATGCCGACGCGGTCGCAAATTTCCTGCACCTGACTGAGGAGATGAGAGGACAACAGAACTGTGACGCCGCGGCGTTTGAGATTGAGCAGGATGCGATGAATGTCGCGCGTCCCGGCGGGGTCCACGCTGGCGGTTGGCTCGTCGAGGATCACGAGCTTCGGATCGTGGATGAGCGCCTGGGCGAGGCCAATACGTTGCAGCATCCCTTTTGAGTAACCGCTTAAGCGGCGGTGGCGCGCTTCGCTCAAACCGACGAGCGCGAGGGTCTCGTCGATTTTGGTGCGGAGCGTCGGGCCGCGGAGACGGGAGAGTTTGCCAAAGAACGCGAGCGTCTCGGCGCCGGTGAGGTAATTATAGAAGTAAGGACTCTCGGGCAGGAACCCGACTGCTTCGCGGCTGCCGACCGTGCGACTGTCGTGGCCGAAGATTTCGGATTTGCCACGCGTGGGCGCGACGAGTCCGAGGATGATCTTGAGCGTAGTGCTTTTGCCGGAACCATTCGGACCCAGGAGTCCGTAGATTTGTCCCGGCTCGACCTGCAAACTGAGGTCCCGCACCGCCACGATCGCCTGGCGGGTAAAGGGCACCGGGAAGGTCTTCGTGACGCGGTCGATCTTGATCGCAGGTGCGGTCTTTTCCACGAGGAGTTCAGCCATGGCAGATTTCGAAGCCGCGCACGTCCGGGGGCGCACTTAAGGGTTGCTCAACCGTTTCCCGGATGTGGGGGCGTAGTTCGCTTTGCTCGATCGCCGCCAGAAAAGCGGCGACTTCTTCGGCCTCGCCGCCAATCTGCAACTCAACTCGCCCATCGGCCAGGTTTTGCACCGAGCCGATGACGGAGAATCCCTTGGCGATTTGCTTCACCGAATAACGAAAGCCCACGCCCTGCACGTGGCCGCTGTAAAAGATCTGCTTGGCAATCATCATGGCGCAGATTTTTCTCCCGCCGCAGCCAGGGAATCCGTCCGTCGGAAATTACGCTACGGCTCCGGTGGCGGCTCGACGCTGGTCGGCGGCAAATCGGGGTCGGGCAAATCTTCCGGCGGAGGCGGCTCACTGGAGTGGATGTCGAAGTTCTCTCGTTCGGAGCCCGCCCCGGAATGGGTCGACGGCGGCGGAGCGTTGAGCGCGGCCAGCAGGGTGGGCGGCGCAGGCTTGATGTCCTCACTCGCGACGTAGCCTTCCGCGCCAGCGAGGAGTTGCACCTTCGAGTAGCCAAAGGAAGGACGGATCAACGTCATGACAGTATCGCGGGGTAATTCCTGGTCAGGACCGTTCCCCTGCTGCGGACCGTAGCGGTAAAACGAGGTCGTATCCGCGATCACGGCAAACATCTTGCCGTTGGTGATTTTAACCGTCGGCTTGGACCCATTGGTGGCGCAAGCGGAGAGGAAAACTACCCCTGACAATGCGATGGCGGAACTAAAGAATCGGGGCAGGCGCGGCTTCACTTATAGGAGTATACGAGGCAATAGGCCGCGGCGGACTCTTCCGGACGGATGCCGACGAAGTATTGGCCGCTCAGACTGGGCGAAAACCCGGCCGCCGCCTGATTTTCTTCCGCGTATTCGTCGGTGGTGATCGGCTTACCCTCTTCGTCGTAGATCTGCACCTTGACCTTCTTGGCCGCTTCGCTCGCTCCGACAGAAAACCAATATTGATTTCCGGCGTAGAGATTGACCGCGACGAGCGCCTGTTCGCCCTGGTTGATCGGGCCGGACCAATGGCCATCGCGGAGCTTGAAGCCATCGTTCGCGAAGGCGCCCGCCAGGTCGAGTGCCACCTTGCGGGCCTCGACTTCGCCGTCGCTTTCTTCCGCGCGGGCGGCACCGAGGGCGAGGGGAAGGAGGGCGGAAATCAGGATGGTGCGCCAGGCTCTCATTTGGTGTCGGTCTTTTTCTGGATTTCGGCCATCAGCTTGGTGACGGCGTCGTGCAGCTTGCGCACTTCTTCAGCAGTGGGAGTGCTGCCGCCCGGAAAGGTGACGAGCTTTTGGATTTCCGAGAGCTGAGCGCTGACTTCTTTCACAAGCGGCTCGGCGCGCAGGGCAGGCGTGATGTCGTCCACCTTTTTTTGGATGAAGGTGACGAGCGCCGGCTGGCGCAACGTCTTGGCGCTCGCTTCGTTATACTCCTGTAAGACGGAGCCGGTCACGACTTGTGTGCCGCGAATCCAGCCGCCCAGACTAACGAGGATGACGAAATCCTGGTCGCTGTTCGATTCCATGGAGGCTTTCACTTCGTTCTGCGTCGCCTCGAGTTCCTCCTGCAGCGCGTCCCACTGGCCGTTCTCCGCAAATTCGCTGATACTTTTGCCGCGGCTGAGCACGTTCTCGCTGACGCCCAATGCTTTCGCGAGCTTGATAATATCGCCGCCGGTGTTCTTGACCTGCTGGCTATCCTGCGCTTCCACCGCGATGAAGCCGTCGGCGATCAGGCCGCCGAGGTTGAGGGCGATTTGCGCGCGGTTGTTATAAGTGGTGGGGATGGGCGGGCGGTACTGCTCGGCCCAATTTGGCTTCCCTGGTTTACTGAGCGCGGCGAATAATTCGCCCGGGGTCGGAATCGTGACCGTGTCGGTCTTGATCGCGCCCGCCATTTGCTCGGGCGTCAGCGCAGCCGG
>JBDSNB010000184.1:0-25899 GCA_039915555.1 Chthoniobacterales bacterium | reverse complement strand
TCGGTGACCAGCCTACGCCTGCCCGAACTCGCCGCTGATTTCCGCCGAGCGCGCACTGAGCGCCTCCAGCTCAGACGCGATCGGCAATTCGATCTCCCGCTGCCGTAACGCGCGCGCCACCTCCTCGGTCGGGATATTTCCAATGAGATCGTCTTGCGCAAAAGGGCAGCCACCCAATCCGCCGATCGCGGCGTCGAAGCGGCGGCACCCGGCGTCGTAGGCGGCGAGAATTTTCGGCACCGCCCCGGCCCGCGTGCTGTGGAGATGCACGCCCAACTCGCCGGCACACGATTGGTCTACGACCGCGGCCACGACGCGCTGCACGAGTTCCGGCTGCGCCGTTCCCACGGTGTCGGCTAACGAGACACAAGCGATCCCAAGCCCGCTGATGAAGGCGGCGGCGTCCGCGACCTGCGCTTCGCTCCACGGATCACCGTAGGGATTCCCGAAAGCCATCGAAATGTACGCCACCATCTCCAGACCGGCATCGCGGGCCTGTTCGCTGATCGCCTTTAGGCTCGCGCGGTTTTCCTCGAGCGATTGATTCTGATTTCGGCGCAGAAACGTTCCCGAAATCGAAAAAGGAAAACCGAGCGTGCTGACCGCACCGGTCGCGATCGCGCGCTCCGCGCCTTTCTCGTTCACCACAATGCCGATGATCTCCACGTCCCCGGTGTCCCCCAGTTGCCGAAGCACTTCTTCGCTGTCGGCCATTTGTGGCACCGCCTCGGGCGAGACGAAGCTCACTGCATCCAAATGGCGAAACCCTGCCGCGCTCAGCGCGCGCAAGTATTCGACTTTGCGCTCCGTCGGGATCTGCCGCGGCAGCCCCTGCCAGGCGTCGCGGGGACATTCGATAAGCTTGACGGTTTCCATTCTCGCGGATGTGACTGACACTAATACGCATGCCAGTCCTCTTGATCGAGAAACAATCCGCCCAAACCATCCTGACCTTGAATCGCCCCGAGCGCCGTAACGCGCTCACGATCGAGCTGATGAGAGAAATCGTGCAGGCGCTCGAAGCCGCGGCGGCAGATGAATCGCAGCGCGTTTTGGTTTTGCGCGGCGCAGGTCTCAGCTTCTGCACTGGAATGGATTTGAATGAAACCGCGGACGCGAGCAAAGCGCACCACTCGGCGAATCTGGTCGCGAAGATGCTGCTGACTTTGAGTTCCACGCGGCTCATCACGATCGCCTCCGTCCATGGTGCCGCCGTGGCGGGCGGCGCGGGCATCATGTCCGCGTGCGATTTTGTGGTCGCAGCGGAAGGAACGAAAATCGGTTACCCGGAAGCGCGGCGCGGGTTAGTCGCAGGCTTGGTCCTGACTTTCCTGCGCCGGCAACTGCGGGAACGCGATATCCGTGAATTGCTTTTCGCGGCTGAACTGATCGACGCCGAACGCGCCCGCGAGATCGGTCTCGTCAATCGCGTCGTTCCCACCGAACAATTGGAAGCGGAAACGCAGAGGATCGCCGCGTCAGTCCTGCAAGGCGCTCCTAATGCGCTCGCCAGCGCGAAGCGGCTCCTCGCGGAGTTGTGGCCCACTTCAGTGGAAGAAGATCACGAACGCGCGCTTGCGCATCACATGCAGGCGCGCGAATCCGCGGAAGCGAAGGAAGGCGTCGCGGCATTCCTCGAGAAGCGCCCGCCGAAGTGGGCCACGGAATAACGTCATGCCCAAGCCCATTACGGTGGCGGAGCCAGCTGAATTGCTCAGCTACCTTTTCGCGCAGTGGCCCGAGGAGAAGAAAAAGCAGGTTCGCACATGGCTGAAATACCAAGCGGTGACGGTCAACGGCCGGCCGACGAGTCAATTCAATCATCCACTCGTCCCGGGCGATGTGGTCGCGATTCGCTCGGATCGTTTTGCCATCCCGAAAACCAAACTCGCGTCCGGGATGAAGATTTACCACGAAGACGCGACGCTGATCGTGATCGACAAGCCGGAAAATCTTCTGAGTGTGGCGAGCGTCGCGGAAGACGAGAAGACCGCGTATTTCCAGCTCACTGATTATGTGCGGCAGGGCAAGGATCACGCCCGCGACCGCATCTGGATCGTGCATCGCCTCGATAAGGAAACGTCGGGCTTGATGGTCTTCGCAAAAACGCCGGAAGCGAAGGCGGCGTTGCAAGGAGGCTGGGAATCAGTCACGAAGCGTTACGAAGCCGTGGTGGAAGGCCGGCTGCAGAATGATTCGGGCGTGCTTGATTCGCACCTCGATGAGTCGAGCCCGTATCGCGTTCGCAGCGCACCGGCGAGCGAGCATACGCGTCACGCCATCACGCGCTACCGGGTGATCACGCGCGCGGCGAAGCGCACGCTGGTCGCCTTGGAATTGGAAACCGGTCGGCGCCACCAGATTCGCGTGCAGTTGGCAGACCTTGGGCACCCGGTCATCGGCGACGAAAAGTACCACGCGAAGACGAATCCCGCGCACCGCCTCGCGCTGCATGCGTCCGGCCTGATTTTTCCGCACCCGGTGACCGGCGAGGAGATGAAGTTCGCTTCGCCGCTGCCGAAAGACCTGGCGAAGCTGGTCCGATGATCCCGTTCCGGAACTTGGGCGAAGTGAAAACGCCCGACGGCTCGCGGCTCATCCTGCACGAGCACGATGGCGAATTTTTTTTGAAGCTAAACGGTCGCCAGCTCATGAGCAGTGGGGCGACGACCTCCGAGTTGATGTTGGCGGAGAAGGCCTGCAAATATTTGAGCGAGCGAGCGGCGCCGCGGGTTCTCATCGGCGGGCTCGGGCTGGGCTTTAGTTTGAAGCGCACGCTCGAAATGATGGGAAAGGGGGGCGTCGTGCATGTCGCAGAGTTGCTGCCGGAGGTGGTGCAGTGGAATCGCGAATTGCTCGGGCCCAAACACGCCGGCTGGGTGAACGATCCACGCGTTGAAGTTTTCGTGGCCGACGTCTTCGCCATCATCAAGCGGAGTCGCAAAACGCCTTACGATGCCATCCTCCTCGACGTCGATAACGGGCCGACCTCGTTCGTGCAGACGAAGAACTCGCGCCTCTACAGTCGGCAGGGTTTGCAGATGATTCGCAACGCCCTGCAGCCAGACGGGCGCGTCGCCTTCTGGTCGGCGGAGCGCGAGCCCGCGTTCGTCGATTCTCTCTCTCGCGCCGGTTTTTTAAGCGAGGAGTACCCGGCCAAAGCGCACGAGCGCGCGAAACGGGAAGCGCACCGGATTTACGTCGGCGAACGCGTTTAGCCCTCGGGGTACTCGGCGGACGCGAAGCGGATACCGTTCGCGAGACATTCCGGGCAAAGACGATGGTCAGGATTCTCCTGCTCCGTTTCCTCCGCGAGAATGAAAAGCGTGTGACACGGATCGTGCAGGCAATTCACGAACCGGCTCGTCAGCCGCCCAGTGTGCGCACAACGCCCGATTTGCACCAGCCCTTCGTCCACCTTCACCGTCATGCGTTGGTCGAAAACAAAACATTCGCCCTGCCAATGCTCGTTCCCGAATTGCTCCTGATAAGTGACGATCCCGCCGTGCAATTGGAACACGTCCTTGAAACCGCGACTCTGCAATAACGCCGATGCCTTTTCGCAGCGGATGCCGCCGGTGCAATACATCAGCACCTTCTTCTCTTTCAGCGGTTCCAGTTGATCCACGTAGGCAGGGAGATCGCGGAAATTTTCGATCTCGCAGACCACCGCGCCCGCGAAGCGTCCCGCGTCCGATTCAAATCGATTGCGCACGTCGAGCAGGACCACAGCTGGATCTTCTTCCAGCATCCGCTTCCATTCTGCGGGCGGGAGCTGCCGCTCGTGACTCGGCGCCAACTCGGGCAAACCGAGCGTGACAATCTCGCGCCGCACTTTCACCACGAGTTTCGGAAACGTGTTCGCGTCCCCGGCGCTCACTTTCATCTCGACGTCCGCGAAGCGCTCGTCGCGGTGAAGGGCCGCCACGTAGGCGTTGATCGAATCCACCGGCCCCGCCAGCGTCCCGTTGATTCCCTCCGCCGCGATCAGAAGACGGCCTTTCAAGCCTAACGACACGCAGAGCCCGCGTTGCTCCTCCGCGAAAGCGCCTGGCTTCGCGAGCGGGACGTATTTGTAGAAAAGTATAACCGGCCAGGACATGAGCGATCAGCCGCGATGGAAAGCGCGGCCATACTGAACGGGTGGGGGACAATCGCCGCCCATCTCCGCGGCCGCACCGATCGGCCAGTACGGATCGCGCAGAAACTCGCGCGCCATAAAGATCATGTCCGCGTGTCCGTTCTCGAGAACTTCCTCCGCCTGCTCCGGAGTGGTGATCATCCCCACGGCCGCAGTGGGAATCTCCGCTTCGCTCCGAATCCGGGCCGCAAATGGCACCTGATATCCCGGGGCAATTGGAATCCTCGCGCCCGGCGCCGCGCCGCCGGACGAGCAGTCAATCAGGTCGACGCCGAGCGGTTTTAGTTGCTGCGCCAACGCGATCGATTCTTCGATATCCCAGCCGCCATCGATCCAGTCCGTCGCCGAGATGCGCACGAGCAAAGGGTATTGCTCCGGCCAAACTCGCCGCACCGCTGCGACCACTTCGCGCGCGACGCGCGTGCGATTTTCAAACGAACCGCCGTACTCGTCCTTTCGTTGATTGCTCAAGGGCGAGAGAAATTCGTGAATGAGATAGCCGTGCGCCGCGTGCACCTCGAGCACCTGCGCCCCCGCTTTTAACGCGCGCCGCGCCGCGTCGGCAAACGCTCCCACCACTCCCTGGATGCCCTGGTGGCTCAGTTCCTCGGGCACGATATCGTCGGTCTTGAATGGCAGGGCACTGGGCGCGAAGATCGGACGCCAGCCACCGTCCTCCACGCTCACCGCGTCGCCGCCCATCCACGGTGGCGAGGTGCTGGCCTTGCGACCGGCATGCGCGAGTTGCATCGCGGGCACGCCGCCTTGTTCCGAAATGAAGCGGAAGATGCGCGCGAGCATTTCGATGTGTTCGTCCTTCCAAATCCCGAGATCCTGCGGACTGATCCGGCCTTCCGGCAGGACCGCCGCCGCTTCCGTCATGACCAGCGCCGCGCCGCCCACCGCACGGCTCCCGAGGTGGACGAGATGCCAGTCGTGCGCGAACCCGTCGTTGCTGGAATACTGGCACATCGGCGAGACGCCAACGCGATTGCGAAAGGTCACATCGCGAAGTTGGAGCGGTGAAAAGAGACTCATGAGGCGCGTACTCTACATGGTTTTGCGGCGCGTGAAGGCGCGGCAACTTTTTCAATCCTACAGCAGTGGCAACTGCGCCTCCGCCATCTCGCGCGCCGCGAAACGCACGCCCACGCCCATCAAACGGACGCTCTTGCCAGTGCGCGCAAAGGCTTCGCCGAGCAGCTTCCGGTATTCGGCGAGGACGGGAGGCAGGCCCGCCCGTTCTACCGTCGTGCGCGTGAAGTCGCTAAACTTCAGCTTCACGAAAATCTTGCTGACGAGTCGATCGACCGCTTTCTGCGCCAGCTCGGCGGCCAGTTCCTCGAAGAGCTCGACAAGTCGCTCCTCGCATTCCTCCAGCGTGTGCAAATCGCTCGAGAAGGTCTCCTCATTGCTGAGCGATTTCCGTTCGCGGTCGGGCTCGACTGGGCGGTCGTCGATCCCCCGGCACTGGAGATAGAGCTCGGAGCCGAACTTCCCGAAATGCTCGCTCAACTGCGGGCGGGTGAAGCGTTGCAAATCCGCGCACGTCCGCACGCCGAGCTTTTCCAGCTTCTGCTCCGTCACGGCGCCGATGCCCCAGAGCTTGCGCACCGGCAGCGTCTGCATGAACTCCGGCACCTGCTCGCGCGTGACCACGCATTGGCCGTCCGGCTTGTTCAAGTCGCTCGCAATCTTGGCGATCAACTTGTTAGGGCCGATCCCGGCCGACGCGGTCAGCTTCGTTTTGCGGAAGATTAATTGACGAATGATCTGCGCGAGTGCGGCGGGCGCGCCAGGATGCTCGGTCACATCGAGATAGGCCTCATCGAGCGAGAGCGGCTCCACCAAGGGCGAGAAGCGATGCAGGACGGCGCGGATCGTGGCGGATTCGCGCCGGTAAACATCGAAGCGCGTCGGGACCATGATCAGCTTCGGGCAGCGTTGCAGCGCCATGAACGTGGGCATGGCAGAGTGCACCCCGAATTTCCGCGCCTCGTAGTTGCAGGTGGTGAGAACGCCGCGGCGATCGCGGCTGCCGCCCACGCCCACCGGTTTGCCGCGCAGCTCCGGCCGATCGCGCACCTCGATCGCGGCGTAGAAGCAGTCCATGTCGAGATGGATGATGGCGCGTTCCGGATTCCTTTCGGTCACGCGCTAAAACTTGCCAGAACATTTCGCCGCTTCCAGACCCCGCGCGGGATCTGGATCTGGGTAGCGCAGGCTGCCAGCCTGCCGTTTCCGGCAGCCTGCCGGAAACATTCGGCGCGGAGCGCCGATCCCCAGAGAAAGTCCGTTTCGGCAAGCTGCCGAAACCAGCAGGCTGGCAGCCTGCGCTCCCCGGAAGTCGAGCCTTCGCGGCCGTGGTCATCTCGCGTAACGTCCCGGCGTGTCAGACGGATCCATCATTGTCATCGGCGGCGGTCCCGCGGGTTTGCGCGCCGCGGAAGTCGCGAGCGCGGCGGGTTTGCGGGTGGAGCTGTGCGATGCGCAATCGTCCGTCGGTCGGAAGTTTCTCGTCGCGGGGAAGGGCGGATTGAATCTGACCCACAGCGAGCCGGCGGAGAAATTCCCGGAACGCTACGGCAGAGAAACGGAACGCTGGCGTGACTTGCTGGCGGAGTTTAGCCCGGCCGATTTGCAGGCGTGGGTCGAGGGCCTGGGGATTGAGACCTATGTGGGATCGAGCGGGCGGGTCTTTCCCCGCGGGCAAAAAGCGGCCGCCTTGCTGATGGCCTGGACGGCGCGTTTGCGCGCGGCCGGTGTGCGCTTCCACTTCGGGGCGCGTCTGCGCTTCCTTGAGAAAATTGACGACGGGTGGCAGGTCGGGGTTCAGACGGCGGTCGATGAACTGCGCCTCGATGCGGACGCGGTCGTGCTGGCGTGTGGCGGAGCGTCATGGCCGGAGACCGGTTCCGATGGCAGATGGACTGACCTGTTGGCGGAGCTTGGAGTTGAAATCACGCCGTGGGTGCCCGCGAATTGCGGCTGGGACGTGGATTGGCCGGGAGAGTTTCTAACGAGCGCGGAGGGTCTGCCGTTGAAAAATCTCACCGTCACGGCCGGGACGGAGTCGGTCTCGGGCGAACTGCTCATTACGCGTTACGGACTCGAGGGCGGCGCGATCTACCGGCTCGGACCGATCCTGCGCGCAATGAGCGAACCAGCGGTGACGCTCGATTTGAAACCGCAACTCACGGTCGACGCGCTCCAGGAACGCCTGGCGCAAACGCGCGAGCCCAGCGAGTGGGCGCGAGTCATCAAGTTAAGCCCCGCCGGGACGCTCCTCGTGCAAACACGGCCCGATGGGATGCCCACCGAAGCTGGGCAGTTCATCGCCCTCGTGAAAAATTTCTCGCTGCGCCTGCGTGGTCCGCGTCCTATCGCAGAAGCGATTTCCTCGGCTGGCGGCGTCGCATGGCGCGAACTGGATCACGCGCTCATGCTTCGCAAATTGCCCGGCGTCTTCCTCGCGGGCGAGATGATCGACTGGGAGGCGCCGACGGGTGGCTATCTCATGCAGGGATGTTTCGCGACCGGCACCCGCGCGGCGCGCGGCGCGATTGCCTTCGCGCAAAAGGTTCGATAGAAAATGTCATGAGCCCTCCCGCCACTCGTGTCTTTCTCATCCGCCATGGTGCCACCGTTCTCTCGGCCGAAGATCGTTTTGCGGGAGCGACGGATGTCGAACTCTCCGAGGAAGGTCGCGAGCAAACGCGCCGTCTCGCGCAACGCCTGAGCACTCAGAAGATCGCCGCCGTTTACGCCTCGCCGCTCGGTCGCACGGTAGAGACAGCCAGCATTCTGGCGCAACCGCTCGGTCGCAAAGTGGAGACGCGCGACGGGCTGCGTGAAATTTCGCACGGGCGCTGGGAGCGACTGACGCGTCAGGAAGTGGAAGATCGATTCCCGGAAGAAGCGGCCGCGTGGGAAAGCGATCCGTTCACGTTCGCGCCCGAAGGCGGCGAGAGCGGACTGGCGGTGACAGCGCGCGCACTTCCTGTTTTGCTCGACTTGGTGCGCGCACATCCGGGCGAGGAAATTCTCGTGGTTTCGCACAAGGCGACGATCCGCTTGCTCGTGAGTTCCATCCTCGGTTTCGATCCGCGCCGCTACCGCGATAACCTCGATCTGCAGCCGGCCTCACTCACGATCCTCGACTTCAAGGGTCCGACGAACTCCCGTCTCTCGCTCTACAACGACACGTCGCACTACGCGGATGAGGGCAATGGGCTTCCGGCGGTGCCGCATGCGCGCTTGTCGAAATCGTGGAGCGATGCAGGGCAGGCCGCGTAAGGCCTGATCTTGTTAGGGCACGATTTCCACTAACGTGCCATCAGGAACAGCTCGCCAAATTTCTTCGATCTCTGAATCGGTTACGGCGACGCACCCCGAGGTCCAGTCAACCGTCCGGTGCAACGCGCCGATCCATCCCAATCCGTTCCGAATTCCGTGAATCATAATGTCGCCGCCCGGTGACTCGCCGCGCGATACTGCGCGAAGTGCGTCATCGGAGTTCGGATATGAGATATGCAAGGCGCGATGAAAGGAGCTGTCCGGTTTGCGTCGATCAATCGTGTACCGGCCCTCCGGCGTGCGGCGGTCCCCCTCGCGGTGCTTGGGTCCAATGGGTGAGCGCCCCAGCGCCACGCGATAGGTGGCAATCGGTGTTCGATTGCGAAAGAGCGTCAGTCGCCGGGCGGCTTTCTCGACCAGGACGCGATCGGCGACGGTATCGGAGGGAAGGCTGCGGATACGCAGGTTAGTCAGAACCAACGCGCCGATAAAAACGCCGGGCAAAGCGACGAGAAAGAAACGACGGACCCTCATCGCTTCTTTGATCTCACCACTGCGCAGCGTTAAAGGCTGACGGCCCCAGTCGGAATTTTGAAGTTTTCGATCTCGTCCTTGATGTCATGCACAAAGCTGGCGGCGCCAGCGCCGTTTACGACGCGATGATCAAAGGTGAGGGAAAGGGTGATCACTTCGGTCGGTTTGCTGCCGTCGCCATTCGCCATCGTTTCGTAGTGGGCGGAGCCGACAAATAAAGTGCCGATGGACGGCGGGACCACGATCGGCGCGGCGGCGCGGACGCCGAAGGCGCCGAGGCTGCTAATCACAATCGGGGCGTTGACGGCATCGACGCGGCCGGTTCGCGTTTCCTCGACGGTTTCGTTGTAGAGCTTGACGAAATCCGGCCAGTCGCGCGTGTTCGCTTTCGTGACGACGGCAGTGGCGAGGCGATCGTTCTCCAGCGAGACGGCGATGCCGAGATCGAACTCGGCGTGCTCGACGATGCTGTCGTCTTCCAACATGATGCGGCGGAAGGGAGCGTGTTTTTCCATTGCCCTAACGACTGCCCAGGCGAGCATGACGGAAGGTGAGGCGGCTGATTTGCCCTCGCTCTTTTTGAGCGCGGCGCGAGCTTCGCTGATCGCGGTCCAGCGCGCGTCGATCTGCAAATTTGCGGGGACAACCCGGCCAAGGCGACGCGTGATGGTGGGCGTAAGCGCGGGCTCGATGGAGCGCGCTGTAGCCGGGAGCGCCGCTCCCGGCGGCTTGGATTCCGTTTTTGGCGGGACGGGATCGACGATCCCGTCGACAGCAGCTTCCAATTGATCGGTCACTTCTTCGCCGGAGCCAAGGACCGTGCCGATGTCCTGGCCGATGTCCACAGTCGCGTCGACTTCGGTTTTCCATTCGCCCATCGTGCCGGCAAAGGAGGCTTCAATCGGATAGACGGCTTTGTCGGTTTCGACTTCGCAGAGCGGGTCGTCGAGTTCCACTTTATCGCCGGTCTGCTTCAAGAGCGTGACGACTTTCGCGTTGCGAATGCCTTCGCCCATGATCGGGACGATGATGCTGTGAGTGGCGGACTTCGGCTTTGTTGTAACCGGGATCTCCGGCCCCGGCTTTGCGGCGGCTTGCGATTCCAGGCGGCCAGGATCGGCGATCCCGGCTGGAACGCGTCCGCTTTTCATCGACATCGCGCGTTGGACTGCGGCGACGATGCGTTCGACGTCGGGCAAGGCAGCGTATTCGTAGATCGGGTTGTAGCCGATCATCACGTTCGTCTTGCTGACGAGGATCGGCGGACTAACGAGTGCGCTCCAGAGCTCCGGCTGCGCGGTGATGTGCGAGATGATCATCTGGCCGACGCTGCAATTTTCGCTGTCTTCCTGCACGACAACGAGGCGGCCGGTGCGGCGGACGGATTCTTCGATCGCGGCGCGATCCCACGGGACGATGGAGCGCAGATCGATCAAATCCACACCGGTGGAGTCGCCGATTTTCTCGAGAGCTTCGAGCGATTTCTCGACCGTGTTGCCCCAAGCAACGAGGGTGACATCGGAGCCGGCGTGGCGTTTGCGAGAGACGCCTAACGGGACGGCTTTGACCGGCTCTTTGGACTCGTGTTCCGCCCAAAGCAGATGTTTCGGGATGAGGACAAAAGTCGGGTCCTCGGCGTGCATCGCGGTCCACATGAGACCGGCGGCGTCTTCCGGCGTACTCGGGATCGCAATGTTGATCCCGGGGAAGTGAGCGAGCGCGGCTTCGTTGGCCTGGCTGTGCCAGAGGCTGCCGCCGGGCAGGTAGGCGCCGTACGGAGCGTAGATCACGAGCGGGCAGGTCCAACTGCCGAAGGAACGCCAGCGCAGATTCGAAAGATTGGTGACGATCTGGTTCCAGGCCGGGCCGATGAAGTCGATGAACTGCAACTCGAAGACAGGGCGCTTGCCGTAGGAGGCCAGGCCGCAAGCGACACCCATGATGGTGGATTCGGCGAGCGGGGAGTTGTAAACCTGCTTGGGAAATTCGGTGGAGAGTTTTTGCGTGAGACGGAAGACGCCACCCTTCGGATCCTCGACGTCTTCGCCGAAGATGATGCGGTTTGCATCGCGCTCGAGGCCGAGGCGCAAGGTCATGTTGACCGTGTCGCCGATGCGATATTTGCCCGGCGGGAGGACTTCGTCGTTTAACTGCGGAAGCTCGCCGGTGACTTGCAGTTCCAGTTCATCGGCGCGCGGATCTTCGGCGCGATCGGCGTCGTTAAACTCGGCCCGAACGCGTTCTTTAATTTCCTTATCGAGTTTCTCGTAAGCCTCGGCCGTGATGACACCTTCACTAATCAAGCGCTCGCTCCAGACGGTGAGCGGATCGCCCTTCGCGAGCCCTTCGATCTCTTCCGCGCTGCGGTAAAGCTTGTGATCATCGGAGCTGGTGTGGCTGGAGAGGCGCTCCATGTTCACCCACAGAAAAGCGGGGCCTCCGCCTTTCCGCATTTTTTCGAATGCGGCCACGCCGGCGTCGTAGATCTTCTGCACGTTGGAGCCGTCCACTTCCTGCCAGTAGTTGGGCTGGAAGACATCGAGGGCCTTGGGCGTGATGTCTTTCGTCGGGCTGCTGATGCCGTATTTGTTGTCTTCGACGACAAACATGACGGGAAGCTGGCGCTCTTTCGCAAAACAGACGGCTTCGTAGAAATCGCCCTGCCGCGTGGCCGCGTCGCCGATCGTGGTCACGACGACGTTCGGTTTCTGATCGAGCTGAATGCCCCAGGCGATGCCGCAGGCGGGAAGCAGTTGCGCACCGGTGGGCGTGGGCACGCTCCAGATGCCGCGCGCGGCGTAGCTGTAGTGCGACGGCATCTGGCGGCCGTGACTTTGGCCTTGGCGCTTCGCGAAATAATCGAGCGCCAGTTCGCGCGACTCGACCCCGCGGCCGAGCACGAGCCCGCGGTCGCGGTAATAAGGACAAACGTAATCGCCTTCGATCATCGCCATTCCGAGCGCGGCCAGCCCTTCGTGTCCCATCCCAGAAACGTGGAAATGCCCTTTGCCCTGGCGATTCAGATTTTGCTCACGCAGATCGCCGTGGCGGCTTTCGAGCAGGGTGGTGAGGAGGCGCAGTTTATCTTCTTTGCTCAGAACGGGCATGGCAGAGAGGCGGGTAACTGGTGATTAGTGAGCGGTGACGGTGAGAGGTTTGGCGGGGCAATCATTCTCCGCCCGCAAACCGAAACTCTCAACTTTTCGGACTACGGTTTCGGTGCAATGACGGCCTCGGCGGGTTTCGCGAAACGGGATTCATCGGGCGTGGCGGTGGAAAATTTCACATTGTTGAAGCGGAGACGGCCGAGCGCGTCGCCTTCGATCGTTTCGTTCTTCCAATTGAAATACGCGGCCGCTTTCGGCACCTTCAATCCATCCACGGTTTGCCATTCCTCGAAGACGATGGCGTGAGGTTCGAGCTGCTCGACTGGTTTGTCTTTTCGCATCGATGCGTAAGTGACCACGTAGGCTGAGAGCTTGAGCTGGCCGGAGGCGGGATCGACATACGCGATGTAGTAATCGTCGGGGGAATCGCCGGTGCCCGCTTTGTAAGTGATTTTGACGGCGTTGTATTTCCGTCCTTGGAATTCCTTCTCGCCGAGCGATTCCTGCTGCACGCCCGGATCGCCGAAGACGAAGGGCATCCCGAAGAAATAAAACGGCGTCCACATGTAGAAACGCGGCGGAGTGCCGCCGAGCGCCTCGGCGTTGGGTTTGATCCAGACTTCGCCGTTGCTCGCTCCCATGGTGTAATTGTCGGCCGTGATCAGGCCGTCGCGGGTGTAGAGATTAAAGAGCTGGTGATCGCGCTTCTCGCCCTTTGGCCGCTCGTAGACGAGATCGTATTCCACGGCCCCGAAGCTCCGCCATTTCTGCAGGCCGCCGTG
Organism: Chthoniobacterales bacterium; assembly: GCA_039915555.1. Lineage (GTDB taxonomy): Bacteria > Verrucomicrobiota > Verrucomicrobiia > Chthoniobacterales > UBA10450 > JACCTI01. The sequence goes on along the minus strand of JBDSNB010000184.1, from coordinate 13,039 downwards.
CGCTTCAACGGCTTTTTCCACCTGCGATAAGGCCTGTTCCGGGATTATGAAAAAGAGAGCGGTGGCAAGCAACGCGGCGCCGACGGAAAAACGATTCATGCGCGAACCTAGGCGGCAAAATCGCACCCGCCATGAAATAACGGTTGGCGAGACGCCCGCCCTTGGCAGCATGGAGCGATGCGCACGACTGCTCCAGCCGCCGCCGCTCCGCCCCGAAGCGGAGGATTGATCGCCCGCTACCGCGCCCATCTCCCGGTGAGCGACGCCACGCCCATCGTGTCGTTAGGCGAAGGGGGGACGCCGCTCATCCCGTGTCCGCGCCTGAGCGAACGGGTGGGGAGGGGATGCGAGGTCTTTGTAAAATATGAGGGACTCAATCCGACCTGCTCCTTCAAGGACCGGGGCATGACGGTGGCGGTGTCGAAAGCGCTGGAGGCGGGGATCGCGGCGGTGGTCTGCGCATCGACTGGAAACACTTCGGCGTCGGCTGCGGCCTACGCGGCGCGGGCGGGAATTCGGTGCGCGGTCATTTTGCCGGCAGGGAAGATCGCGGCGGGGAAGCTGGTCCAGGCGTACGCGTATGGCGCCAAGGTGGTGGCGATCGAGGGGAACTTCGACGACGCCCTGCGTGTCGTGCGTGAACTCGGGCAGCGGGCGGATTTTGCGATCGTGAACTCGATCAATCCGCATCGCATCGCGGGACAGAAAACGGCGGCGTTCGAAATCGTGGAGGAGCTCGGCGACGCGCCGGATCTGCACATTTTGCCCGTCGGCAATGCTGGCAACATCACCGCGTATTGGGCCGGCTACCGGGAATACCACGCGAGCGGGGCGGCCACGAAATGGCCGGCCATGCTCGGCTTCCAGGCGGAAGGCGCGGCGCCGATCGTGCGGGGCGCAGTCGTTGAGCATCCGGAAACCGTTGCCACCGCGATTCGGATCGGGAATCCGGCGAGTTGGGAAGCAGCGAACACGGCGATCCGCGATTCGAAGGGCGCGATCGACACCGTGACGGACGAAGAAATTCTCGCTGCGCAGCAGTGGCTCGCGAGCCACGAGGGAATCTTCGTTGAGCCCGCGAGCGCGGCTTCCATCGCTGGATTATTCAAAAGCTGCGGCCGCGAGGCACCGACTTTTCCGATCAATCGCATCGCGGAAGGCAGCCGAATCGTCTGCACGGTGACCGGCCACGGTTTGAAGGACCCCGACGCCGTCCGATTCTCGACCGCCCCCGCGGTGCGGCCTACGGAAAGCGACGTTCTGCGTGCGATCGGGTTTTAGAACTCGCGCGTGGCGTTATCAGGCGAGCGAGATGCTTGCGCTCCCATGTTGACACCAGACCCACTTCGGCGAAAACCTTTGCGGTCCGTGTTACCCCTTCTTTACCTCCGCGTTTGCGAATGCGCCTGATCGTCCAAAAATATGGCGGGACCTCCGTCGGCAACCCGGAACGGATTCGCAAGGTGGCGGAGCGTTTGCTGGAGACGCAGCGTGATGACTGCCGGGTGGTTGCCGTCATCTCCGCCATGGCTGGCGTGACGGATAGCTTGATCAAACTTGCCCGCGAAACCTCGCCGCAACCCTCCGAGCGCGAACTCGACCTGCTCCTCGCGACGGGCGAGCAGGCCGCGGTCGCGCTCACCGCGATGGCGGTCAATGCGCTGGGCGGCAAGGCGATCTCGCTCACGGGAGCAGAAGCCGGGGTCCTGACCGATCGCGGCCACACGCGCGCCAAGATTGCGAACGTGAGCCCGAAGCGCGTGCATGAACTGTTGTCGGAGGATTACATCGTAGTGGTGGCTGGATTTCAGGGACAAACGGCGGAGGGCGACACGACCACGCTGGGCCGCGGCGGCTCGGATCTTTCCGCGATCGCGCTGGCGGGCGCGTTGAACGCCGACGCGTGTCAGATTTTTACCGATGTGGACGGCGTCTTTACTTGCGATCCGCGGGTCGTGACGGAGGCCGCGAAGATTGGCGACATTTCTTATGACGAGCTGCTCGAAATGGCGGGCTCTGGTTCCAAAGTGATGCAGTCGCGTGCGGTCGAGTTCGCGAAAAAATTCAGCGTGCCGTTTGAAGTGCGATCCAGTTTCAACCAGAACCCCGGCACCGTGGCGCGAGAAGAAACCGCGAACATGGAGGACGTGGTCGTGCGCGGAATCAGCGTGGAACGGAAGCAGGCGAAGGTGACCCTCGATGACGTGCCGGACACGCCGGGTATCGCGAGTCAGGTCTTCTCCGCCATCTCCGCGGCCAACATCATGGTGGACATGATCGTGCAGAGCGCGTCGGAGCAGAACACGACGGATCTTTCCTTCACGATTAACGAGGCCGATTTGCCGGCGGCGGAGAAGCTCCTGCAGCCGGTGGTGGCTGCGATGAGAGGCACGACGCTCATCGCGCAAAGCGCGGTCGCGAAGCTTAGTGTGGTCGGCATCGGGATGCGTTCGCATTCCGGAGTGGCGGCGCGGCTCTTTGATTGCCTCGGCCGCGGCGGGATTAACATCCAGCTCATCTCGACCTCCGAGATCAAGATCGCGGTCGTGGTCGACGGAAAGGACGTCGACCTGGCGGCAAAGTTGACGCACGAAGCCTTCGGACTCGGGCGCCGCTGAAGCTCCCGCTCACCAAGCGAACTAGCACCCGACCTGCCGTTGCGTTGTCCCAACTGCTTTCGGCGTGCGTATCTACTTTCATGAATGCAGCAATCCTTTGGCGCGCGACCCGCGCCTTCTCGCTCCCGGCGAGCGTGGTTCCGGTTTTGCTCGGGACGGTTTTGGCGGCGCGCGGTTACGGACAGGATGGTGCCGGCCGATTTGATCTTGTGACGTTTTTGCTCGCTCTGTTCGGCGCGATGCTGGCGCACATCGGAGCAAACGTGCTGAATGACTACTTCGATTTCGCGAGAGGGGTCGACACGCGACCGGAGCACGGCAGCGGAGTCCTCACGCGCGGAGAGATGACGTCCGGCCAGGTGGCGAAATTTGCGCTCGTGCTCTTCTCCGGTGCGGCGTTGTGCGGTCTGTTCTTGCTGCGCGCGCATCTTTTGGTGGTGCTGCCGCTGGCCTTGATCGGCTTCGGCAGTGCCGTGCTCTATCCCTCGTATCTTAAGCGCTTTGGTTTGGGCGATGTCTTGATTGTGATCGCGTTTGGTTTGGGGATCACGCTCGGCGCTTATGGAGTGCAAGTGGATGATTGGTCGTGGACATCAGTGCTCTGGATCGCGCTTTGTTCGCTCCCGATTTGCCTCTTAGTGGACGCCATCTTGCACGCTAACAATCTGCGCGACGCGGAGGACGATCGCGGGGCGCGGGTGCGCACGCTGGCCACCGTGCTTTCCCCCGGCGCTGCCAGAGGGTTGCAACGCATTCTCCTTTTCGGTCCGCTGGTTTTCGTGGTCGCGGGAGTGGCTGTTCGTTTTCTTCCGCTCTGGAGTTTGGCGACGTTCGCAGCCTTACCTCTGCTCCTGCGCGCTAACCGCACCGGGAGCGTGGAAGGAACGGCGCAGACACATCTCGTCTTCGGCGTTCTCTATACGACCGCGTTCTTGTTTCGGCCGGTGTTCCTTTAGCGGGCTTATTGAAAACCGATCCCGGCCAGCCGATCGGTCGCATGTTTGCGCTGTTCGTCTAACTCGATCGCGCGCAGCCCGCTCAGCGGATCCACCTGAACGCCATGGCGCGGTTGTGCGTTCGCGCCCCGGGCGCCGTCAGGCGTGTCACGCTGCGGAGCGGCTTTTCGACGAAAATGTTCGCTGGCAGATCAGACTTCCACGCGGGCGCCGAGTTCGACCACCCCGTTGGGGGGCAGGCCGAAGTAGGAAGTGGCATCTCCAGTGTTCCGGGACATCCACGCGAAGATCGTTCCCCGCCAGGTGGAAAATCCCGGCTTTTGGGTGGCGAGGATTGTCTCGCGCCCGACGAAATAGGTTGTTGTCATGGGATTGAAGGGAAGTTCGGGATGATCGCAAGCCGCAAGGGCCGCAGGTACATCCGGCCGTTCCATGAAACCGTAGTGGACGCGGGCGCACCAGAAGCCGTCGCCCAGTTTCTTGAGGACGGTGCGACGACGCGGATCGGTCAGGTATGGCGCTTCCGCAGTGATCACCGTGAGCACGATCACCTGGTCGTGCAGGACCTTGTTGTGCTTGAGATTGTGAAGCAGGGCGAGGGGCGTCCCTGTGGTATTCCCCGACATGAAGACCGCGGTTCCTCGCACCCGCTGGATGGATTGACCGCGCAAATCGTCGTGAAAGAGATCGAGCGGCACCGTCATGGTCTGAACGCGGGTGCCGAGCAATTTGCGCCCCTTCCGCCAAGTCAGCATGAGAAAGAGAATCAACCCGGAGACAAGAAGTGGGAACCAACCGCCATGCGCGATTTTTAAAATGTTCGCTCCGAAGAAAGTCATATCGATCGCAGCGAAAAATGCCGTCACCGGCAGAGCGACCTTAGCCGACCAATGCCAGCGGAGACGCGCCACACGATAAAACAAAATCGTCGTGATGAGCATGGTCGTGGTAATCGCGACGCCGTAGGCGGAAGCGAGATGCGTGGACGACCCGAAGCCGACGACCAGCGCGATACACGCGATCATCAAGGCCCAGTTCACGGCTGGCACGTAGATTTGTCCGATGACCTGCGCGGAGGTGTAACGTACTTTTAGGCGTGGAATGTAGCCGAGCTGAATCGCCTGCATCGTGAGGGAAAACGCGCCGCTGATGATGGCCTGCGAAGCAATCACCGCGGCCATGGTGGCAAGGACGAGCAGTGGATAAAGCGCCCAGTGCGGTGCCATGCGGTAGAACGGATTCACGGCGGCCTCGGGTTCCACCAACAAGAGAGCGCCCTGGCCAAAGTAGTTGAGCAACAGGCTGGGAAAAACGATCGCGAACCAAGTGAGCCGGACCGGTGCGGTGCCGAAGTGGCCGATGTCCGCATAGAGCGCTTCGCCGCCCGTCACGACGAGAAAGACCGCGCCGAGAACAACGAAGCCGGTCCATCCATTATTGAAAAAGAACTCGACCGAATAGAGCGGATTCAACGCCGCCAGAACTCGCGGGGCGCGGACGATCTGGCTGATGCCAAGCACACTTAGACACAGAAACCACAGCAACGTGATCGGTCCGAAGACCGCACCCACCGCCGCCGTCCCACGTGATTGAAAGAGAAACACACCGATGAGAATGGCGACCGAGAACGGCACGACGTATGGATCGAAACGCGGCGTGGCAATGTGCAGCCCTTCGATCGCTCCCATCACGCTGATGGCGGGCGTGATCATCCCATCGGCGTAAAGGAGCGCGGCCCCGAACAGTCCGAGCCAGAACAAAAGCCGGCCGCGGTCTGCCGCTTCGCGCACCAGAGTGGCGAGCGCGAGGATGCCGCCTTCGCCGCGATTATCCGCGCGCAGAATCAGCACCAGATATTTCACTGAGATCACGAGCACCAATGACCAAACGATGAGCGAGAGCACCCCCAGCACGTTGGCCTCGGTCGCCGCGATGGCGTGGTCGCCGTAGAAACACTCGCGCATCGCGTAGAGCGGGCTGGTTCCGATATCGCCGTAAACGATCCCGAGGCTTGCCAGCGAAAGCAGCAGCAGGCCGTGCCGATGATGCGGCACCCGCCGAGCCGCGCTCGAGTTTTCCGCCGCTGCGGGGGTGACTGCATCAGGCTCCATCAAGAAGTGGAAAGGTCGGCTGGCCGGCAGCGCTCGGTAATTAAAATGGTACTAAAATTTCGCGCGACCCGTATCGCGTAGTCGAGGAGTGCGGTAACCTCCGGTGTAGTGAACCGGACGCCGTTAACGCAAGGTTACATCGCGGGAATCGTCGGAGTCGCCTTCCTCACTCTCGCCTGTTGGCTGGTCACTCCGATCACCGGCTACCCGGCGATCTCGCTGATCTACCTGCTCGGCGTCTTGTTTTCGGGAATGTTTTTGCGACGCGGTCCGGTCTTGCTGGTGGCCGCGCTCAGTGCGCTGGCCTGGAACTTTCTTTTCATCCCGCCACTGTTCACCTTCCACATCGACAAGGTGCAGGACGGACTCATGTTCGTGACCTGCTTCGTGGTTGCGCTCACGATTGGCAGCCTAACGAGTCGATTACGCGCCCGCGAGCAAGCGGAGCGCGAACGGGAGCAACGCGCCACCGCTCTCTATCTCTTCGCGCAGAGAATCGCCGCGGCTTCCGTCGCGGAGGCCGCCTGTGCCGCGGCCACCGCGCACCTGCGAGAAATGTGGGGACTAAATGCCACGGTGGTGTTCGGACCAGACGCCGCGGGGCCGCACGGCGATTTCGATTCTCTACCGATTAAGAAGTATGAGACCAACTTCGGGGCGATTCGGATCAAAGACGCGGAATTGAGCGTGGCCCACCGCGACCTTCTCCGGGCCTTTGCAGACGAATTGGCGAATCTGCTGGAACGCGATCGACTCATGCAAATAGCGGCCAAAGCCGAGCTGAGCCATCAGGCGGAGCGACTGCGCAAGACTCTGCTGGATTGCGTATCGCACGAACTGAAAACGCCGCTCGCGGCGATCAGCGCCGCGAGTCAGCAATTGCTCAGGGCTCCTCGAGCGGCCGAGGATGATTTGGCGCGCGAGCTGGCCGGTGAAATTCATCACGGTAGCCAGCGGCTCCATCGCGTGGTGAACAACCTGCTCGACATGACACGGCTGGAGAGCGGGGTGATTGAACTCAAACTCGAATGGTCCGAAGTGGGCGATCTGTTGCAGGGCGCGATCGAGTCCGAGCGCGACGCGGTAGCCGGTCGCCGGATCGTGCGCGATCTTCCGGCGGACCTCCCGCTCATCATGCTGGACCATTCGCTCATCGAGCAGGCCGTCGCCAAGCTGCTCGCGAACGCGGCGCTATACACGCCTCCCACCATGCCGATCGAAGTCACCGCGCGCGTGAAGGACGAGAACCTCTCGCTCTCCATCGCCGATCGCGGGCCAGGTCTTCCCTTGGGCGCGACCGATAAAGTTTTCGAGAAGTTTTACCGTGCGAATGGCAATGGCACCGGCGGTCTGGGGCTCGGGTTGTCAATCGCCCGCGGATTTGTAGAAGCTCATGGCGGTCGTCTGGTTGCTGAAAATCGAGAAGGCGGCGGGGCGCGTTTCCAAATCAGTGTTCCGGTGCGCGTGGCCGATCCCGGTTCTCTCGAAACCGATTCATGAAAGCCACCAGCACAGCGCTCGTGATCGACGACGAGAAACAAATTCGCCGCCTCCTCCGTCTCGCGCTGGAAAGCGCCAAACATCACGTTATCGAGGAGGAAACGGGAGAGGCGGGTTTGACTGCGATTGTGCAGTGCCGACCGGATGTCGTCCTTCTCGACCTCGGACTACCCGACATGGACGGACTCCAGGTCTTGCGACGGTTGCGTGAATGGACGCGGGTGCCGGTTTTGATTTTGTCGGTCCGCGATGATCCGGAAGAGAAGGTGGCGGCGCTCGATCTCGGCGCTGACGACTATGTGACGAAACCGTTCGATACCGCCGAACTGCTCGCCCGCGTGCGCGTCATTCAACGCCGCTCGCTCGTGGAAACCGGCGAACCGGTTTTTCGTGTCGGCGCCCTGTGCGTTGACCTCGCAGCCCGTTGCGTCACTTACGCCGGACAGGAAGTAAAACTGACGCCGACCGAATACTCCCTCCTCCGCGCCTTGGCTCAGCACGCCGGAAAAGTGGTTACTCACAAGCAGCTTCTGCGCACCGTCTGGGGTGAGAAATCGGAAAGCCAGGCGCAATATCTGCGCGTTTACATCACCCATCTGCGCAAGAAATTCGAAGCCGGCCCCAACGCGCCGCCGCTGATCAAGACCGAGGTTGGCATTGGCTATCGACTTTCCTCGAACGAGTAGGTTGCGAGCGAAGCGTGGCTGCCGCCGCGCGAGGATTTTCGATGAACCAAGTCCAGAGCGGCCATTCACCGCGAAATGGTGGCGCCGGTTTCCGGGCTTCGACGCGATGAGCCCCGACATTCGGGCGGCTGGATTCATTCATGCAGAACCTTGGTTCGGGCCTGTTATGAACTGCTAATTAAAATGGCATCGGAAAACGTTAAAAAACCGTAAACGACCGGCTGACGCGCGGGCAGACTAATCGACCGGCCGCACGATGTAGGTGCCGGCTTGTTTATCGGCGTCGAGTTTCAAGAGCCCGCGCTTTTGCGCCTCCAGCAACAACTCGTTAAACGCGCGAAAGCCGTGCGCGCGTTCGTTAAATCCGGGATTGCGACGCTTAATCGTCTGCTTGATGAGCGAGCCGCGAATCTCGTAATCTTCCCCGCGTGCCGCGCGGAGGGCGTCGAGGGTTTGGCTCACCATTTCGAGCGCGCGATCGGGGGAGGGACCCTCGCTCGGCGTATCGCTCTGTGCTTCGCTGGCCGCAGGGGCCGTCTTCGTCTTGGTGGAAGCGCGGCGCGTTCTCGCAGGCGGCCGTTCCACTCGAACGAGATCGTCGTAATACAGGAATTCGTCGCAGTTATTGATGAAGAGATCGGATGTCGATTTCTTCACACCCATCCCCACGACCGTCTTGTCGTTCTCGCGCAGCTTGCTCACGAGTGGCGAAAAATCGGAGTCGCCGCTGATGATGACAAACGTATCGACGTGGCTCTTCGTGTAGCAGAGGTCGAGCGCGTCCACCACCATGCGGATGTCGGCGGAGTTTTTGCCCGATTGGCGCACGTGCGGGATCTCGATCAGCTCGAAAGCGGCTTCGTGCAGGCCACGTTTAAAATCCTTGTAGCGTTCAAAATCGCAGTAGGCCTTCTTGACCACGATGTGGCCCTTGAGCAGCAGGCGCTCGAGGACTTTGCGGATATCGAAGGCAGGGAAACGCGCCTCGCGCGCGCCGATCGCGATGTTCTCGAGGTCGAGGAACACCGCCATCGTGGCGTCGGCTTCGTGGGCTGTGTGCATGGCGGGGAGCTTAGCGGCATCCGGCTTGGAGGGGAAGCCGTTGGCTTCCCGTATTTGAAACTGGGGAAGCTGGCAGCTTCCCCTACAATGCGCGGTCGCCTATTCTCGGATGCATGAATGTGCTGGAAACGGAACGCTTGCGGCTGCGCTGGGTGACGCTGGACGACGCGGCGTTCCTGCTCGAGGTGATGAACGACCCGGCGTTCATCGCGAACGTGGCCGACCGCGGCTTACGCACGCCCGACGCCGCGGCGCGCTACATGTCGGAAAAGATCCTGCCGAGTTATGAGCAATTCGGATTCGGGATGAACGTTGTGGAACTCAAGGCCACGGGTCGCGCGATCGGCACGTGTGGTTTGTTTAAGCGCGAGACGATGGAGCACGTGGATATCGGCTATGCGTTTCTGCGCGAGTTTTGGGGCCAGGGTTACGCCCTTGAAGCGGCCACTGCGGTCATGGCTCATGGATGCGATGTGCTGCGGATTCCGAAGATCGTGGCGATGACGGCGCCGACGAACGAAAGCTCAATCAAGCTCCTGGAAAAACTGGGCCTGCGCTTCGAGCGCATGATCCAGATGGAAGGCTATGGGGGAGAGAGCAAGCTTTTCGCTTAGGCGACGGAACGATTTTCCGTGCCGTCGCGCGAGGCAGAATCGCTCATTAGCCGGTCGATGTTTTAAGTGTTTGACCTGCGGAGCGGTAGATCTCTATAAGATGAATCGCCGCGAAACATACTCCGCGGCGCCCGCCCGGATGGGGAATTGGGGCTTCCGGTCGAGTTTTGCATACAATCGAAAAACTAAAAGAAACTCCTTATGAAATCAACCCGACGAACCCTCACCGCCACTATGCTGGCGTGTCTCCCGTTAGCCTTCGCGCAAGCGCAATCGCCGTCCCCCTCGCCAGCCAGCGGGAGCAAGCCGGCGGCGGCGGCCCCCAGCGCGCAAACCGATGTCTATCACGTTCATTTCTCGAAAGCGGCCGCGGGGAAGGCGGCGCAACAGGAAAAGGAACTCAAGAAACCCGATCCGGAGGCGCCGATGCCGGGCCATGTACTCCTCTTGCGTCACCAGGACGGCGCGGCCTGGGATTTTGTCGGGATCGAACACCTCGGTGCCAAGGCCACGGTCGATCCGGCCCGTCCGCCGGTGCCGCCGGAAGTGCGCAACCTGGGCGACTGGCATAACGACACGTATACGTCCGGACCTTCCTGGGCGGAGTTCGCGAAAGAGATGGGAATGGATGAGAGTGGAAAGTCAAAAGCCGCCAACGCGGTTTACGTTGTTTCCACCTACCGTGCTGTTTCTGGTCAGCGCGACGCGTTGCAGAAATTCCTGGGCGAGGCGCCCGACCCGGCGAACGATAAGGCCGCCGGCAACGTCACGTTGCAGCATTTGGAAGGCGCGGAGTGGAACTTCGTGGTCATTACGCGCTACGATTCGTGGGCGGATTTTGCCACGAGCGAAAGCAATAGCGTGGCGGAAACGGCCAAGGGCACGGGCGGTTGGTTCAAACTGCGCGAGTTGGCCCAGCACCACGAGGACACGATCGCGGTGCGCGTCAGTCCGTAGCCGCTGCGCCCTGGCGATCATAGTCGTTAGGCGAGCTCATGCGTAAGGTCAATCTGCGCGAGATCAAAGAAGACGAATGGTCTTCGCCGAAGGGGAGTTTTCGCGGCGCCGGGAAAGGAATTTCCGAAGCCCTGGGCCGCGATCCTTCCTCGACCGACCTGATGAAGCGCCATCCGTTTGATGTGGAAATCACACGCATTCCCCCCGGCCAGAAGCCATGTCCGTATCATTCGCATGCGGCGCAGTGGGAGTTTTATCATGTCGTCTCCGGCCGCGGCACGGTCCGCGACAAAGACGGGACGACTGAGATCGAAGCCGGTGATTCGTTCCTGTTTCCACCGGATGAACCGCATCAACTCAACAACGATAGCACCGAGGACCTCGTGATCCTCGTCGTCGCGGACAACCCGATCGGCGAGTCCTGCTACTACCCCGACAGCAAGAAATGGCTCGTGCGCTCCCCGGAGCGCCGCCTCCTGCGGGGCGAGGCGCTCGACTATTACGATGGCGAAGAGTGAGACGCCGACGTTCTTCGCTACGCCGAAAGATTTTCGCGCCTGGTTGCGCGCGCATCACGCGGATCACACCGAGCTGTGGGTGGGATTTTATCGCAGGGCCTCCGGGCGGCAGAGCATCACGTGGCCCGAATCGGTGGACGAAGCGCTGTGCGTGGGCTGGATCGATGGACTTCGCAAAGGGATCGACGAACTAAGCTACAAGATTCGCTTCACGCCGCGTCGCGCTGGCAGCACCTGGAGCGCGGTGAACTTAGCGCGCGTCGCGGGACTCACGCGCGAAAAGCGTATGCGGGCCGCAGGCTTGAAGGTTTTCGCTGAGCGGATCGAAGCGAAGTCGGGCATCTACGCGTATGAGCAACGCGAGGCGGCGACGTTTCCTCCGGCATTCGTTAAGCTGTTTCGAACTCGCGGGCAGGCGTGGGATTTCTTCCAAGCCCAGCCGGCCGGATATCGGAAGACGATGACTTGGTGGGTGATCAAAGCGCAACGGCCCGAGACACGCGCGAAGCGGCTCGAGCGTTTGATCGCGGAGTCGGAAGCGGGCCGCAGGATGCGATGAAACGACCATGCGCGACCGGGGCAGCCCACCGTTTCGATGATTGACCGTGCCGAACGCTTCTGGGAATCTCGGCGCATGAAATCCCTTCCCAAATTCCTCATTGTCGCAGTCCTCGCCGCCGGGGCGACGCTGCTGGCTCCGGAAGCGCAAGCGCAACGCGTCACGATCGAGATCGGTGATCGGCCTTATTACACGCGCGGTCCCGGGTATTGGAACGGTGGGGTTCAGTATTATTGGGTGCCGGGACATTGGGGTCCGCGCCATCATTGGGTGCGCGGGCGTTATGTGCGTCGCGGTAATGCGGTGCGTCGGGCGGAACGCGGGCATCGGAAAGTGCATCGCAATGTGCATCGCGCGATCTTCGGACGTTAAGGATTCCAGACGTTGTAATCAGAAACCCCAGGCGTTCGCTTACCTGGGTTTTTTGTTTGCCGGGATTGATTGTGCACTGAACGGCGCACGCGGCCCCGTGTGCCGGCGCTTCCGGCAAAGTTTGTGATCTCGAGCCGCGCAGACGGCCGAGCGATCTCACCAGCGGTCTCGCGCTAGCCAAGCCAGTCTGCCGCACCTCCGCCGGAGAGATCCTTCGACCGCGCTTCGCCGGCTCAGGATGACTCGTTATTGGCGTCCGGTCTCACCCACGCCTCAAACCTGATCCGTCGTCGTCCACCAAAACAAAAAGCCCCCAGACGCACACGGCGCCTGAGGGCTCTTGTTTAAGCAGTGTCGCTTACGACTTCTTCGTCGGAGGCATCAGAACTTTGTCGATGACGTGGATCACGCCGTTCGAGGCTTTGACGTCAGCTTTCACGACTTTCGCGTCGTTTACCATCACGGTGTCGCCCTTGACTTTGATGTCGAGGTCCGCGCCGTTGGAGGTCGGGGCCATCATCGTCTTTACATCTTTGGCCATCACTTCGCCCTTCATCACGTGATAGGCGAGGAGCGCGGCGAGTTTCTCTTTGTTCTCAGGTTTCAAGAGACCTTCGACCGTGCCCTTTGGCAGTTTGTTGAATGCTTCGTCGGTGGGAGCAAAGACCGTGTAAGGCCCCTTCTCTTCCAACATTTCGGTTTTGCCGCCCGCATCGAGGGCCGCGACCAGCGTCTTAAAGGTGCCGGTGCTCTTCGCGGTTTCGACGATATTCATCTCGGCGGCGGGAGCGGTGACGGCGAGCGCCAGAAGCGCGGTGCATAGTAGTGTGAGTTTTTTCATGTTTGTTTTTGTTTTTCTAATAACAAGAGCCCTTTATTGGAGAGACGCTTTGTTTCATGGGTGTTACGATGCCGCCGTGTCGAAGGATGCAATTGTCTTTGGCGGGAAACGCCAGGCCGCCGCGGCAATTCATCTTGCCCCGCGGGCGCGGCTCGCTCCTGTTGAACGCGCATGAGCGAGCTAAAGCTGGGCGTTAATATCGACCACGTCGCCACCCTCCGGCAGGCGCGTTACGCCAGCATGCC
>JBDSNB010000101.1:0-4450 GCA_039915555.1 Chthoniobacterales bacterium | reverse complement strand
ACCGGCAAGCGACCTCCGTTCTCCGTGGAGGCGAAACCGCACGGCAAACTCAGCGCGCACACTCCGGTGAGGTTGGCGGCGATCGTGAAAATATCGGCGAGATACATCTGCAGCGGATCCGCGATGCGCTCGCCGATCTTAAACGCCGGGATCGGAGACGTCGGCGAGATGAGCGCGTCGACTTCCTGAAAGACGCGTGCGAAATCGCGCCGGATCAACTCGCGCACTTTCTGCGCGCGAAGATAAAACGCATCGTAGTAACCGGAGCTGAGCGCGTAGGTCCCGAGAATGATGCGCCGTTTCACTTCCGCGCCGAAACCTTCTGCGCGGGTGCGCTCGTAATGATCGAGCAGGTTCTGCGGTTTCGCCGCGCGCTGGCCGTAGCGCACGCCATCGAAGCGCGCGAGATTAGCCGACGCCTCCGCGGTCGCGAGGACGTAATAAACGGCGACTGCGTAATCGGTGTGCGGGAGCGAAACTTCCACGATCTCTGCGCCGAGTGAGCCAAAATGTTCGACCGCGCGCTCGACGGCATGCGCCACTTCGGGCGCGACGCCTTGCGAGCGGAACTCTTTCACCACGCCGAGCCGGAGACCGCGAATGTCAGTGCCGAGACGGGCCGTGAAATCGACCGCCGGTTCGTCGAGACAAGTCGAGTCCTGGGGATCGGGCCCCGCGATCGCGTTCAGCAAAAGCGCCGCATCGCGCACGTCGCGCGTGAGCGGGCCGACTTGATCGAAGGATGACGCGAAGGCGACCAGGCCGAAACGCGAAACGCGTCCGTAGGTCGGCTTCAATCCGACGACTCCGCAGAGCGACGCCGGTTGTCGCACCGATCCACCGGTGTCGCTCCCGAGCGCGGCGATGGCGGTGCGCGACGCGACGGCGGCGGCCGAACCACCGCTCGAACCGCCGGCTACACACTTCGTGTCCCATGGGTTTCGCGTCGTTTGCACGCTCGAATTTTCGGTCGAAGAACCCATCGCGAATTCATCCAGATTCGTTTTGCCAAACGGAATCGCGCCGGCCGCTTTCAACTTCCGAATGACGGTCGCGTCGTAGGTGGAAACGTAATCGCGCAGACTGCGCGAGGCGCAGGTGCAGGGCTGACCGGCAACGTTCAGGTTGTCCTTGATCGCGATCGGCACGCCGCCGAGCGGGAGATTTACGTCCACCGTCTCCGCGTCGCGCCGAGCCGCCTCCAGGTCTAACGAAAGGTAGGCGCCGATTTTTGGATCGTCCGCCGTAATCCGCGCGTGCAGCGCTTCGAGCACTTCCGCAGGCGACACTTCGCGTCGACGCAAGGCGACCTGGAGTTCCGCGATCCCGAGCGCCGGCCAATCGCGCGACGTCATTCCACGACTTTCGTAACGACGAAAAGCCCCTTCGCTTGCTGCGGTGCGTTCTGCAATGCCTCCTCTTGGGTGAACGAATCGCGCGCTTTGTCTTCCCGAAAAACGTCGAAGATCGGGCTCGCGTGCGCGGAAGCTTCCACGCCGCTCACGTCCACTTCGCGTAATTGCGCGGCGAACGCGATCACGTCTCCGAGTTGCGCCTGAAAGAGTTGCGTCTCCTCCGCGGTGAGGCGAATCCGGGCCAGCCTGGCGACGTGCGCGACGTCGAGATCACGATCGGCCATCGCAGCGGCTCAGAAACGGAAATTGCTCACCAGCCAGAGGACTGCGCCGGCGAGCGCGATCACGAGAACGAGGAAAATGATGCGGCCTTCGCGGCGTTCTTTGCGGAGCGAAACGCGCCGGCCACCGCCGGACGAACGCCGGTCGCTGTAGCGGTTGTCGCGCAGCGTCATCGAGACATCGAGCCGGCTGCTTTCCTCCGAGGCGCGCGCGAGTAATTCTTCGCGCTGCCGGCGGTTGACCTCTTCCGCCACGCGCGGCGCGTCGGCGATCATGCGTTCCAGCTTCTGCATGTCGTCGCGGAGCTTCGCTTCCAGGCGTGCGAGCTCGTGCTGCTTTTCCGTCAGCGGCGTGTCCGATTTGGGCGAACGGCGGCGCATACTCAAGTTATGGGGTGCGCGCGGCCAGCCCTAGGAAAAGCAAAAGAGCGATGATGCCGAAAACAATCAACGGCAGCGTGAGAGCGAAACCGATTTGCATCCATTGCAGGAAACCGTTTCCGCCGCCCAAGGGAGAATCCGTGGCCGCGTCCGGCAACGCGACTTCGCCGGAATCGTTCGTGGTGGTCGCGGTGAGGCGGCTGCGTTGCTGGCTGTACTCGGCGCGCGCATCATCCACTGCGCTCAGCGCGCGGCTGAGTTCCTTGTGCAAATCGGCGGAGTTCCAATCCTTCGGATCGATCGATTCGAGAAGCGCGAGATGTTGCTCAAAGCTCTCGCGGGTGGCGCGCAATTGCTCGAGTTTTTTCTGCGAATCGAAGGCTTCACGTTCCAGCACGACGAGGGCCCGCGCCAGCTTGTCGGTCATTTCGCCACGGCCGCGCTCGAGTTCTTCCTGGCGGCGGCTCAGCTCTTCGAGTTCGCGCTTTTGTTTCTCGATTTGCTCCTGCTGTTTCTTGAGCAGAAAGAGTTGTTCCTGCGCTTTCTGCACTTGCGAATCGAGATGCTCGGTCGAGTTCGCCTCGTCTTCGTTTAACTCCAGCATCTGTTCGCTCGCTCGGATTCGTTCGGCCATGGAAATATTTTGGGAGGAATTTTGCGCTGCTCGTAGCGCGCGAACGCCTGCGGACGATATAAGACTTCCCCCTCCGGAATTCCACCACTTTCCCGCGGAATGTTTTTATTTTTAACCGCAGATTACGCAGATGTCGCAGATGGGAAGGCGCTGACTAAAAAGTTTTCATCTGCGTCATCTGCGCAATCTGCGGTCAAACTCTTCCCTTTTTGCTTTACCGACCGGGCATCATTTCCAGGAGCACGCCTTTAAAATATTCCGTCTCCGGCAGTGTGGGCAGCACCGGATGATCCGCCGCCTGTTCAAAGCGACGCAGGCGACGCGCGGAACGGCGCGCATCCACCAGCGCGTCGGCAATCGTCTCCGCAAAGGCAGCCTCCGAGACATGATGCGAACAGGAAAATGTGGCCAACAATCCATCCTTCGAGAGCAGCTTGAAGGCACGCACGTGCAGCTCGCGATAACCGCGCATCGCGTTGTGCAGGCCGCCCTTCGTTTTCGTAAACGACGGCGGATCGAGAATGATGAGATCGTATTGCGCTTCCTGCTTCTCGGCCGCGCGCAGAAAGTCGAAGACGTCCTGTTCCACCCAGTTCACTTTCAATTCGTTGCGGGCCGCATTGCCCCGCGCCGCCGCCAGGCTCTCGCTGCTCGCCTCGACGCCGATCACCATTTCCGCGCCGGCTTGCGCGCAGGCGAGCGCGAAGCCGCCCTGGTTGGTGAAGCAATCGAGCACGCGCCGGCCTTTGGCATGCGCGGCGATGGTCGGGTAGTGCGGCAATTGGTCGAGATAAAAACCCGTCTTCTGGGCGTGACGCAAATCCATCGCAAAACGTAATCCGCCGATCTCGAGCTCGAGCTCGTCCGGCGGCGTGCCGGTTAAGACGGAGTTCTGCAAATCCATCCCTTCCGCGCGACGCACGGGAGCGTCGTTGCGTTCGATGATCGATTGCGGGTGCAAACTTTGAAGCGCTTCGACGATGAGCGCTTTCCGTTGATCCATCGCCAGGGTGAGCGTTTGTAACACCAGGTGATCGCCATAACGATCCACGATCACGCCCGGCAGGCCGTCGCTCTCGCTCCAGACGAGCCGGCAGAGCCGCGGATCGACACCGCGCCGCGCGCGATATTCCGCCGCCTGCGCGATGCGACGTTGGAAAAAATCGAGATCGAGTTCCTGGCGCTTGCGCGAGAAACGTCGCGCCACGATTTGCGACTGGCTGTTGTAAATCGCGCTGCCAAGCAACTTGTCTTTTCCGTCCTTCAGCGAGATGACCTCGCCATCCGCGGGATTGCCGAAAGCCTTGAGCACTTCGCCAGAGAAGACCCAGTCGTGGCCGTGCAGAATGCGGGCGCGTGGTTTGATGATGAGGCCGGCCATGGGGGAGACAATCGAACGCCGAACGCCGAACGTCGAACGCTGAACGTCGAACGTCGAACGCTGAACTGGGACTCTGCATTCGGCGTTGGACGTTCGGCGTTCAGCGTTCGACGTTTCTCGCCATGCCGGTTGCGCCCCTAACCACTCTCGATCTCCCCGTCCCAAAACTCCGCAGCGGAAAAGTGCGCGAAGTCTTCGATCTGGGCGACACGCTTCTCTTCGTCGTGACCGATCGCCTTTCGGCTTTCGACGTCATCCTGCCCGACGCGATTCCCGACAAAGGCGCCGTCCTAAACCAGATTTCCGCCTTCTGGTTCCAGCGCCTCACTTTCACGCCGAATCACATGATCGCGTATCAGTTCGAACTGCCGCCGGAGCTTGAGCCCTTCCGCGATCAGCTGACCGGGCGCTCCATGCT
>JBDSNB010000261.1:0-24307 GCA_039915555.1 Chthoniobacterales bacterium | reverse complement strand
CGTTGAATCGGCTGCGTCGAGTAGGCGCTCATGCGAGCGTAATCGGGCCCGTAATTGTAAATCTGCGAGTTGTTATACGTGATGTTGGTCACGTTCACGGTGTTGCCGATGAAGCCGGTATTCTGCGAGTACGGGAGAATGCGCGACCGCAACCCCGAGCCACCGATATACCGGATGTCGACGAAGTTGTAGTAGGACGGGCCGATATCGAAATCGATGTCCACATAGCCATTGATCGCGCGACCTTCATAAACGGCCTCGCCGTTGTAATCATAGCCGCGACGCGGCGGCAGCGGAGCCCAGCCGACATGATCCCCGCCCGTGCGCCACGAAACCCAGGCCGGAGCCCATTCGCGACCGGGCACCCAGACCCAGCCCTGACCGCGCACGCGCGCCCAGCGACCATAGTGATAAGTGGCCCAACCGAAATCTTCGTTCGAGATCCACGTCCAGCCTACATCCGTGTAGGCCCAATAGCCGTCCGTGTAGGGACGCCAATCGCGATTGCGAACCGCGATGCTCGGCTGCCAGGCGTAGCCGTAATCGGCCACTTCCACCCAGTCGCCGCCCGTGTTGAGGTTATTGTAAAAGAAGTCGACCGATACATCCACCGCTGCCGCTGCGGGCCGCGTGGCGGGCAGGACAAGAGCGAAGATCGCCAATGCTAAGAGGATTTGTTTCATAGTTGTGGGAAGTTGGACCGTGGGGGCGCGGACCTTATTCACCCCAATGAATCGAAAGGCAGTCGTGCTTTGCGTGCCTTTGGCTGAGCGCGTCGTGTCGTCCTAAAGACGCTAACGGGCGCGTAATACGACAAAGGAGCGCGTGCGTCGGCGGCAGACTGAGAGAATGTGCGTATCGCTTGGATCAAGGGCCGACACCACTTTTCGATAATCCGCCACCGAACCGACCGGCTGCTGATTCACTTCCTCGATCACGTCGCCTTTTCGCAATTCGCCCGAGGCATCGTCCACGTTCGTAACCACCACGCCGCGCACGCCCGGCGGTAAATCCAGGCGCTGCGCCAATTGCGGCGTCAACTCGCCTACCTGCACGCCCGCGAGCGGCGCTTCATCTTGCAGATCGTCCTCTTGCGGCCCTTGCGGCGCCTGTTGCGGCATCTGCGGACCGCGCGGGATGAGACCGGGCTGAGGCGGCATCGGCTGTTGTTGCCGCGGATCCACGCGCGCGGACTGGTAATCGATCGGCTGCTCCTTCAGCTGCGTTTCCAATTTCAACGGCTTGCCATTGCGGAGCACTTCCAATTCGATCTTTTTGTTTAAGTCGGTTTGCGAAACGAGGCTCTTCAAAACCGGAAACGACTTTACTTCGTGGCCGTCGAACTTTTGGATCACGTCGCCTGGCTGCAGATTCGCATCGGCCGCGGGCGATCCCGGGATCACGTCCGCCACCTGCACGCCGCCAGTCTCGTCATCGGTCTGACCCGGCGGCAGGTTGCGCATCTGAATACCGAGATAACCGCGGATGATCCGCCCTTTCGTGAGCAGACTCTCGAGTGCGGTCTTGACCGAGTTCGAAGGAATCGCGAATCCAATCCCCTGCGAACCTCCGCTGCGCGAGATGATCGCCGTGTTGATGCCGACAATCTCGCCGCTTAAATTGATCAGCGGTCCGCCGGAATTTCCCGGATTGATGGCCGCGTTCGTCTGCAGGAAATCGCCAAAACCATCCACACGATTCGGGCGCCCTTTCGAGCTGATGATCCCGTCCGTCACCGTCTCCTCGAACCCAAACGGATTGCCAACCGCGAGCACGAAATCGCCCGCCTGCACCGCATCAGAGTCGCCGAACTTGAGCGGCTTCAGCCCCGGCTCATCGATCTTCAAGACCGCCAGATCCACCTGCGCATCCGAGCCGACGAGGCGCGCCTTCTTCGTCCGGCCGTCATGCAATTGTACCTCGATCTCATCCACCGATTCGACCACGTGATTGTTCGTGATGATGTGACCTTCCGCGGAAACGATCACCCCCGAGCCCAGCGAGTTCTGCACCATCTCCTGCTCGTTCGGATTGCGAAACTGACGCCGCGAGTTGCGATAGAAAA
Organism: Chthoniobacterales bacterium; assembly: GCA_039915555.1. Classification (GTDB taxonomy): domain Bacteria; phylum Verrucomicrobiota; class Verrucomicrobiia; order Chthoniobacterales; family UBA10450; genus JACCTI01. The sequence goes on along the minus strand of JBDSNB010000261.1, from coordinate 22,242 downwards.
ACTCAAACGGATCCATGTATTGCCGGCGAATCGGCACTTTCTTCGAAGTGCGAATGCTGACCACCGAAGGAATCACACTCGTGACCAGCGCGCGCCGTTCGCGACTAATCGCGTCCAGAGTCGCGACCGCTTTCGGCTCCACGCTCGGCGCCGAAGCGAGGGTGTATTTTTCCGGCGTCGGCTTTAATGGATTGAGCCCGCCGTGTTTCAGCCGGTAATCGTAGAGAGCCGAAATGCCCGCGGCCAGGAGGCCAACAAAGAGAAGAAATTTGAGTAGATTTTTCATCAGCTGACGTGGGAGAAGGTTCGCCCCTGTTCTTCGACAACCAAAGGTCGGAAACGTTGATTTTCCGCCGTTTCCAATCGCGGATCGTTTTCCATGATCAATGTCGCGGCCGCCCGCGCTCGCCGCATTAATTCCATATCGGTTTTGAGATTGCCGAGCTTGAGCGCCGGCAATCCGCTCTGCGCGGTCCCCAATAAATCGCCCGGCCCGCGTTGTTCCCAATCCGCTTCCGCCACCTCGAATCCGTTGCTCGTCTTCTCCAGCACCGCCAGCTTCGCGCGCGCCTCCAGCGTCTTCTCCGCACTCATCAGAATGCAATACGACTTGTGTTCCCCGCGCCCAATCCGCCCGCGCAGTTGATGCAACTGCGCCAAACCAAACCGTTCCGCGTTTTCCACCAGCATCACGGTTGCATTGGGAACATCGACCCCCACCTCGATCACCGTCGTACTGATCAGCGCACTCGTCTCGCCCCGCCGAAACCGCTCCATGATCGCCTGCTTCTCCGGCGCCGGAATCCGTCCATGCAGAAGATCGCAACGAAACGGCCGCAGCCGTTCGCCCCACTCTTCAAACTCCTTCGTCGCCGCCTTCACGTCCAGCTTATCGCTCTCCTCGATCAGCGGATAGATCACATAAGCTTGCCGCCCCCCTTCCAGCTGCGTCCGCAAGAACGCCAGCACATCCGGCAGCTTCGACTCATCACGAATCGCGGTGATAATCTTCCCGCGATTTGCCGGCATTTCGTCGATCAACGAAACATCGAGATCGCCGTAAACCGTCATCGTTAGTGTGCGCGGAATCGGCGTCGCCGTCATCACAAGCACATCTGGCGCGGGCTCGCGCGCGGTCAGCAGCGCCCGCTGCGAAACGCCGAACTTATGCTGCTCATCGATCACCACGAGCCCAAGATTCTCAAACGAGACGCCCTCATAAAGCAGCGCATGCGTGCCGACAATGATCTGAGGAACTTCCTCACCGTTCCCCTTTTCGTGATGCGGAGGGAGGCGTTTGGAGGATCGCCTGGTTCCCGGATCGTCCCTCCCCGCGAAGAGCGGGAGCGGCGAATTGTCCTCCTGGCGCGATCCAGTGCGCAACGCTATCGAAATTTCTAACGGCTCCAGCCAACGGCGCAGCACGGCATAGTGCTGCTCCGCCAGAATTTGCGTCGGCGCCATGAACGCCGATTGAAAGCCGGCTTCGCACGCCAGTAACATCGCGCCGATCGCGACCACGGTCTTGCCCGAGCCGACATCGCCTTGCAGCAAACGATTCATTGGCTGCGGCGAACCCAGATCGCGCCGCACCTCCGCGAGCACGCGTCCTTGCGCCTCCGTCAAATCAAACGGCAGCGCGCGCAGGAAACGCTCCAGCAACTCGCCGCTCCCGCAATGAGAACGCCCCGGCCGCGCAACCGCCTGCGCACGGCGCGACGCGATCATCATCTGCATCCCGAAAAATTCGGCAAACACCAGATGCTCCCGCGCTTCCGCGAGCGCTTCGAACGAATCGGGAAAATGAATTTGCTGCAACGCGCGCCGCCGCGAACCCGTGCCGTGTTTCCGCGGCAGCAACGTCTCCACTTCATCCTCCGCCAAATTTTCCAGCGCGTGAAAAACCAACCCGCGAAAGACACGCTGCGATATACCCTCCGTCGCGGCGTAAATCGGCGTGATCCGGCGGAAATGAATCGACTCCTCCTCGTCGTTCTCGATCACTTCAAACTCCGGATGCTCCATGCAAAGGCGCTGCCCGCGGAGTCGAGGTTTCCCAAACACGACGAGACGCTGTCCCGTGGCGAGCATTTTTTGGATGTAATGCGCGTTGAACCAGCGCAACACCAGCGGCGGGCTGAGCGCATTCGCCTCCTCCTCTTGCAACGTCACTTCGAAGATCTTCTTCCAGCCACCGAAACGCCGCAGCGAAGTCTTCGTCACCTCGCCGCAAATGCAGAGCGGCGTCTCGCTTTCCTCCCGTGGAAAGCCCGCAAACTCCTGCCGATCCTCGTGTCGGCGCGGATAATGGGTCAGCAAATCGCCCACCGTGACAATCTCAAGACGGCGCAACGGCGCGAGACGCGGCCGCGGGACCCAATCGCACTCTTCGAGTAGTTGCGAGATTTGCATCAGACCGGGGCGCTCGCAGCGCGGAGCGCCTGCACGTGCATTTGCAGTCGTTTCTCGCCTTGATACTCGTCAGCTTGCAGACGAAACGCCACATCCCACGGCGGTGTCGGCAGCGGCTCGCGCGCGCCATCGAAGTAGATCGCGCGCGCATGAAAATTTCGCTGCCGCAAACGCAAGACGAGATGCTTCTCTTTCAAAACGCGCGGCGCCACCACCGGTTCGACCGCGCGCGCGAAGAAGACCGGCTGCGCGTTCCCGCTTCCGAAAGGCTCCAGCGCATCGTGCCAAAGCAGAAGTTCCGATTTGAAATCGGAAAACAGCAGCTCCTGATCAAGATGGAGCTGCGCTTCCAACGCTTCCACGGATAGAAGCTCTTTCGCCGCGCCACGAAACTCCTCCGCAAACGCCACGAAATTTTCCTCGCGCATCGAAAGCCCGGCGGCCATCTCGTGTCCGCCAAATTTCTCCAGCCGATGTCCGCAACGATTCAACGCCTCGACGAGCGACAATCCTGCAATGCTGCGGCCACTTCCCTTGCCCAGCCCATCCGCTTCGAAACCGATGACCAACGCCGGCCGATGATATTTTCGCGCGAGACGCGAGGCGACAATTCCGAGCACCCCCGGATGCCAGCCACGCGCGCCCACTACGATGGCGGCGTCGCGTTCGGGAGTAAATGACGCCGCGACTTGCTCGTCGGCCGCCGCGAAAATTTCCTTCTCCACCGCCTGCCGTTCACGATTCTGCAAGTCGAGCAGAGCCGCCAACTCCGCGGCTTCATTTTCATCACGCGTCAGCAAAAGACGAAGTGCCTTCTCCGCGGTGGCCAATCTTCCAGCCGCATTCAGGCGCGGTCCGAGCCGGAAGCCGATATCTTCCGCACGCAACGGAGCGCGCACGCCCGCGACCTCGATCAGTTTGCGCAAGCCCGGCCGCATCGTGCGCTCCAATTGCCGCAGACCCTGGCGCACGAAAACGCGGTTCTCGGCTTCGAGCGGGACAATGTCGGCTACGGTCCCGAGCGCCACGAGATCGAGCTGCGCCTTGAGATCGAATCCTTCCAGCGGCCGCGTCTTGAGCAAGGCGTGACACACCTTGAAGACGATTCCGACCGTGCAGAGATAACGCAGCGCACCACCTTCCGAAATCTTTGGATTCACGACTGCGACACAATCGGGCAGCACCTCCTTCGGTTCGTGATGATCGAAAATGATGACCTCAGCGCCGCGTGCGCGAAGATCCGCCACTTCCGCGAGCGAAGACGTTCCGCAATCGACCGCGATCAAGAGCTGCGGCTGATGTTCCTGCCAGCAACGCTCCACACTCTCCCGGCTCAGTCCGTAGCCTTCCTCCATGCGCAGCGGCAGGAAAAGTTCGGGCGCCGCGCCGTAGGCGCGCAGCATTTCCGCGAGGAGCGCGAGCGACGTCACGCCGTCGACATCGTAATCGCCAAAAAGAACGATGCGTTCCCGGTCATCGATCGCACGCAAAATACGCGCGACGGCGACTTCCATTTTCGGGAGAAGAAACGGATCGCCGAGCGAACTCAACCGCGGGTCCAGAAAAGCCCGCACTTCGTCGATGGCAGCAAATCCTTTGCGCTGGAGGAGCGCAGCCACGCACGGCAGCCCGCAGATTTCCGCCCACGGAATCGCGTCGTTAGCCGGCAGCGGCGGCGGGGCGATGATCCAACGGCGTTCCACCGCGCATTTTATCTGTGGCGCTGGAAGATGACAACAAGGAGCGCTTTCAGGCCAGGTGCAGTGGACTCGTGGACGGAGGCAGAAGCCCATTGTTTTCGCAGAGCGCACGAAAGCGCAGCAGCCCCGCTTTTTCACGGTCGGCGAATCCGAAGCAGAGGCATTCGCGAAGATAGAACTTGCAGAAATCCGCAGAGAAATCCCTTTGCGCAGCGATCACTTCCTCCAGCGCCTGCAAATTAGCGTCCCGTCGCGCACGAATCGCCTCAGCGATAGCACTCGCGTCATCGACTTCCGAGCGAATCAACCAGAGAGCGAAGACGAAAGGCAAGCCGGTCGCACGTTTCCATTCCGCACCCAAGTCCCAATAGTCGAACTGCGCGCCGTGCTTTTCGCGAAAACGAATCGCTTGATCGCCAATGAGCAGCCGGGCGTGTGGACCTGAGAACGAAGAGGCATCCGCAATCCGCGGGCTCAGGCCCCGTTCCGCGAGGAGGACGCGCAGCAGATTCACCGAAGTGCAGGAAGCCGGGTCGAGTGCGATGGCTTCGATTTCCTCAAACGGTCCACGATGCGCGACAAACACGCTGTGCACCGCGCCATCCGCTGCCACCGAAACACCATCGACAATCGACAATGTCGGATCGCGCAGGTATTCGAAGGAAGACACGCACGCCACGTCGAGTTCGCCCGCCGCGAGTTGCTGGCAAAGCGCAGCCGGATGATCGAAGGCCACCTGGCCCGGCCAACCGTGAATCAACGGCTGGGCGTTGAGATACTGCACACAACCGACGCGAACCGCGTGCGGGTCGCGTGCGCTCACGCGCAAGCCAGCTCAGCCTCTTCCGCCGCGGCTGGAATAGGGGCCGGGGCGCCGGCGCCGAGATGGTGGTAGTAACTGTCGCGCTGCACGGGGTCGCGGCCCGCTTCACGGATCACGTTTTCGAGGGTGGCGACGGTCTGCTCCTGGGGCGTTTTCGCGCCGGCCATGTGGAAGATTTTCTCCTCCATGATGGTGCCGTGGAGATCGTCCACGCCGTAGCTGAGCGAGAGCTGTGCGAGCGGCAATCCCATCGAAACCCAATACGCGGTGAGATGATCGAAATTATCCAGATAGAGCCGACTGACGGCGAGGTTGCGCAATTGTGCGACCGCGGAGGCGCGCGGGACGTGCGCGAGAATTTCGGTTTGCGGCTCGAAAGCGAACGGGACGAAGCCAGTGAACCCTGACGTCTCGTCTTGCAACTCGCGCAATTGGCGCAGGTGATCGACGCGTTGTGCGAGCGTCTCGATGTGACCGTAAAGCATCGTGGCCGTGCTACGGCCGCCCATCTGATGCCAGGTGCGATGCACGTCGAGCCACTCCTCTGCGCTCTCTTTTCCGCGGCAAAGCTCGTCGCGCACACCGGCATCGAAAATCTCGGCACCACCGCCGGTCAACGCGCCAAGGCCGGCAGCGCGCAGTGCACCCAGCGTTTCGCCAATCGACATTTTAAAAACTCGCTGTGCCAAGTGTCGAATTTCGATCGCGGTGAAAGCTTTGATGATCAGGTGTGTATCGAGGGCGCGCAGTTGCTGGAGCAAATCGATGTACCACTCCTTTTTCAAGGTGGGGTGGAGACCGCCGACCATGTGGACTTCGGTGATGCCGAGCGTGAGGGCGTCGCGGACCGCCTTGATGATCTCATCGTTGGCGAGTTCGAAAGCATGCGCATCCCGTTTCCGCGCGGCAAAGGCGCAGAACTGGCAGGAGAGGATGCAGACGTTCGAGTAATTGATGTAGCGATTGAGGATGTAGGTCGCGGTGTTGCCGTTTTTTCGCTCGCGCACCGCGCTCGCCATGATGCCGAGCGCGTTCAGGTCGGGCGTGGCGAACAATTCCAAGGCGTCCGCGTCGGAAATGCGCGTGCCGGCGTCCACCTTTTTTGCGATGGGATGGAGGCTGGTGGGAATAAGCGAGAAATTCATCGCGGAATAGCGGAGAAACGTCGGCCTATGATGGACGCGCTGCGCCCAGCGTGCAACAGAAAGGAGGACGGGCGGCCTATCCCATGCAGACGGACGCCGCGCGGCGTTGTATGGAGGGCGCCAGTGCTCTGCCGCTTTGGAGCGGTGCGGGAAGCAGGCAGCTCGGAAGGGCGGAGAACCGCCGCACTCCGCGACGCTGCCGCGAGAGAGTGAGTCGATTATTTTGAAATACGATCCGCTACTATTCGTCTCATTTCATTGATGTCCGCTCGAAATCCATCGCCTGCTGACGATCCCGAGACGGAGCTCGACGATGTGGGGTTGATGCAGTTGGTGCGTGCGGGCGACATGACGGCATTCGAACGCCTGGTCGAGCGTCATCAAGCACTCGTGGCGGGCACGGTGGCGCACATGCTGGGCCACAACTCCGAGGTGGAGGATATCGCGCAGCAGGTTTTCGTGCGCGTGTGGAAGAGCGCCCGCCGCTACGAGCCGCGCGCGAAGTTTACCACCTGGCTGCTCAAGATCACCCGCAACCTGGTCTTTAACGAGCTACGGCGGCGCAAACGTCACGCGCTTACGCCGCTGCAGAACTCGCCGGAGAGCGAGGAGATGCAACTGCACGACGAGCGTGGGCCAACCCCGGCTGCCGCGCTTTTGGAAAGTGAACTGCTAGGCGCAATCGATTTCGCGATTCAGCAGCTCCCCGAAACGCAACGCATGACGGTGGTGTTGCGCCGTTACGAGGAGCTGAGTTACGAGGAGATCGCGGAGGTGATGGAGCAAACGGTTCCAGCGGTGAAGAGCCTGCTCTTCCGCGCGCGGACGGAGCTGCGGGAACGCTTGAAGGCCTATCTGGTGGGCTAGAAACTCGCCCGAAAATTCAAGAGGACGAGCCCTCTCGCGAGAACCCGCCCTCTCTCAACCCCACATTTGTTTTGTCGTCCTAAAATTCGCGGTCTTTAGCGTCGGCCATGAAGCGCACTTTACTCCCACCAGTGCGGGCCGGCGCGGGAGGCGTTCCCGGTTTCGGATAATCGGCCGCCAGTTGGCGATTGGAAGTCGGGATGATCCGGACCGCGCCTTTGGCGTTATTCCGCCAGCCGTTCGGATCGGCAAATTCTTCGCCGCTATGATGCACGCCACTGATCTGGTCTTCGAGGCCCGTGCCGTAGTGCTGATCGATGATGGTGGGCGTGACGAAGACGAGCAGGTTGCGCTTCGTGCGCGCATTGAGCTTCTCCTGGAAGAGATACCCGAGGACCGGGATGTCGCCCAAGATCGGAACTTTCGTGCGGGCTTTGGTCTGTTCATCCTGGAGCAGGCCGCCGATGGCCAAAGTGTCACCGCTCTTAATCAGAACATTCGAGTCGAGCGAGCGCGTATCGATGACCGGGCTGGCCACGGTCGCGCCAGCGAAGACGAAGGTTGCGTCGCCAACCTTGTTGCTGATTTCGGGCTTCACCGAAAGGGTGATGAAATCGTCTTTATTGACGAGCGGCTTCACGATCAGCGTATTTCCAAATTTCTTGTCTTGGAAACCGCCAAAGACAGCGGTCGCGGTCTGCTCATTGAAGTTCAGCTGAGGGACAGGCTGGTTACGAGTGATTTCGATTTTTGCCTGCATGTTGTCGGCTGTCACGATGCGCGGATTGGCCAAAAATTCTGTATCAGCATCTTCGTTGAGCGCCCTCAGGGTCACGGACAACTGGGGCACCGTGAGGATGGCGAACTGGCTCGTCACCAGATTCCCAAGGCTACTGTTGAAAAGATTCGGATTGGCCGAATTACCGAGACTCGGTTCGGTGGTTGCCAATCCCCCTGAGGAATTAGCTGTATTACTCGTCGCGCCGTAACGGAACGTCTGCGCATTGCTGGAACTACCCACCACGCCAGCCCAGTTGATGCCGTAGCTCTGTTTCGGATTCGCGTTCACCTCCACGAGACGCGCTTCAATCATGACCTGTTTGGTCGGTCTGTCGATCTGGACGAGAAACCTACGGATATTGTCGATGTTGCTCCGCGTCTCGCTGTAGAAAATTGTGTTGGTCCGCTCGTCCACTTGCGCGGGAGCCTTGCTCGCCAGCTGTCCACCGAGGAGCGCTTCGATTTCCTTGGCCCGCGCGTAGCTGAATTGGTAGCTGTCCGCTTCCGTCGGTTCGGCCGTGCGTTCCGCCGCCGTCTTGACGTAGTAAACGCCGTCAATCTTGTCAACGAAGAGGGACTTGGATTTGGCGATGATCTCCACCGCCTGCAACGCGGTCACGTCCTCGAGTCGCATCGTGACGGTGCCGACGACCGCTTCGCTCACCACCATGTTGACTTTGGCCTGACGGGCGAGGAGCCGCAGCACCTGGCCGACTTCGTCACCTTGAAATTCGCGAACGCCCACTCCGGCGAGATCAGCCGCGGGCGCGCCTTCGGTGGCCAAGGGAGTCTCCGTGGTTGTGGTGGTCGTCGATGTGGCGGTCGTGGCGGGCACCGCCGGAACGGGCGCGGTGTTCCCCTGGACGAGGGTCATCGTGGATCCATCGCTCATTGTGGCCGACGTGGCAGGCGCGGGCGCGATGGGGGCCGCGACCACAGGTGCCGGCGGGACGGCGTTCAGAGATCCGGTGATGGGCTCGGACTCCGGAGGAGTGACCTGAGCGTGGGAGAAGGACAATGCGCCGAGCAAGGCCGCCGCCGCGCAGGCAAATGGGTTAGGGCGAATGGACATAAGGTGTAAGGAGCTTGAGGACTGCGGCTGCGTTTAAAGCAGGAAGCAGACCAGCCCGTTTGTAGTTTCCGCTTCCCGCGCTTATACCCCGCAGGAGCGCGGCGCGACTTGCTCGGGTTATGACCTAGACCGTGCGGGCCGCCATGATAAAACGGGCGACGAGTGCATGATCTTTTCGTCCTGGGGCCATTTCGACTCCGCCCGTGACGTCGACCGCAAAGGGCCGGACGGTCTTTATCGCCTGCTGCACATTGGCCGGCGTGAGTCCGCCTGCGAGGACGAGCCGCAGAGTCGGCTGGTCGCTCACGAACCTGGCCGCAATTTCCCATGGAAAAGCGCGCCCCGTCCCGCCGAAGTCAGCGCCGGAAGTGGAATCGAGAACAATCGTGTCGGTGGAGAATGATCGGGCCCTTGCGAGCGCCTCGGGCTCCATCGCGGGCAGCGCTTTGCTGAACCGGATCCCCTCTCCCGCCAACCGCGCGCAAAATCTATCGCTTTCGCGTCCGTGCAATTGGAGTGCATCAATGAAGGGAAGGCGCGCAATCGCGAGAGCCTCCTCCCAAGCCGGATCCACCATCACCGCGATCCGGCCGACACTTCCGGGCAAGGTCGCGATCCAACCGCTCGCTTCGACTACATCCAACCAACGCTTGCTCCCACGGTGGCAATTGAATCCCAAAGCATCCGCGCCGGCTTCGATCGCAGCCCGCGCGTCGGCCGCGTTCGTGATTCCGCAGACCTTAATCCGCAATCGGTCCGATCTGTCGGGCTGCGCAAACATGATCGTGCATCGAAGGGCGCTTAAGCCGCGCTCGCGAAACCCAGCGACGATCGCTTCCCGAAATGAGCCTCCGGCATCTGCTGCACCAACTGGATGACGCCGTCCTGCCACTTGCGGCCGATCTCGCGGAGATACGGATCGTCCTCTTCCAGGCGCGCGCGCCGGTTCGCCTGCAGCGAATCTTTCGTGTAGGAAAGAATATCCACCGGCGGGCCGACCGAGACGTTGCTCTTCATCGTCGCGTCCAGCGAGACGACCGCGAATTTCACCGCGTCGTTCAACTTCGTCTCGTAACTGAAACCGCGATCAAGGATCGGTTTTCCATACTTGGCTTCGCCGATTTGTAGAAACGGAGATTCGCGCGTCGCGTGGATGCTGTTGCCCTGCGGATAAATGAGATGCACCTCCGGAGACATCCCGGCGATCTGGCCGCCCACGAGCAGGTTGATGTTGAAAGAAAAACCGTCCGCTTCCAGCGCAGCGCGATCGCGTTTCTCGACCGCCCGCACCTTTGTGCCGATGTAGCGCACCGTCTCATAAAGCGTCTGTCGATTCATGATGTGCTTTTTCTTCGGATCGCCATCTCCCAGGACCAAGTCTTCGTCGACCATCGCCAGCGTCGCCTGCGTCAGAGAAAGATTGCCGGAACTCAAAATGCAGATGACGCGTTCCGCCGGTTTCTCAAAAATGCGCATTTTGCTGCGCATCGTGATGTTGTCCATCCCGGCGCTGGTGCGCGAATCGGAAAGAAAAACCGCCCCGCTTCGGCAGAGCATCCCGAGGCAGTAGGTCATTGCAGCCGACTTTCGCCCGGTTCCACCACGCGGCCCGGGACGCGTTTGATCTGCGCATGATGCGTCAGCACATGAACACGTCCGTCGCTTCCGCGAAAAAACGCACTCAACATCCAACTGACCAAACTCACGATGATCGCCCCCCAGAAGGCGCTCCCGAATGTGTCCACCGAAAATCCCGGCACGAACGTCGGCACCCACCAGAGCAGCAGCGCATTAATCACGAGAATGAAGAGCCCCAGCGTGACCAGGATAAGAGGCACGCTCAGCAGCAGGAGAATGGGCCGGATGAACGCGTTCAAGATCCCGAGCAACAATGCCGCGCCGATTCCCGCCCCGGTCCCACTGAGCGAGATTCCGGGAATCAACCGCGCCGCGATGAAGATGGCCACGGTTGTGATGATCCACCGAAAGACGAAATGCCGCACGGCGCACCGTAGGCGAAAAGTCGCGCTCCGCGCAAACGGTTTACGAAAATCCGGTTGCAAATGGGATGCCCCCCGCTGATGGAATCGAAACCAAATTTATTTGCCAGTGCCCAAAAAAACCAAGATCCCAACTCCCGCTCCTGACGCCTCCCAGGAGGCTGCTCCCATTTCCCCCTCGCCTGCTTCTGCTGCTCCCGTTCCACCGGCCCGCAGACGCGCGACCGCTGACAAAGCCACCTCTCGCAAGGCCGTTTCTAAAAAGAAAGCGCCAACCGGCGGGTCAAAAAAAGCGGCCACCAAAAAGCCCGCCAGGAAGAAGCCCGCGACCGAGCCTTCCGATGCGGAGATCGCCACCCGTGCCTATTTCATCGCCGAACGCCGCTTCCAGCAGGGAGTGGGAGGCGATTCCGCGCACGACTGGCTGGAAGCGAAGAAGCAATTGCTCGCAGAGCGTCCCGCCTGACGCGCGCGCCGCTTAGGCGAGCGATTGAATTCCGGGCACGCACTCCCGCACTTTTTCCAGGAGCCGATTGATCGCGAAGGGCTTTGGGAGCAAACCTTGTACGCCCACTTCGTGCAAGAGTTCCCGGGCACGCCCCTCGTTGCCTTGTCCAGAGACCAGGAGGAGAGGCGGCAGCACGCGCGGCGGCTTCGCGTTTTCGTAAACTTTGTCGATGAGAAAAAACAACATCGCGCCATCGATCATCGGCATCGAAAAATCGAAAATGAACAGGTCGTAGCTTTTCTTTAAGGCGAGCTCGAAGCCGTATTCCGGTTTCGGAGAGGTATCGACCTCGCAGCGCAAAAACGAAGTCAGCGCTTCTCGCGTCACGCGCATCAGGGCCACATCGTCGTCGACGATCAGAATTTTCTTCACGACATGCATAGTGCGATTGGACGCTTGCGCGAAAGCGACTCGCGTTTCAAGCTTTACTTCATGCTCGACCCAGTAGAAAGCGAATTGGCGGCCGCCCTACGCGAACGACGAGCGATCATTGCCGACGAGAACAGTCGGCGCGATGTGCCAGCCCACATGGCTCGATTGCAGAACGTCTCCGCCCGAATCGACGCGCTCCGTGCGGAGTTGCCGAAGCCGATCGATCCGCAACTCGCCCACTATTTGCAGCGGGCCAGCTACGACAAAGCGCTCGCGCACCTCGAAGGCGCTACGGCGGAATGAAACGGCGCGCGCTTAGCGCGAATACAACTCGACGATCAACTGCTCGTTGACCATCGGTTGCATCTCGTCGCGCACCGGGATGCGCGAGACTTTTCCGCTCAACGCATCACGATCCGCAACGAGCCACTCCGGCACCGGCGCGATTTGCGTGAGTTCGAGATTGCGCAACGCGAGCTGGCGCGACTTCGGCTTGTCTTTCACCTTGATCTCGTCGCCCGCCTTCACGTTGTAGGAAGCGATGTTCACCTTCCGGCCGTTCACCTGGACGTGACCGTGTGAGACCAACTGCCGCGCACCACTGCGCGTATTCGCGAGGCCGAGGCGGAAAACCACGTTATCGAGCCGTGTCTCGAGTAGTTGCAGAAGCGTTTCACCCGTCACACCGCGACGGCGGAGCGCGGTCTGGAAGATCCGGCGGAATTGTTTTTCCAGCAGGCCGTATTGATAACGCAGCTTCTGCTTTTCGCCCAAGGCGACTGCGTAATCCGACTGCTTGCGGCGCGAACCCTTCGGTCCGTGCATTCCCGGCGGATAATTTTTCCGCTCGAGAGATTTCGAAGGTCCAAAGAGTGGGACGCCATAGCGGCGCGCTACTTTGGTTTTTGGTCCGGTGTATCTGCCCATGAAAGATCGAGTGTTGCTAATTAGGAAATCAAAAAATCAGACGCGGCGTTGCTTCGGCGGGCGGCAACCATTGTGCGGCACCGGGGTCACATCGCGGATTACCGTCAAATCGAGGCCGATCGCTTGCAGAGCGCGGACTGCGGATTCACGCCCCGCTCCCGGTCCACGCACCAGCACTTCCACTTCTTTGAGCCCGTGGCCCATCGCCTGGCGGGATGCATCCTGCGCGACCATCTGCGCTGCGTAGGCGGTGCTTTTACGCGAGCCCTTGAAGCCAACTTTGCCCGCGCTCGACCAGCCGATGACGTTGCCGTTCAAGTCGGTGATCGTAACGATCGTGTTGTTAAAAGTGGAGAGCACGTGGGCCACGCCAGAATGAATATTCTTGCTGCCTTTGGCTTTAACGATTTTCGGCTTTTCGACGTCGTTTGGATCGAGCGAAAGGTTTTCCTTCACCGGCTCAGGCGCGGCTTCCTGCTTTTTGGCCTTGGTCTTCTTCGCGGCTTTCGGAGCGGCTGCTTTGGCCTCAGCGGCAGCCGGTGCAGTTCCCTCGGCAGCTGGCGCAGTTCCTTCGGCGGCTGATCGCTCAGGCGCGGCGGGTGCAGAGACAGGTTCCGGCGGCGCGGAGTCGGCTTTCGAACTGCCGGACGGAGCTTCGGGGGCGACCGCTTCCGGTTTCCTCGCGTCCTCTTTCGGCGCTTTCGCTTTTTTCTCGTCGGCCTCTGGCGCCGGATTCTTCTCGTCTGATTCTGCCATGTCTAAATCCTAAATGTGAGTTTGCTTCCGGGCCTAGGTCTTGCCGGCTTTAGCGTCCTTATTGCGAATCACGCCCACCGTCTTGCGCGGACCTTTGCGCGTCCGAGCGTTCGTCGAAGTGCGCTGCCCGCGCACCGGCAAACCGCGCCGATGCCGAATGCCGCGATAACAATTGATCGCCTGCAACCGCTTCAAATTGCTCTGTAACTCCCGGCGCAGATCGCCTTCGATCAGATGCTTGTTGCCGGTGATGGCATGGATGATGTCGTTCAACTGCTGCGGCGTCAGATCCTTCGCGCGCAAATTGGGATCGATGTTGGTCTGCTCCAGAACGCGTTTCGACGTCGTGGGTCCGATCCCGTAAATGTAGGTCAGAGAAGCTTCGATGCGCTTGTCCGAGGGAATTTCAACTCCGAGTAATCGTGGCATAAATTTTTCTAGCCTTGGCGCTGCTTATGGCGCGGGTTCGTGCAGATCACGCGCACCACATTTTTGCGCTTCACGATCTTGCACGCTACACAGAGTCTTTTTACTGAAGGTCGAACTTTCATAAATCACTAGACGAAAAACGCGGAGAACATCTCCGCACTGTCACTCCGGGCGAAACCAGCTCCGCCGTATCCGACAAATCGTAGGGGGAAACTTGTAGCAGAAGTTTCGAGGCTAGCAAGATACGAATACGCATCATTTTAACTGTTTTTGCCCCCGCCAGGTCAAAATCTCCGGCGCTTCTTTTGTAATCAAAATCGTGTGTTCGAAATGGGCCGACGCCATGCCGTCCGCGGTGCAGACCGTCCATCCGTCGTCGAGCAGGCGCACATTTGCGGTGCCGGCGTTGATCATCGGCTCGATCGCGAGCGTCATTCCGCTCTTCAAACGCGGACCACTCCCCTTCCGTCCGTAGTTCGGCACCTGCGGTTCTTCATGCAACTTCCGCCCCACCCCGTGGCCGACGAATTCCCTCACGACGCTAAACTGATTCGCGACCGCCTCTTCTTCGACCGCTGCACAGACGTCGCCGAGTCGCACGCCTTCCGACGCCTGCGACATCGCCCGCCGCAGCGCATTCTCGGTCACACGTAAAAGTTTCTCGGTGCGATCGTCAATCATCCCCACCGAAACAGTCGACGCTGTATCCCCCACCCAGCCGTCGCGAATGACGCCGATATCGAGCTTCACGATATCGCCATACTGAACTCGTCGCTGTGTTCCGATGCCGTGCACGATTTCGTCATTCAACGAAATGCAGATGTTGCCGGGGAAGACACGGTGCCCGAGCCGATAACCCAGAAACGCGCTCTGAACGCCGGCGTCCGCCATCAGATCGGCGGCGGCTTCATCCACTTCCTTCGTCGTAATGCCCGGACGCACCAGCTCGCTGACGCGTTCCAGAATGTCGCTCGCCGTCCGACAAGCCTGCCGCATTTTCTCGACTTCTCTCGCGCTCTTGATCGGGATCATGCCGTCTGTTCGATCAAGCGCGAGATCTCTGCGAAAACTTCATCGCGGTCGCGGTTGCCGTCGATCTTCTGGAGCGCACTCAACTTTTTGTAGTGCTCCGCCACCGGTTCCGTCTTGCTATTGAATTCGGAAAGCCGCTTTAGCAACACCTCCGAGTCATCATCCGTGCGTCGCACCAACGGTCCATCGCAGAAGGGGCAAACCGCACGCTCGGAAAAGCTGGCTGCATTTTCGCTTGTCGTAAAACCGCACGACTGACATTGCAAACGATGCGAGATCCGGTCGTTGATCGTGTCCGCCGACACATCCAGCCAGATCGCGAGATCGAGCGGCGTGTGATGGCGCTCCAGGATTCCTTGCAGCGCTTCCGCTTGTGGGATCGTGCGAGGGAATCCGTCAAAAACAAAACCCTGCGCGCCGTGCAGGCGCACATAATCTTCGATCAGATCGATGATGATCTTATCCGAAACCAGTTCGCCATGCTTCGTATTTTCGGCCACCTCGATGCCGAGGAGCGTGCCGAGATCCATCTCCCGCCGCAGAATCGCACCCGGCGAAGTCACCGGAATTCCGAAGTGCCGCGTGATCATTTCCGCCTGGGTTCCCTTTCCGGAACCCGGCGCACCGAGGAGGACAAGTCGCCTTTTCACCTAGCGACCGTAGACGAAGATGGCGACGCCCGCGATCACCAACACCGCGATGCCGACGTAGAGCCACATCAAGGTGTTTTCTTTCGCGCTCTCGCCCCGGTTGTAGGAACCGCGATCGAAACGCGCACCACGAATGCGCCCCTTGCGCAGGAAACCGTCGTAATGCCGCTGGATCAAATGCGTCTCGATTTGCCGCATTGTGTCCAGAATCACGCCCACGATAATGAGCAAACTCGTGCCGCCGAAAAACTGCGCCGTGATGGTCGGAACATTCAAGCCCTGACTCATCAATTGCGGCAGGACCGCGATCATGGTGAGGAAGATCGCGCCCGCAAACGTCAGCCGCGTCATCGTGTAATCGAGAAACTCGGAAGTCGGCTTGCCCGGACGCACGCCCGGAATGTAGCCGCCGTATTTCTTCAAATCATCCGCGATCTGCGACGGCTGAAACTGCGTCGCGACCCAGAAATAACTGAAAAAGAAAATCATCATCGCCAGCACGACGTAGTGCGGCCAACCGTGCGACAGCGCATCGGAAATCATGCGCGCGGTCCGGCTGTTCGGGAACGCCATCGTCACGATCGTGTTCGGGAAAAGAAGCAAAGCCCACGCGAAAATGATCGGCATCACGCCCGCGTAGTTCACCTTCAACGGCATATACTGCGTCTGACCGCCGTACATCTTCCGGCCCACCACGCGCTTCGCGTATTGCACGGTAATTTTTCGCACACCCTGCGTCACCGCGATGACGGCGGCGATGACGATGAACAGGAACGCGATCATCAAAACGAGAATCGCCGGATTCACCTGGCTTGTTCCGGTTTCCGCAGAAGGCACAAACGTCTTCCAAGCCTGAGCGAGCGCTGCGGGCAAGCGAGCCACGATGCCGACCGTGATGATGAGGGAGATACCGTTGCCGATACCACGTTCGGTGATCTGATCGCCCAACCACATCAAGAACAGCGTGCCGGCGGTGAGCGTCAGCACCGTGACGAGACGGAACGTCATCCCGAGATCCGCCACCAGCGGAATGCCCAACTTCGAAATCGTCTCCGTGATGCCCGGCAACATCGTCTGATAGGCTTCCGGATGTTGGAACGAGAGCGCGAGCAGATACCCCTGCACAATGCACAACACCACCGTCGCGTAACGCGTGATCTGCATCACCTTCTGCCGACCGCCGTCTTCCTTCGCCAGACGACCGAGCTTCGGGATCACCGCCGTCAGCAGCTGCATCATAATCGACGCGCTGATGTAAGGCATAATGCCGAGCGAGAAGATGGCGCAATTCTCCAGCGCACCACCACTGAACAAATTGAACAACGCCGCGACGCCGCCGCCGGAGCTGGAATTCAGCGCGTCACTAAACCACGCCTGCAAAACAGCCGGATTGACTCCCGGTGTGCTAATCGCGGCGCCGAGGCGCACGATCACAATCACCGCGAGCGTGAACAAAATCCGGCGCCGCAGCTCCGGGATTTTGACGGAATTAAGAAACGCCGAGACCATCGCCTAGAATCTTCTGAGGCTGCGCAAAGCGTTAGCTTTTGGCAGACGACTTCTTTTTCGCGCCGGTTTTTTTGGCGGAAGTTTTCTTCGCGGCCGGCTTCTTCTTGGTAACCTGAGCCTGTTCCGTCGTCTCGGACTTAGCCTTCGCCTCGTGGCGCGGTCCGTTCAGACGCTTCACTTCACGCAAAGTCACCGTGCCGCCCGCGCCTTCGATCTTCTCGCGGGCCGACGCGCTCACTTTGTGCGCTTCGATTTTCAGAGCGTGTTTCAATTCGCCATTACCGAGCACCTTCAGGCCAACGACGTTGCCACGAATCATCTTTGATTCACGCAGCATCTCTTCGTTGATCACCGTGCCGGCTTCGAAGGAATTGAGCGCGTCGAGATTTACAATCGCGTAATTTTTGTGGAAACGCTTGTTGTTAAACCCGCGCTTCGGCAAACGCCGGATGAGCGGCATCTGGCCGCCTTCGAAGCCGAGACGAATGCTGCCGCCGGAACGTGCTTTCTGGCCCTTATGACCTTTACCGCTCGTCTTGCCGTGGCCAGAACTCTCGCCGATGCCGAGCCGCTTCGTGCGATGCTTCGCACCCGGACGCGGTTTCAAATTATGCAGACGCATCATGACAGCTCTTCCTTCCCGTCCGTCGCCGCCGTCGGCATGCGAATGCCGCGCGTCTTAAAAATTTCATCCTTGCGACGCAGGCCCCGCAGCGCTTCGATCGTCGCCTTGACCACGTTCGCGTGATTGCTCGAACCGAGCGATTTCGCGAGCACGTCGCGGATGCCGACTGCTTCCACGACCGCACGCACGCCACCACCGGCGATGACGCCAGTTCCAGGCGAAGCCGGACGCAACAAAACGCGTCCGCCGCCGAACTCGCCGATCGTCTCATGCGGGATCGTGTTTTCATGCACGGACATTTTCTCCATGCCCTTGCGCGCTGCGTCCGAAGCTTTGCGGATCGCTTCCGCCACTTCGTTCGCTTTGCCAAAACCGACGCCCACCTGGCCGTCATGATCCCCAGCCACGATCAACGCGCTGAAACTAAAACGACGACCGCCTTTCACGACTTTCGCGCAACGGTTGATGAACACGACTTTCTCCGTCGTGTCGCCCCGTGCTGCCGAACTCTTATCTGTTTGACGTTCCTGACGTCTGCCGCCGTGTTGTTGTGCCATGGGTTCTTAAAATTTGAGTCCGCCTTCGCGCGCTGCATCCGCGAGAGCCTTCACTTTGCCGTGATAAAGGAAACCGCCGCGATCAAAGATGACCTGGTCGACTTTCGTCGCGAGCAAACGCTCCGCGACTGCTTTCCCGACCTTTTGCGCCGAGGCGAGATTGGCCGCTGATTTGCCTTTTCCTTTTAAAGCTTCTTCCGTCGTTCCCGCCGCGGCGAGAGTGCGACCCGCGTCGTCATCGATGACCTGAGCGTAAACATGTTTCCCGGAGAAATGGACCGCGAGACGCGGACGCTCCGCCGTGCCACTGACCCGTTTTCTGATCCGCGTATGAATGCGGTGTCTGATTGTTTTGCGGTCCGTCTTCATACTACTGAACAGTCTTTCCTTCCTTGCGCCGGATCACTTCGCCGGCATAGCGCACGCCTTTGCCCTTGTAAGGCTCGGGCGGGTAATAACGGCGGATATCCGCCGCCACCTGGCCGACTTCTTTTTTGTCGATGCCCGCGATGTTGATCTTCGTGTTCTCCGCCACGGTGATTTTGATGTCCTTCGGAATCGGGAACAAAATCGGGTGCGAGAATCCGAGGCTGAGGTTTAAGACCTGCCCCTGCACCGCCGCTTTGAAACCGACGCCTTCAATGATGAGGTCACGCGTGAAGCCTTCGCTCACACCCTGCACCATATTACTCACGAGGCTGCGCGAGAGGCCGTGCAACGCTTTCACGCTCCGCGTCTCCGCCCCGCGGACCAACGAAACTTTGTTATCCGCGACGTTCGCGGTGATGTCGCGCGGCAGCTTCCAGTTCAGCTTCCCCTTTGGTCCCTCGACTGCGACCGCGCCATCGTTGCCGATGTTCACCTTCACCTTGTCGGGAATCTCGACCGCTTTGTTTCCAATCCGTGACATATAAAAATTCAGAGCCTGCTTACCAAATGTAAGCCAGAAGCTCGCCTCCCACGTTTTGCTTCTTCGCTTCGCGTCCGGAAAGAATCCCGCGCGAAGTCGACAAAATTGAAATTCCCATCCCGCCGAGCACGCGCGGAATTTCCTGCGCCCCGACATAACGCCGCAAGCCGGGCCGGCTCACACGCTTCAAACCCGTGATCGCACTCGAACGATTCGCCATCTTGTTCGTGATTTTGATCCGCGGATGCGCCGCCTCGTTATCCAGTGCGTAATCGGTGATGTAGCCTTCCTCTTTCAAGATGCGGATGATCTCCGACTTGATCTTGGAATAGGGCACAAACATTTCGTGCTTCCCCGCAGCCGCAGAGTTGCGGACGCGGGCGAGAAGGTCGGCGATAGGATCAGTAACAGTGCTCATGCAAATTAGGCCGCAGGGGCGGCAACGGGCTTCTTCACGCGGTCGCTGAATGGCATTCCCATTTCACTCAGAAGCGACTTGGCTTCCTCGTTCGTCCGCGCGGTAGTGACGATGGTAACATCAAAACCGATGTTGCGCTTGATTTTATCCAGCTCGACTTCGGGGAAAATCGCCTGGTCGGGAACGCCCAACGTGTAGTTGCCGTTGCCGTCGAAGGCTTTCGGCGAGACCCCGCGAAAATCGCGAATCCGCGGCAGCGCGGTTTTGATCAGGCGCTCCAGAAATTCATACATGTGCTCGCCGCGCAACGTGACCTTGGCACCGATCGCCTGTTCGCCGCGCAGTTTGAAATTCGCGATGCTCTTCTTCGCCCGCGTCTCCGCCGGTTTCTGTCCGGTGATCAACGCCAACTCAGCCTTCGCGTCTTCCAGCGCCTGCTTCACGTCGGCTTGCGACCCGACGCAGGTATTGATCACGACCTTCTCCACCTTCGGAATCTGATGGTCGTTCTTATAGCCGTGATGTTCCCGGAGAGCCGGGATCACGCGCGCTTTGTAGTCGTTGTAAAATTCGTTCTTCATGGCTTACGCCTCTTCCTTCGGGGCCTTCTTTTTCGCGGGCGCTTTTTTCTTTTCCGCTTTCGGCTTCGTGGCCTTGGCCTTTGCGCCCTTGCCTTTTCCTTCGCGTTCTGTGCGCTCGAGCACCTTCACATTCGAAATGTGAATCGGGCCTTCGCGTTCCGCGATTTTTCCCTGCGGATTATCCTGTGATTTCTTCAGATGGCGTTTGATTAAACGCACGCCCTCGATCAGCACGCGCTGCTTGCGCGCGAGCACTTCGAGCACCTTCCCGGACGAACCGCGATGGTTCCCCGAGATCACTTCCACCTGGTCGCCCTTCCGGACGTGGAGCTTGATGCGGTTCATAATACTTCCGGAGCGAGGGAAACGATTTTCATAAAATTGCGCTCACGCAATTCGCGCGCGACCGGCCCGAAAATGCGGGTGCCGCGTGGGTTCAAATCTTTATCGATGATCACGATCGCGTTGTTGTCGAAACGCAAAACGGAGCCGTCCTGCCGCTTGATTGGCTGACGCGTGCGTACCAAAACTGCGCGCACCACCTCGCCTTTTTTTACCGTCCCGTTCGGGCTCGCTTCTTTTACGTTCGCAGTGATGACGTCGCCAATGCCCGCGCACTTGCTCGTGCCCTGGCCGATGACGCCGATCATCGTGGCCATGCGCGCGCCACTGTTATCCGCCACGTCGAGTCTGGATCTTAGATAGACCATAAATTTGTTTCCGTTGCGGCGTTACCTCGAGACCACGTCCACCAAGCGCCAGCGTTTCAATTTGCTCAGCGGCCGGGTTTCCATGATGCGAACGGTGTCGCCTGTTTTCGCCTTGTTCTCCTCGTCGTGTGCGTAGAATTTCTTCTTCTGTTTGACGATCTTGCCGAACTTCGCGTGCGGCACGCGGGTCGTGGTCTGGACCACGATCGTCTTGTTCATCGCGCTCTTCACCACTTCACCGGTGCGCGTCTTGCGCGTGCCGCGCTTCGCTTCCTCCACCGTCTCGGTGCTCGCTGTTGGAATCTCTTCGGCCATAAATTAATTGCTCTCCGTCTTCGAGGCACGCTCCGAAAGCACGGTCTCCATCTGCGCCACCTGCCGGCGCAACAAGCGCAGCCGGCTCGGCTGTTCCAGCTGTCCGCTCTGCTGCTGCAAACGCAGGTGCAGGCTTTCCTGCCGCAGATCGCGCTTCTTCGTTGCCAGCTCTTCCGAGCTCAGCTCTTTGATTTCTTTAAATTTCATATCGTTAGGCCGTGGCCACGTGGTGACGGGTAAGGAACTTCGTCCGCACCGGCAGCTTGTTCGCCGCCAGGCGCAAGGACTCGCGCGCCACCGATTCCGTCACACCGTCCAGTTCGAATAAAATGTTGCCCGGCTTCACCGTCGCCACCCAATACTCGGGCGCGCCTTTTCCCTTGCCCATCCGCGTCTCCGGCGGACGGCCGGTGACCGATTTGTCCGGGAAAATCCGGATCCAAAGCTTGCCTTTGCGTTTCATGTGACGGGTTAACGCAATCCGCGCCGCTTCAATCTGCGTGTTGGTGATCCACGCCCGCTCGAGCGTTTGCAGGCCGAATTCGCCGAAGTCGATCCGAAGATTTCGCGAAGCGGTTCCCTTGCGGCTCCCCCGCTGGGTCTTCCGATACTTTACGCGTTTGGGCATTAAGGCCATGTCAGTGTCTCCTAAAAGTTAAACTTCAGCCGGGGCTGGTGGTGGCGGGATCGCAGCCTGCGATTGTTCCGCGGGCGCTTCTTCCTTCTTACAAAGCCAGCACTTCACGCCGATTTTGCCATAAACCGTGTTTGCTTCCGCGAATCCATAATCGATCGGCGTGCGCAAAGTATGCAGAGGAACTTTCCCCTCACGATACCATTCCGACCGCGAAATCTCCGCGCCATTCAAACGTCCGGAGCTGCGCAGACGAATCCCTTGCGCCCCAAAATCCATCGCGATCGAAACCGCTTTCTTCATCGCGCGGCGATAAGCAATGCGACGCTCGATCTGCAGCGCTACGTTTTCCGCCACGAGCTGCGCGTCGAGTTCGGGCGTCTTGATCTCTTGGATGTCGATCTTGATCTGCTTCCCCTGCGCCATTTTCGAAATCTCTTCCGTCATCTTCTCGATCTCGGCGCCTTTGCGCCCGATCACGATGCCCGGACGCGCGGTGTGAATCGTCAC
>JBDSNB010000003.1:0-2315 GCA_039915555.1 Chthoniobacterales bacterium | reverse complement strand
CCGCCGCGAGCGCGAGCGGACGAAGCGCAGAGGCGCGGGTGAAAGATTGGAGGAGTGGGTTCATGGGGCTGTGGCAGGGGGGGTGGAATGACGAAGGGCAGACGGCTGGCCAGGCCGGGGTGCGCGCGCGGTGGCGCGGGGTGGGCCGGTGGCGAAGAGCGGGCGGATAGAAAAGGCTCTCGGGCTCGACGCGCGGAGGAGTGAAAGCGCGCCTCAAGAAAATCCGCAAATGCTTCCAGGATGTGGCCGAAGGATGTTCTTGGTAATGTCCGGACGACATTTTCTATCAACCCCTATTCTCGATCTCGATCTTACCCCTGGCGGAATAGGGCGGTCGAGAAGTATCTGCTACAAGTCGACCGGCGTTCAAGAAGCGGCGCACCTTTGCGACGCACCAACGTCCAACGTTTCAACATCGAACATCGAACATCGAACATCAAACGCCCCAACGTCCGGCGGCGGTTTTTGACATTGACCAGCCGGACGGCGCCGGATTCTCTACTGCCATGTTCAAGCGCGTCCTGAAGTGGCTCGGCGGCATTGCCTTTCTCCTGCTGCTGGTCGCCGCCGTCTTCGCCGTCAACGCGATCTGGTTCCGTCCCTGGAGCCTGAATGTCTTCTACGATAAGATTTTTCTGGAGTTGCTCTTCGACGAGCCAGAGCTGCTTTCCTCGCTCGGGCTGGTCGAGCAATTCGGGATCACCGGACACAACGGCAAGCTGAGTGACGCGTCGCCCGCGCATCAACAAAAGGGATTCGACCGGATCCGCCGCAGCCTCGCGCAACTGCACCAATATCCGCTCGAAAAACAGACCGCTTCGCAGCGCCTCTCCACCGCGGTGCTCGACTGGTATCTGACCTCCGAGGCCGAGCGCGAGAAATGGCAATGGCACGACTATCCGGTGAACCAGATGTTCGGGGTGCAGAACCAATTTCCCTCGTTCATGGCCAACACGCATCGCCTCCACGGGGCGCGCGATTGCGAGTACTACGTGGAGCGATTGCGCGCTCTGCCCGTGAAGTTCGATCAGTTGCTCGAAGGTTTGAAACTGCGGGAGGAGAAACAGATCACGCCGCCGCGTTTCGTAGTCGAACGAGTCTTGCAAGAGATGACGGCGTTCGTGGCGCAGCCGCCCGCGGAAAACATTCTCGCCACCTCATTCAGAACCCGGGCCGCGAAGATCGCCGAGCTGACCGACGCGCAGCGTTCAGATTTGCAGGCAGAGGTGGAAGGCGCAATCCGGCAACAGGTTTACCCGGCCTACCAAAAACTGATCGATTACTTCACTGCGCTTCTTCCGCACACGACGACCGACGACGGGGTGTGGAAACTCCCGGACGGTGATGCCTTCTACGCTTACAAGCTCCAGCAGCAAACCACCGCGAAAGTAAACCCTGAGGAGATTCACGCGCTCGGGGTGGCGGAAGTCGCGCGCATCGAAACCGAAATGCGCGCGCTCCTGGACGCGAATGGTTTTGCGGGGCAACCGATCGCCGCGGCGATGACGGTCGTGAGCAAGGACCCGCGCTTTCTCTTTCCTGATAATGACGAGGGACGCGCCGCCGTTATCGCGGAACACACGCGTTTGATTGATCAGGCCCTGGAACGATCGACGAAACTGTTTCTCACCATCCCGCGCGCGAAGATCGATGTGCGGCGCCTCCCAGCCTACCGCGAAGCGACCTCTGCGATTGCCTCCTATGAACCGCCGGCCTTGGACGGCTCACGGCCCGGAATTTTCTTCGTCAATCTGCGCGACATGAGCGCGATCGTGAAGCCGGCCATGTCCACGCTCGCCTACCACGAAGGAGTGCCGGGACATCACTTTCAGCTGTCGATCGCGCAGGAAATCACCGGCGTGCCGCAATTTCGAAAGGTGATTCCGTTCAGCGCCTACGCGGAAGGTTGGGCGCTCTATACCGAGTGGCTGGCGAAAGACGCGGGCTGGTATGAAGGCCAGCCGTTCGCCGACCTCTGCCGGCTGCAGGCGGAATTGTTTCGCGCGGTGCGGCTCATGGTCGATACCGGCATGCATGCGAAACGTTGGACCCGCGAGCAGGCCATCGCTTACATGGTGGAGAAAACCGGATTCACCGAAACGGATGTGACGGCGGAGATCGAGCGCTACATCGTGATGCCCGGCCAGGCCTGCGCATACAAAGTCGGGATGCTGAAGATTCGCGAGCTGCGGACGCGCGCGGAAACGGCGCTGGGCGCGAAGTTCGACCTGCGGGAATTCCACGACGTCGTGCTGAAGAAAGGCGCGCTGCCCATGGAGATTCTCGAGCAGCAGGTCGACGAATACATCGCGCGG
>JBDSNB010000233.1:0-7485 GCA_039915555.1 Chthoniobacterales bacterium | reverse complement strand
CCGCCGCGCAACGCGTGCCGCAGGACGACGCGGAGCGGTGAGGCGCCTTTCGCGCGCGCGGTGCGGATGAAATCTTGCGAAAGAATTTCGAGCATGCCTCCGCGAGTGAGGCGCGCAATGTAGGCGGCGTAGAGAAGTCCGAGCGTGATGGACGGCAGGACGCGATCGCGCCAATCATCCCAACCGGAAACGCGCGCCCATTCCAGATGGAGCGCGAAGATCAGGACGAGCAGGGGACCGATGACGAAATTTGGAATGGAGATGCCGGCCATCGCGAGGGAGCTCGGAATGTAATCGCTCGCGGTGTTGGGTCGGAGAGAAGCGAGGATGCCGGCGGGCAAGCCGAAGGCGAGCGCGATGAGGAGCGACCAGAGCGCGAGTTCGGCGGAGACGGGAAACGATTCGGCGATGAGTTCGTTGACGGTGCGGCTGGAGTATTTCGATGAGGGGCCAAGGTCACCGTGCGCGAGGTTGCAGAGGTAATCGCCGAGTTGGAGCCAGAGATTTCGCGGTGAGCCGTCGGCGTTCACCATGTGGTAGTAGCGCTCGAGATTTTTTCGGATCTCGGGGCTGACGCTTTTCTCGGCGTCGAACGGTCCGCCGGGCGCAAGCCGGATCATGAAGAAGGTGAGGGTGGCGATGATCAGGAGGACCGGGATCATCTGGAGGAGGCGGCCGAAGATGAAGCGGAACATTTGCTAAAGCTCCAAGCTCCAAGCTCCAAGCTCCAGAGAAGCTCCAAATTTCAAATTCCAAAAGAAGCCAGCAAGCGCGGTCATTGATGTTTGGATTTTGGAATTTATCTGGAGCTTGGACCTTGGGATTTGGAGCTTTTACTCCCTCACACCATCTTGGCGATGAATTCCCGGCCGTCGAACGGTTGCAGGTCTTCCAGCTTTTCGCCCGTGCCGATGAAGCGCGTGGGGATTTGGAGCGCGTCCTGAATTGCGATGACGATCCCGCCTTTTCCGCTGCCGTCGAGCTTGGTCACGATTAAGCCGGTGAGGCCGACCGCTTGGTGAAACTCGCGTGCTTGCGCCAGCGCGTTGCTGCCCGTGGTGGCGTCGACCACGAGGAGCGTTTCGTGCGGGGCTTTGGCGTCGTGTTTCGCGATGCTGCGTTTCACCTTCTCGAGCTCGGCCATGAGATTGCTCTTGGTGTGGAGGCGGCCGGCGGTGTCGCAGATCAAGAACTCGATGTCCTGCCGATCGGCGGCTTGATAGGCGTCGTAGCAAAGGGCGGCAGGGTCAGCGTTGTATTGGCCTTTGATCATCTCCACGCCGATGCGTTTCGCCCAAACGTCGAGCTGCTCAATCGCGGCCGCGCGAAATGTGTCGGCTGCCGCAAGCAAAACGGTGTGCCGGTTGCGTTTGAAATAATGCGCCAGCTTGGCGGTTGACGTGGTCTTGCCGGTTCCGTTCACGCCGACGACGAGAATCACTTTCGGCCCGGCCGGCAGCGGACGAATCGGAGGCGGTGCGATGGGAAGCACGCGCGCGATCTCGGCCCGCGTCACTTCGCTGATGTCGTGGGACGTGATCGACGTTGTAAGGGCGCGCTCCTGCAAGGCGGCCACGATGCGGAGGCTGATCGGCACTCCGAGATCGGCGCGGATAAGCGCTTCTTCGAGCTCATCCCAGTCGACGGGTTTGCCGGAAAATTTTTGGACGAGTGACTTGAGGAAATTCATGGATGACGTGCGGGGAGCGTAGCGCAATCCCCTGCGTTCCGCTCTGGAGAATCGGGAGTTCGTGCCGGGCCGCCCGAGTGCGCGTAGCCGGCTGATCTTTAGGTCTTAACCCTACGTTTCCGATAGGGCTCGCCCCCATTGTCGCCGGTGCGTCGGGCGCGGACTTTTCCACCGTGGCTAAATCCCACAGCCACTTAAACCCAGATCCACAAAACCATGATTGCACCCACAAATCTTTGTTTCGTTGACGGAGTGACGGACGAATCGCTCATGCAGAGCATCGTCGAGCAAGAGCAATTCGGAATGACGTCGCTTTATCAGCGACACGCCAAAACGTTGAAGAAAGTGATTTATCAGGTCCTCCAGGACGAGGCGGAGGCGGAGGATGTATTGCAGGAGAGCGTGCTGCAAATATGGCGAGAGGCGAGAAGCTATTCTGCGGCGTTGGGCAAGCCGCTGGGATGGCTGGTGACGATCGCGCGGCGGCGTGCGATCGATCGGGTACGGCGGCGTGCGGCCTATTCGCGAGCGAGGGATCGCTTCGAGACTTACGTGGAAACGGAGCCGCGTTCGTGGTTGCAAGGCTGCACGGAAGAAGACCACGGAGCGACCGATATCCGGCGCTTTCTGGAGAAGGAGATGGATCGGTTGCCAGATTCGCAAAAGGAAGCCCTGCGGCTGTCATATTTCAACGGGCTAAGCCATCGCGAAATCGCGGCGCAAACTGACACGCCCTTGGGGACGGTGAAGACGCGGCTGGAATTGGGTTTGCGGAAGCTCTCGACCAGCGTGCGCGCGCAGCGGAACAAGGTATAGGGAAGTCCGGTCTTTCCAGCCTGGAACGAGAGCCCGCTCCCTGGGGAGTACTAGCTAGCGCTGGGAGTTGACCCAGGTGGTAGCGAAGCGCGCGACTTCGCGGGCGTTTTTCAAGTCGAGCTTTTCTTTGATGTGGGCCCGGTGCGCTTCCACCGTTTTCCCGCTGATGTGCAATTTCTGCGCGATGTCGCGCACTTCGATACCCTCGCCGATGAGTTGCAGGACTTCGAGTTCGCGGTCGGTTAATTTTTCCACCGCGGGACGGGCTTCGCCACCCGCTCCGACATGTTCGGCGATCATGCGTTTTTGCATGGCGGGGCTGACGTAGATGTCGCCTTGCAGCACGGTGCGCACTGCGGTGATCACGGAATCGAGCGCTTCGCGTTTCATGAGGTAGCCGCGCGCGCCGGCACGGAGGGCGCGATCGGCGTAGAGCGATTCGTCGTGCATCGATAACACCAGCACTGGCGTATTTGGATGTTCGGCTTTGATCGACTTCGTGAGTTCAATCCCGTTGGTGCTGCCGTGTAGCCCGATATCGACGATGGCGAGGTCCACCGGCGTCCGGCGCATCGCCTCCAGCGCGGCGGGGCTGCTCTCGGCTTCGGCGAGCACTTCCAGGTCCGGCTCCGAACTCAGCATCTGCACCACGCCTTTGCGGAAAAGTGGATGATCGTCCACCACGAGGATGCCGCGGCGTTTGGAGGCAGGAACTCGAGGTTTCATCGTTTGTTCGGAATGACACAGGTGATTTCCGTTCCGCCACGTTTCCGCTTCTGGATTTTCAATTTGCCCCCGAGCACGTTCGCGCGGTAGCGCATGATGTGAAGGCCGAGCCCCTTGCTCCGCCGGCTCGGCGAGAAGCCCTTACCATCGTCCTCCACCGTCACGCAGACGTTCTCCGTGTTCTTATCGAGCACGATGAGCAGATTCTTCGCACCGGAATGTTTGACCGCGTTCGTCACCGCCTCCTGCGCCACGCGGTAAAGATGGAGCGCGATGGTGTCGTCCGTCACCCGCACACCTTTCGCCGCCTTCAGATGGCATTTGATTTCGCCGTTCTCGCCCGCTTGGGCGCAGAGGCCGCGCAGCGCTTCTTTTAATCCCGCGCCCTTCAGGTCGGCCGGTTGCAATCCCCGCGCCAGATCGCGCGTCAAACCCACATTGCGATTCACGATCTGCGCGGCGTCTTCCAAAGTTTCGGCCGCGGTCAAGCTTTCTGCCGCCACCCTCTTCGCCGTCGATTTCAGGAAGAGCGCGGTCGCCGTCAGCTCCTGGCAGACCATGTCGTGCAAATCTTCGCCGATACGCCGCTTCTCGCGCTCGCTGATTTCGAGCAGCTCCCGCTCCAGTTCCTGTCGTTGCGCGATTGTACCGGTGAGTTCCTTATTCGCCGCCACTAGTTCCCGGGTCCGCTCCACTACCCGCTTCTCCATCTGGTCGCGGGCCTGCAAGACCTCCTCCTCTGCGTCATGCAGATCACTCGCATCGCGCGCAATTTTGGCGAAACCCCGCAAAGTTCCGTCCGGATGATCGAGCCGGCGCATGACGCCATCAATCCACACCCGCTTCCCATTTTTCCGGAGATGCCAGCGCCGATCCAGAGCCACGCCTTTGTTCATCGCGATCGTCATTTCCTTCTCCGCCTGGCCGGCGGCGCGATCTTCCGGGGTAAAGAAGAGTTCGCCCCGCTGCCCCACCGCTTCCTCCGCACTCCAGCCGAAAACTTTCTCCGCCCCAGCGCTCCAAAACGTGATCGTGGCGTCCTGATCGAGCAGGACCATGGCGTGATCGGGCGCTCCTTCTACCAGGAGCTGGAAGCGCTCATCGCTCACGCGCAATTCCTCCGCGTGGATTTCCTCCTCGGTCACATCCTGCGCCATCCCGGCGACGCGGGTGATCGTGCCGGTTTCGTCGGTAATGGGAAAACCGATACCGCGAATCCAGCGCACCTGGCCATCGGTCGGGCGCAGAATGCGATACTTGCGTACGTAGCTCTTGCCAGCCAGAGCTTCGTGCAATCCGGTGGCCGCTTGGGCGCGGTCCTCCGGGAGCACCAGGTCGAGCCTTCCGTCCTTGTTTGCCATGAGGACTTCGATCGGCTGGCCAAACATCTTTTCGTAAATCGGATTCAAGTATTCAAAGCGCATCGTCTTTGCGTCCAGAATCCAGAAGACATCGGATGCATTCTCCGCAAACTGCCGGAAGCGCTCCTCGCTCTCGCGCAAAGCTTCACCGGCTTCCTGCCGTTCCGTGACGTCGCGGGTGACACCGCCCACTCCCTCCACCCTTCCGTCCTCCGCCAGGAGCGGGAAGAAAATGTATTCGTAGAGACGCTCGCCAGTCGCGCTCGTGAACGGTGTCTCGTCCTTGAGCTGTTGCCGCGTCTCGATCACCTGCGCGATCTGCGCTTGCAATCGCGCCGCCAATTCCGGCGGATAATTCAGCTCGAAGAAATTTTTCCCCAACGCCTCCTCCGCCGGCTTCTGCCAGAGTTTCAAGAGCGACTGGCTCACGTAAGTAAACCGGCCCTCGAGATCGAATTGGTAGATGAAATCCGGCACCGACGACATGACCGAATTAAATTGCTCCAATTGCGCCGCCATCTGGTCCGCCATCGCCCGCAGTTCCTGCTCCGCCAGCCGGCGCTGGGTGATATCGATGAACGTCGCCACCACGCCCGCGATGCGATCCTCCTGCGTCCGGTAGGGCGCGATCCGCACCAGATTCCAGCTCCCTTCTCCGCGCTGCACCTCGCGCTCGACGACCGAAAGGTTATCCAGCACTTGCTCCGCATCCTGCATCAGCTCCGCGTAAACCAGCCGGTGTGTAATGTCGGAAAGCGGGCGCCCGAGATCGGCCGGGATGAGATTAAAAATCTGCTGCGCGCTCGAAGTGAAACGCTGGATGCGCAATTGCCGATCCAGGAAGATGGTCCCGATATCCGTCGACGCCATCAGATTGTTCAGGTCGGAATTCGTCCGGCTCAGCTCTTCCACGCTGCTCTTCAGCTCGTGGTTCACCGTGCTTAACTCCTCGTTCACCGACTGCAATTCTTCCTTGCTCGTTTCCAGTTCCTCCGTCGCGGAACGCATCTCCTCGTTAGACGCCTGCAGCTCCTCATTCGAGGCCTTGAGTTCCTCGTTCGCCGCTTCGTATTGCTCCACCGTGGCGCTGAGTTGCTCCTTCAGGTACTGGATTTCATCATCCAGTTCCCGCGCCACGTCGGTGGGTGGGGCTGCGCTCGGGGCGGACGCCGGTTTTTCTGTTTTCTCGAAGAGAACCAGGAAGAATCCATGCGTTCCCTCGTTCGACTTCACCGGGCGCACCTGGATCGTCACTTCCTCGCTCGTGTGATCGTCGATCTCCACCGTCTGCGGCGCGGTCGAGAAGGGAATCCGATCCTGCGCCGCACGGAAGAGCGCCGTGCGCAATTCAAGCCGCAACGCCGGATGCACCATCGTCATGATATTCGCCGTGGGCTCGCCCGCGCCCAACTGCAGATAACGCCCACCGTGCTCGGAAAGGTGCACGATATTGTGATTCTCGTTGACCACCACGGAAGGCGGCCCGTAATCCTCCAGCATCTTCAGGTGCAACTCGCCGAAGAGGGTGGCGCGCCGTTCCTGGCGGGTGCGCAGCGCGTCCGGCGCATCGCTCTTCGCATCCTGCGCTTCCGCCGAAGTCAAAGGCGGGAGCATACGCGTCCGGGCGGAGAGGGGACGAGCCCGGTAGGGCGGCGGGCCCGGCAGAATCGGGATCCGCCACGCCGGCCGCGGGATTGAACGCCGCACATAGATCCGATGCCGCGCATCCACCGGCGAGAAGAGCGACTCGACATTCTGGCTGCTCTCCGCACCGCCCACAAAGAGCAGCCCGCCCGCGCGGAGCGTGAAGTGAAAAATATCAAAGATCTGCTCCTGTGCGGAGGCCGTCAGATAGATGAGCAGATTCCGGCAGGAAACCATATCCATCCGCGAAAACGGCGGATCGCGCAGAATATTGTGCGCGGCAAAAAGCACCTTTTCCCGCAAGTCCTTCCGCACTCGGTAACGCCCGTGGTCCTGCCGGAAAAAACGGCGCAGCCGCTCCTGCGAAACATCCGCCTCGATCGTCGCCGGGTAGGTTCCATCCCGCGCATCCTGGATCGCATGCTCATCCACATCCGAGGCGAAAATGTGGATCGACGGCGGATTCGGCAGCCGTTCCGCATATTCGCAAAGCAACATGGCGAGCGAATAGGCTTCCTCACCCGTGGCGCAGCCGGCCACCCAGATGCGAATCTGATCTTCCTTCTTCTTCCCCGCGAAGAGCTGCGGGATATGCGCTTCCAGCGCCGCGAAGGCCGCGCGGTCGCGGAAAAAATGCGTCACTCCGATAAGCAAATCCTGCAGGAGCGCCTGAGATTCCGCCGGGTGCTGATGCAGAAAACGCAGATACTCCGGGATATTCTCGAGCGAGTTTACCTGTAATCGCCGCGCCAGCCGCCGCAGCACCGTCGCCCGCTTGTAATGCGCAAAATCGTGCCCCGTGTGCCCGCGCAGATGCTTCAGCACCTCACCGATCGCCTTCTCGTGGTCCGGTTCCAAGGTTTCCTCCGAGACCGTCTCGCCGCCCGGCGCATCCGCGTCCTTCGTATCCGGCTCCTCTGCCTCGGGCACTTCCGGCGGAATCGTGATGCGATTTTCGTTCTGGACGAACTCCATTAACTTCGGCGCCATCTTTCCCACCGGCAGCACCCAATCCACCATCCCGGTGCTGATCGCCGTCACTGGCATGCTGTCGTATTCCGCCTCGGTCGGATCCTGCGCGATCGTGACGCCGCCCTGTGCGCGCACATGCTTTAACCCGATCACGCCATCCGAATCCGTGCCCGAAAGGATGACCGCCACGGCCCGCTGCCCGTAGGCCTGCGCCAGCGTCCGGAAAAAGAGATCGATCGTGACCCGCCGTCCCTGCGCCTGCTGCGGTGGGACGAG
>JBDSNB010000061.1:0-4239 GCA_039915555.1 Chthoniobacterales bacterium | reverse complement strand
CAGCGAGGTGGCGCAGTCGCTCGCTCTTTATCTCGAACGGTTTCCCGAATATCGGAAAGCGAAGATCCTCGAGCGCATGGTGGAACCGGAACGCGTGATCATGTTTCGCGTGCCGTGGGTGGACGACGCGGGCGAAGTGCAGGTGAATCGCGGGATGCGGATCGGGATGAACAGCGCGATCGGGCCCTACAAGGGCGGGCTGCGTTTTCATCCTTCCGTCAATCTCGGCATCCTGAAATTTCTCGCGTTCGAGCAGGTGTTTAAAAACGCGCTCACCACGCTCCCGATGGGCGGCGGGAAAGGTGGCTCGGATTTCGATCCGAAAGGGAAAAGTGATCTGGAGGTGATGCGTTTCTGCCAGGCGTTCATGGCGGAACTTTCTCGTCACATCGGGCCGTATCGCGATGTGCCGGCGGGCGATATCGGCGTGGGTGGCCGCGAGATTGGTTACCTCTTCGGCATGTACAAAAAGCTGCGGAATGAATTTACCGGTGTGCTCACCGGCAAGGGACTCACCTGGGGCGGTTCGCTGATCCGACCGGAGGCGACCGGCTATGGCTCCGTTTATTTCGCGGCGGAAATGCTAAAGACGCGGAACGAGACGCTCGATGGAAAGACTTGCCTGGTTTCGGGAAGTGGAAATGTCGCGCAATACACGATCGAGAAGCTGATCGAAATGGGTGCGAAGCCGGTCACGTTTTCAGATTCCGCCGGCTACATCTACGACGAGGCCGGGATCAATCGCGACAAGCTGGCGTTCCTGATGGAGCTAAAGAACACGCGCCGCGGACGGGTGGTGGAGTATGCCGAGAAATTTCCGGAAGCGATCTTTTCCGCCAATGTCACCGACCCGCCGCTCGATCATAACCCGCTCTGGAATCATAAGGCCGAATGCGCTTTCCCGAGCGCAACGCAGAACGAAATCAGCACGCGCGACGCGACGAACATGCTCCGCAACGGCGTCTACGTGGTCTGCGAAGGCGCGAACATGCCGACCGATTTCGGGGGGATCGAGCAATTCGTGGAGGCGGGGATTTTGTTCGGTCCCGGCAAGGCGGCGAACGCGGGCGGCGTCGCCACTTCCGGCTTGGAGATGGCGCAAAACAGCATGCGCATGTCGTGGACGCGCGAAGAGGTGGACGCGAAATTGCAAAGCATCATGCAGGCGATCCATCGGACCTGTCGCACGACCGCGGAACAGTTTGGCACCCCGGGAAATTACGTGAACGGGGCGAACATTGCGGGCTTCCGGAAAGTGGCGAACGCGATGATGGATCAAGGGGTAGTTTGAGAATCCAAAGATGAATCAGGAAAGCAGGAAAGTAGGAAGCCGGATCAGATTCTCCCCATCTTCCTGCTTTCCTGCTTTCCTCATTCATTCCGCGACCACGAGCGGGTGGTATGGAGGCGAATTCCTACGATGACTCCGTCGCCGTATTTCTTTCTCATTATCCTCTGCGGCGTAGCGCTGGTTTTCCCGCTTGGGCCGCTCGCGCTGGCTTGGATGTGGCGGCGCTTCCTGCAGCCGCCGCGGCCCGGCCCGCGCAAACACGCCACCTATGAGTGCGGCGTTGAGTCGTTAGGCGAAGCACGGGTGCAGTTTCAATCGCATTACTATCTCTACTGCGTCATCTTTTTGATCTTCGACGTGGAGGCTATTTTTTTGGTCCCGTTCGCGGTCGCCTTTACCGATCTGCCGGTGGGCGCGTTCGTCGCCATGCTGGTCTTCACGCTGCTCTTGCTGGAAGGCCTGGTTTGGGCCTGGAGCAAAGGTCTTCTAGATTGGGCACGCACACGATGAGCGACGGCGTCGAGGAAGGCTTGCGGAGCGAACTGCAAAAGCAGGGCGTCTGGGTGACGTCCACGCAGGAGCTTTATAATTGGGGCCGCAAGAATTCCATCTGGCCGCTCCAGTTCGGACTCGCCTGCTGCGCGATCGAAATGATCGCCACCGCCGCTTCGAAATATGATCTGGCACGCTTCGGCGGCGAAGTTTTCCGCCCGTCGCCGCGCCAGGCTGACCTCATGATCGTGGCCGGCACCGTGACGAAGAAAATGGCGCCGCAAATCGTGCGTCTTTACAACCAGATGCCCGATCCGAAATACGTTATCTCGATGGGCGCGTGCGCGATTTCCGGAGGGCCTTTCAAGCAAGGCTACAACGTGCTGAAGGGCGTCGATCGCTTCATCCCGGTGGACGTTTACATTCCCGGCTGTCCGCCGCGACCGGAAGCGCTGCTGCACGCGTTCATGGAATTGCAGCGTAAAATCGACGAGCAAAAACTAACCGGAGCCGACCGAGCGGATCATCTTCACAGTGATCGCCCGAGCGAGTTTCCCGTGCCTGAATTCGGCGCGCACGATCTCGAACCGTCTAACAATCCCGCTCTCTTCCGTCCGCCAGAAATCGTGCGGCAATAAAGAATGGATTCCTGGAGGAAATCAATAGAGCGCGCGGCAGGTCTCTACCTGGCCGCGTAATCGGCCGGCAATGGTTCGAGACCTTCGGTCCAGATTACGATCGCCCGATCCTCTTTTGATTCGAACATCGAGATGATCGCGCTGGGGTTAGCTTGCTGATCGACCCTGGCGTTTATGGTCTGGGACAAATATTTTGCTGGGGCAATCGAAGCCTTATGCCGCGCCCGCAAGACCGCGGAAAATGCCAGCAAGGCGACAACGCCGATCGTGAGTGGGCTTGGCCAGCTCTTCGCTCTCATGTGGCGAGAGCGCGGCTCGCTCCCAACTCCGCGCCGCGCCTTGAGGCTGCGCGAGCGCGCCCCGGATTGTTCGCCAATCCGTCCCGCAGCGCGAGGAGGCCGCGGCGAATGCGGGCCTTGATCGTGCCCAGCGGCGTGCCCAGTTTTTGCGCGATCTCCGATTGGGTGAGGCTGCTGAAAAACGCGAGTTGAATCGCGGCGCTTTGCACCGCAGGAATTTCACGGAGCGCTGCGCGCACGCGTTTCCCTTCGTCCCGCTGCATGAGGAGATCGTCGGCCGGGGCGACTGTCTCCGGAGCCATGATCGCGTTCTCGGTCACGGCATTTTCGTGGAGCGTGTTCCGACGATGGCCGGCGCGAAAGCGATCAATCGCTTTGTGGCGCGCAATCGTCACGGCCCAGGTTAAAACCGTGCCGCGTGCCGGATCGTAAGTGCCCGCCCTCTTCCATAGCTGCACGAACGCCTCCTGGAATACATCCTCCGCATCCTTCTGGTGTCGGAGGATTTCGAAAATCATCGAGAACAAAGCGGGCGCGAGGCGCGCGTACAATTCATGGAAAGCCGCCTCGCTGCCCGACGCGCAACGGAGCATGATCGCTTTGTCGGCCGTCTCACGCTCCATTTTCGCGATCGCGCCGTCGCTCTCGGGCACGGAGGAAGGAGCGGGCGGCTTAGGGAAAGCAGAACCGGAACTCAGGCATACCATGAGTCCCCTGTAGAGGAAGCGGAGACGAAGGATAATACTTCGTAACTGTGGCCTGAGACCTAAAAGGTATTGGAGGTGAACGTCCGCGACAGTTGAAAGTGTGACATGATCGCTCTTCTTCGGCGGCCCGCTTCCTGGTCACATCTAACGACAACAATACTGGCGACAATCACCCTCACTTCATTCGCATTTCTGCCTCAGCTCTTCGCGGCCGAGCCGAACGCGCAAATGAAGATGGTGCTCGACACCTATGCGTCGCTTAACGCGGTTCCGCTCGAGAAGAGTACCCCCGAGGCCGTGCGAAAGGCTCCTTCCCTTGCCGACGCCGTAAAAGCGGTGATGAAGAAAGAAGGGAAGAGCGCGCCTTTCACTGGAACGACGCAGGATATCAAAGTGCCCACGGCTGGCGGTGAACTTGCCGCACGAGTCTACATTCCGGCCGGGGACGGTCCTTTCCCCACCATCTATTACATTCACGGCGGCGGGTGGGTGATTGGCGACATCGATATTTATGACTCTTCGCCGCGCGCTCTTTGTGAGAAGACGAAAGCAGTCGTCATCTCAACCGAGTATAGGAAGGCGCCCGAACACAAGTATCCGGCAGCGCATGATGACACCTGGGCGGTCTATCAATGGGTTCTTCAGAACGCCGCCAAGTATAAGGGCGATCCGAAAAAGGTCGCGATCGTCGGCGAAAGCGCCGGCGGGAACATGGCAGCGTCGATCTGCATCATGGCGAAACAGAAGGGCGTCCAGATGCCCGTCCATCAGTTATTGATTTACCCCGTAACCGACTACTCCTTCGAGACCAA
>JBDSNB010000154.1:0-2002 GCA_039915555.1 Chthoniobacterales bacterium | reverse complement strand
TCACGACGACGGCGAACCTCGGACCAAATGTGAACGGGCAGACGATCAAGCTGCGCTTCCGCATGGGAACCGATGAGGCGGATTCCGCTCCCGGCTGGAACATCGATAACGTCAACGTCTCCAACGCTACCTGCGCTCCTTAACGCTTGTTAAGCGCACATTAAAACTCCTGTGCACTCAACCTGCCCCTCCGCGATGAGGGGCAGGCGAGTCCAGGCCGGCCCTCCTCGACTGATGAGCCCGGACGCCCGGGTCGAAGCCCGCTGCGAAGCATTCCCCGGCGCAGCTCCTGACAGGCGAAACCGTATTTGGACTCGTGTTCCTCCCGGACGCTGAATAGGCGCAGTTCATCTCGCAAATCGGACGAGTCGCGGAGCGAGCGAAGTAGATGTTTCGACCCGTCGACGCCTTCTCGATGTAACCAAAACCCGGTCATGTAGATGCTGTCCTCACGCTTTCGACATTCGGCAGTGGCCGCTCTCGAGCGGCACTTCATTCACCGCGCAGGATGTGCGAAGCGCGAACAAGATCGGTGTGATCGGCCAAACTACCCCGACCCAGGTCTTCGGCGGCGCCGATCCGGCCGGCCAGATTTGCGGATCAAGAACGTGCCATTCATCCTGACGGGCGTCTTGAGTTCGAAAGGGCTGAACACGCAAGGCACCAATCAGGGCGGCATCGTGGTCAAGCCGTTCACGAGCGCGATCAAGCGCGTGACCCGGGGCAACACCCTGCGCTCGATGAATGTGCAGGTGGCCAATCACGCGATCTCGCGCCCGCGCAGCACGATTAGTCTTTCGGTCCCTCCGCTTTGTCCAGAAGGTGTAGCAAATCATTTCGCTCTTGCGGCAGCGCCATAACATCCGCGAAAGCAGCGATGATGATTTCACGGTGCGGAGTCAGGAGGAGATTGCGGAAGTCGCCATGCCCACTTCGCGCGTCAGGACGATCTGCTCGGCGCCATCGCCGGTGTCTCGCTTATTGGGCGGGATCAGGATCATGAACATCATGCTCGTAAGCGTGTCGGAGCGACACGCGAAATTGGCGTGCGGCTCGCGGTCGGCGCACACGGGCGCGACATCCTCGCACAGTTTTTGATCGACGCGGTGCCGTTGAGTTCGGTCGGCGGTTTGATCGGAATCGCTTCGGGATTTGGCGCATCGCAGATTCTTTCCGCGGTGGCGAATTGGCCGACGCTGGTGTCGTTTAGCTCGATCGCGGTGGCGTTTCTTTTCAGCGCGGCGGTCGCTGTGTTCTTCGAATTTTATCCGGCGCGCGAAGCTTCGCGGCTCGATCCGATTGCGGCGTTGCGTTACGAGTAGCGGGGGGTCGGCGGTCTGTCATCCCGAGCCGCGCAGACGGCCGAGGGATCCCCCCGACGGAGGCTCGCGGTGGCAACTTTCGGGAGGGGCGTGGATCGCACTGCGTGGCGCGGTTTTTCGCCGTGCGAAAGCGATCCGTTCGCTTGAGAAATCCCTCGGCCGTGTGCGCGGCTCGGGATGACGTGGTGCTCGCGTTCTGTTTGGATTCGTAGGCAGCCGCTCTTGGTGATGTCGATGTCGACCTACTCAACTCGGCTCGTCTCCGCATCGAAGACCGCGCCGCGTTTCAGATTGCTCTGGATGACGGCGGTAGGGATGCCGCGCTGCGGCGTCCGATCGGGTGGCGGGCAGGAATAACGTTCGCGGGATTGAGTGCGTGATCGCGGGCGGTCGGGCGGCGCGGCCCGCCGTCCCTACCTTCGAGCTTTATCCTGCTCCACGTAGCATACCGATTGGCCTGTGCCGTTTTGACTTTGGGGTGGCGCAGTTGAGGCTCGCGAGATGACAGAGACAAATCGTTTTCAAAAACTGGTCACGGACGCGAAGCAACGAATTACCGAGATTTCGCCAAAAGAAACGCAGGCGCAGGTCGAGGCCGGGGAAGCGATCCTGTTCGACGTGCGCGAGGCGAGCGAGTTTGCGCAAGAACATGCGCCCGGTGCTCGACACGCGAGCCGGGG
>JBDSNB010000076.1:0-6408 GCA_039915555.1 Chthoniobacterales bacterium | reverse complement strand
ATTCTGCGCTTTAACGACGCCCTGCGTGGCGCGCAGCCGGGGACGATCGGATTGCGCTGGGATCATTCGCGCATGCTGCCGGGATCGTTGAATGCCTCGGCCAACCAGCTGGTCGTCGAACGCACGGCGCCCGGCGCTTCGCACGAACTCATTGTGCGCGACGGCGTGAGCGGTTTTCGTTTCTTCAATGTGGAGGGAAACCTCTACGAGTACGATGGCGCGACGCGCTCGCTCAAGATCGAGGGCGGACGACTTTTGATTTCGGATGAGTTCGCGAAAATGCTGGGCCGTCCAGCAGACGCGGGCACGCTGGCAGGTGAGATTTCGATCACGGCCGAGATGACGACGATCGACGTCACCACCTTCGTCAACGGTGAGGTGACTGCGTCGAAGTTGCCCCCGCGCGCGAAAGGGGAGACTGCGGGAGTGGGTGTCCCCGGACCGGACATCATCGTGGGTGACATCGGTGCCATCGGAGGCCTGGCGCAGTTTGGGAGTAGCGCGGGCCAGGTGGGGCTGGCGGTCGGCACCACCTCGTGCAATAACGGCGACCAGGATTACAATTTCTTCCAATTGCCCAATCCCGACCACTCGGTGGTGTCGCAAAATCTCTATCGGATGAGCGGCGGCGCGACGAACGACCAGCGCTTTGAGCAGATCGGCCAGTCTTGGGTGAAGCACACCTTTGGCGCCGATCAGGACAACGAATGCGGCTTCGGCTGCGCACCCTACTTTAATGCGACCAAGCTCGGGGTGGGCTGCTCGGATCCGTATGCCGCGAGCCAAAATGGGTTCCAAGGCAACACCAACAACGGCGCCCTCGGTTCGCGCGCGTGGGTCAATCCATTTACCGGCATATTTTCCGTGAGTCCCCGACCCGAGAACCACACTGGGCACACTCACACCGGCACCTCGCACCGCCTGCTCGTGAATGCGACCGACCTGAACACGACCCTGAACACGGGCGCGACTTATTATTGCGAAGTACAATACGACAGCCCGCAGGAGTACGCCTGGTGCCAGACGCACCCGACCCAGTGCAACATGTATAACAACGCTTCCTACCGGCGCTACAACGTCACCGGCACCACCAGTTTCAGCTTTGCGCCCGCGGCGCCCACGGTGCGCAGGGTTCCGGCCACGGCGGCGTGGACGGGTGCCACCTCCAGCACGATCGAGCCGGTGCCGGGCGTGGATGGCCGCGCCTTCGTGGTCTACAAGGTCACGGGTCCGGTGGCTGGCGTCTGGCATTATGAATACGCGATTCATAATCAGAATCTCGATCGCTCGATCCAGTCCTTCAGCATCCCGCTGGGCTGCGGAGTCACTTTAAGCAATCTCGGTTTCCACGCCCCGCCAAATCATCCGGGATTCCCGAACGACGGCACGGTGGGCGACGCCGGCTTCAGCAACGCGGCCTGGACGGCGAATCAAACCAGCAGCGCCATGAGCTGGAACACGGAAACCTTCGCGCAGAATCCAAACGCGAACGCGATCCGCTTCGGCACCCTCTATAATTTCCGGTTCGATTCCAATCGTCCACCGGAGCCCGCAAATGCGACCGTGGGATTCTTCAAAACCGGCACACCGATCACGGTCCCGATCATGGGTCCGTCTTCGCTTTGCGCGCCTCTCCAGGCGGCGTCCGCCTTCTCGCGGAAAGCGCACGGCGGCGCGGGGAGTTTCGACATCCCTCTGCCGCTCACGGGCGAGCCTGGGGTGGAATGCCGGACCAGCCTCGGCAATCACACCATCGTGGTCACCCTCAGCAATCCACCGGTGAGCGGCAATGCGGCAGTCACCAGTGGAACCGGCAGTGTCTCCGGCGCGCCGACGTTTAACGGCGACACGATGACGATTAACTTAACCGGCATCACCGACGTGCAGAAGATCACGGTGACGTTAAGCAATGTGACCGACAGCTTCGCGCAGGTCATGCCCGACACGCCGCTGAGCGTGAACATTCTCAGCGGCGACGTAAACGGCTCGAAAAACGTGAACGCAACCGACATCGGGCAGACCAAGGCGCAATCGGGTTTGGCGGTCACGAGCGCAAACTTCCGCAGTGACGTGAACGCGAGCGGCACGCTGACCGGAACCGACATCGCCCAAGTGAAGGCGTCGGCGGGAAACTTTGTGCCGTAGCCTGGCTTGGCTTGGCCCGGCAGGGA
Source organism: Chthoniobacterales bacterium (assembly GCA_039915555.1). Taxonomy (GTDB): domain Bacteria; phylum Verrucomicrobiota; class Verrucomicrobiia; order Chthoniobacterales; family UBA10450; genus JACCTI01. The sequence continues at coordinate 4,237 of JBDSNB010000076.1, read as the reverse complement.
TCATGAAGAATGTACTGAGTTACCTGACGCTTCCGTTGCTTTTGTTGTTGAGCAGTAGCTCGGGAGATTCTGCCCCCCGCAGTTCTCGCGCCCCCACTTTTGTTCCGGGGCCTGACGTCATCGTCGGAGATCTGCCCGAACTGCAACAATTTGGAAGTAGTGGAACCCAGGCTGGTTTGGCCTTGGCGACGACCGCTTGTAATAACGGAGACCAGGAGCTGAATTGGTTAGGGTATGGAAGCACAGACCATCCCGTCGCTCCGCAAAATCTTTATCGAATGAGCGGCGGAGTGAGCAACAACGACCGCTTTGAACAAATTGGCCAATCCTGGCTGAAGCATGGGATCGAAGCCGTGCAGGAAGATGCTTGCGGCTTGGGCTGTATCCCCGCGAAAGATCAATTCCACCTTGGCGTGGGATGCTCCGACCCTTACTTCGCGGCCCTCAATGCCAGCCAGAATTTCCTGGGTTCGCGCGCTTGGGTGAATCCCTTCACCGGCGCTTTCCCAGCGGCTGCCATCAACCACAGCGGCCACAGTCACTCAGGCACCGCACACAGACTCCTGGTGGAGAGTAGCGACCTGGACACAGCCACGAATCCGGGAGCGACCTACTACGCCGAAGCGCAGTACATCACTCGAGACGAGTACGCCTGGTGCCAGGCACACCCCGGGGAATGCAACATGTCCAACAATGCGTCCTACCGTCGTTTCAACGTCACCGGCACTGGATCGTCGTTCAGCTTTTCGCCGGTAGGGTCCACGGTCCAAACGGCCTCTGCCATCCATGCCTGGACGGGAGCGACCATCAATTTGATCGAGCCAGTCCCTGGAATCGATGGTCAGGGTTTCGTCGGTTACAAGGTGACGAACCCAGGCGCCGGTGTCTGGCATTATGAGTACGCGATCTATAACCAGAATCTCGATCGCGCGATCCAATCCTTCAGCGTCCCCTTGGGCTGTGGGATCACCGTGAGCAATCTCGGCTTCCACGCGCCGCCAAATCATCCGGGTTTTCCCAACGACGGCACGGTAGGCGACGCGGGATTCAGCAACGCGGCCTGGACTTCGAATCAGACGACCAGCGCGGTGAGCTGGAACACGGAGGCGTTCGCGCAGAATCCAAACGCGAACGCGATCCGCTTTGGCACCTTGTATAATTTCCGGTTCGATTCCGATCGCCCACCGCAGGCCGCGAATGCGAGCGTCGGCTTTTTCAAAACCGGCACGCCCATCATGGTTCCGATCCAGGGGCCGTCCTCGCCTTGCACGCCGCTGCAATTGGCCTCCGCCGTCTCACGCAAGACGCACGGAGGCGCGGGCGATTTCGACGTCGCCTTGCCGCTCACGGGCGAACCCGGTGTCGAGTGTCGCGCGAGCGGCGGGAATCACACCATCGTCGTCGCGTTTAGCAATCCGCCGGTGAGCGGCAATGCGGCGGTGACGAGTGGGACGGGCAGCGTGTCGGGCAGTCCGGCGTTCAACGGCAACACGATGACGATTGGTTTAACCGGCATCGCGGACGTGCAGAAGATCACGGTGACGTTAAGCAATGTGACCGACAGCTTCGCGCAGGTCATGCCTGACACCCCGGTGAGCGTAAATATCCTCAGCGGCGACGTGAACGGTTCCAAAAACGTGAACGCAACCGATGTCGGCCAGGCGAAGGCGCAATCCGCTTTGGCGGTCACGAGCGCAAACTTCCGCAACGACGTCAACGCGAGCGGCACGATGACCGGAACGGATATCGCGCAGGTGAAGGCGTCGGCGGGGAATACGGTGCCGTAGCGCCGATCGATTCATTCGTTTTTTGCCACGCCGCGCAGGTTGAGAAAGACGAGACCAATCTGGAGCACGATGAGCGCGTAGGCGTGCGCGTGCCAACTCCAGACGATCCAGAGCGCGTTGCTCACGAGGAAAATCCCGAAGCTCCATTTCCGCAACGGCTTCGATTGGGCCGCGACGAGCCAGGCCGAGGTGAGCGTGGCGACCATCGCGGGCCATTGCAGGTGGTCGATCCATTCCATGCTTCTGAAACGGAGCGGCGGCGGGTGGTGAGCGTGCCGATCGAGCAGGTTGCTCGAGTTGCGTTGCGAATGGAGGTTTACGCTTCGTGCCCACGGTCGACCAACTCATCGCGCCCGAAGAACAAACCGGGCCGCTCATTCTCGACCTCGAAGCGGAAATTCAGCGCGCGGAAGCCGATGTCGCGGCCGTCTCGCCCGATAACGCCATCGGCCGTCTTTCCCGGCAGGACTCGATGCAGCAGCAGGAAATGGCTAAAGCCGGGGTGCGCCGCCGGGAGGAACGGATCCACGCGCTCAAGGAGGCGCTGCGGCGGATGGACGAAGGCACCTATGCGGTCTGCGCGAAGTGCCGGGAGGAAATCGAGTTCAGCCGGCTCGAACTCGCGCCGGAGTTAAAGTTCTGCGCGGAGTGCTCGGCCGCGCGCGCCTAACGACTCCCAACGCTCTGGGGCCACGCTAGGACTTCCGGGTTTTCCCCTTCTGGAGCGACGCGTTCGCGGCCGAGACGCGGGCCGTCAGCGAGGCGGGATCGATCTTCAGATTCCGCGCCAACTGGCTCCAACTCCCGGCCGTCGCGCGGAGCGCGATGATCTTGTTGAAGTTGTTGCCACTTCTCGCCGCGAGCGAGTTCGCGACGATCAATTCGCCATAGTTCAAGCTGGTCGCCGCGCGTTGCTGGCGCAGCGCATCGACCGGCACTTTGGTCTCCGTGGAAATAGCCGTCCAGATCGCCGACTCGTCGCCGCGCGAGCGGCCTTCTGCGTTGAGCCTGGCCAGGGCCGAGGCGAGACCGGCGTCCTCCGAGATGGGACGCGCCGCGGGGGCGGCGGGGGTGGCAGGTCGGCTGATCCCTGGCCCGCGGGTCATGGGCGGGATATTTGTTCCGACTCCCACTTGGGCGTGAGAAGCTGTTGGCGTCAGCAGGCCAACGGAAGCGGCCGCCAGTGCGAATCCAGCTTTCATCGAAAACGCCAACCGCTGAGTCATTTGCCGGCGACCCATATAAATTTCTTTGGCGCCGCGCTGTTTACCTATTTTCATGGGCGCGAAGTTGGCGGAGTGGCGAGCATTGGTCAAGGACCGTGTCGCGCGCCAGATCGAGGCAAGTGCGAGACGTTGCAAAACACCGTCGTGAACGCCCTTCCGATTTGGGCGTTGGACGTTGGACGTTCGGTGTTCGACGTTCTGCGCCACCAGCAGTCCCCGTAGTTCAACGGATAGAACAAGGGTTTCCTAAACCTTAGATCCGAGTTCGATTCTCGGCGGGGACAAAATTTTGATACAGAGGTTTGTCCCTGCGCGGGCTAAATGTCCAGAAGTCGAATCAGGCCGAATCAGCGCAAAAAAGGGCGATCTTCCCTCGTGAATCCGCCAAAATGAATCCCGCCGCCCGCCCGAATCGGGAGCCGTCAATTGTCCGAATGGACGATGGCCGGAAAGAGCTGCGTTGACGGCTTGCCGCTAGGCAAGCCAGCGAAATTGGACATTTACCCGGCGCGGTTGGAAGCCGTCAACCGTCAACCCGGAAACGCCCCGCTTTTCCCGCCGGCTGCAACGTTCTTGCAAGCGGCTTGCTTTTCTTCTGCCGCCTGGCTCACAATCGCTACCCTCACAATGCAACGCTCCGCTCTGCGCGCTCTCCTACTAATCGTGCTGCTCTTTTCGGCGACAGCGACCGGCCGCGAGATTCTCGGGAAAGCTTTCATCCCGTTCAACTTCAAACCGACGCCAATTCGAACGGGAGTTTTGACCTTCGGAGCTGACCGGAAGGTGAAAGAATTTCGTTGGGATGCCGAGACTAACGGCTAAACGGATTCGGCCCGCTGAGTTCCTCACCAACCGGCCAACCCACGAGCAAATAAGCGAGTCCGAGCACGCGCGCGCTCTGCTCACCACGAGTGAGAAATTCATCGACGAATCCTGAACCGCCGAAATCGGTCGTAACAAATTCTCTATCGCTCGTCACCTGGCAGCGCGCTGCCTCAGCAACATTCTTCGCGCAACGTTTTGCTGACTCCACATCCGGCGCGAATAGCCAGACATGGAACATAGCGCCGTCAGATGCGTCGTAATATACTGGGTGTCCTTGAAGCAGGCTGACTTCGAGAGTGACGCGATGAAGGATTGCATCTGTCGGCAGCAGCTTGGGATTGACGCTCATTGGTAAGGTAGCTGTCTGCGGATCGCGCGGCGCACGAACTGCGAGAAGCT
>JBDSNB010000167.1:0-3584 GCA_039915555.1 Chthoniobacterales bacterium | reverse complement strand
GCCCGGCTGCGGATCACGGTGACGGCCGCGCATGACGAAGCGCAGATTCGCTCTCTGGCCGGGGCGCTCGCGCGCCTCCGGCCGGAGGCGTTTAACCTAACTGACAACTAAAGACTGGCGGCGGCGTTCTCCCGCAGCAAAGGCGTTGGCACGAGACCGGGATTCCTGTTCGGATCCATCGGACCTTCCGCAGGAATATCTTCGGGACCTTCGGCCGGTGGCGGTGGCTCTTGCACCGAGGTGGCGCTCGAGTTTGAGGCGACGCGCTGGGCAAGCGTTTGGCGGTTGGCGGTCGAGGTCGACTGGCACGCAGTGAAAACTGAAAGCGCGAGCAAGCAGGAACTAATTTTAATGATCATGTTCAGCTTCGGGTGGGAAGTTTTTCGGTTCCCTGCCCACGCTCTTTATAATTACTATATTTAATTCCCAGCTGGCAAGTACGATCTTTGCTAGACTGTTCTGCGACTCAAGCGTACGAAAGAATCGCGCGCAGCCGCTTGATTGCACCTTCGACAAAATCCTTTATCCCGCTGGCCAGAAGCGGCTTCGATGAAAAGGCACTGATCTTACCCAAGACGACGGAGTCGATTAAAGATGGCGACCGAGGATTGCGGCGAGCTTTTGCTTCGTGGCTTCGGGCCAAAGTTTTTGATCGGTCACGAGCGCCGAGGAAAGCGCGGAGTGCGCCGGCCAATTCGGCTCCGCCGGAATTTGTGGGATGGCGTGCGCGAGAATTTTCTTCGCGGCTTCCGCGTTGGCCAGGAGATGACCAAAGACGGCCTCCGCCGAGACCGGCTCTTCTTCGACCTTCCAACAATCGTAGTCGGTGACCATCGCGATCGTCGCGAGCGCGATCTCCGCTTCGCGCGCCAGCTTCGCTTCCGGCAGATTCGTCATGCCGATCACATCGAAACCCTGGCGACGATTGAAGTCCGATTCCGCCCGCGTGGAAAACGCCGGGCCGTCCATGTTCACATACGTGCCGCCGTCGTGCACCGTGGCTCCGGCCTTCGTCGCGGCCTCGCGCAGAATCCCACGCATCTCCGTGCTGATCGGTTCGGCAAAAGAAATATGCGCGGCGATGCCTTCTCCGAAAAACGTGTGCGACGCACGCTGGCTCGTGCGGTCGTAAAATTGCGAGGGCAGCAGAACATCGCGCGGGGCGTATCGCTCTTGCAAACTCCCCACCGCCGTCACGCAAATGATCCAGCGCACATTCAAAGACCGCAGCGCGTAAATATTCGCGCGATGATTTAGTTCGTGCGGCAGAATGCGATGTCCTCGTCCGTGGCGGGGTAAAAAATAAACCGGCCGCCCGTGCCACGTGCCGCCGATCAAGGCATCGGACGGCTCGCCAAACGGCGTCTCGATGCGCTGCTCGGACGGGTTTTCAACGCCCTCCATTTGATACAGCCCGCTGCCGCCGATGATTCCGATTGCCGGAGGTGTGTCGCTCATGTGGCCGGCATTAAAGGCGAAAGACGCGCGCTTTGGGAAGTTGAATCATCGAGGCACATGCACCGACCGCGCTTCGCTGGCGTCGGCCAAAAAACTTGTCGGCAAATTTCCATCGCCGCATCGCAGGGATCGGTTCACCTACCAGTCATGAAGCGAGCGTGCTGGCTTTCATTAGTCCTCGGAGCCCTGCTGTTCACGTCTTGCGCCGCGCGGCGCTCGTCCACCACCGAAACTTCGGCCGGTTTCGAACGCGCACGCCACACCGGACCGCTCGCGACCGCGGCCATCCACTACAATGACGCGGCAGGAATCCACACCGTGATCGGAACGGTCACGCCGGAACGCGTTCGGCCCTCCATTGCCGGATCAGCCGGGCGGCGTCTCTCTATCGAAGTGCGCGATCAAAAGGGGGCGTTTACTGCCTGGCGTGGCGGTCGGGCGCCGCTGGCTAATCATCGGCGAAAAAGGCGAGCGCTATTCGATTGTGGTGCGGAACCGGAATCGCTTTCCGGTCGAGGTCGTTCTTTCGGTGGACGGCCGCGACGTGCTCGATGGAGAGCGGGCCTCCTTTCGAAAGCGCGGCTACGTCATACCGGCTCGCAGCACGCTCCACGTCGAGGGCTTCCAACAGAACACAGGTTCGCGCGGGGCGTTTCGTTTTCGCTCCGTGAGCGACTCATATGCAAACTTGAAACCGGGTGAGCGGAACGAAGTCGGTCTGATCGCCATCGCCTTTTTCCATCCACGCGGAACCGATCCACTGGAAGAAAGCTCGCAGCGGCGCTCGCGCTAGACCCGTGGTCGGTCGCCGCCGTGGCTCCACCTGCTTCCTTGTGCCACTGTTGCCCTCCCGGAGATGCCGAAGTTCTACATCAAAACCTACGGCTGCCAAATGAATGAGCGCGATTCCGAACAAGTCGCGCATTCGCTCATCGAGCGCGGCTATCAGCCGGCGACGAGCGAAGCCGAGGCGGATGTCGTGTTGCTCAATACTTGCAGAGTGCGCGACATGGCCGACCAGAAAGCGCTCGGCAAAATGGGGATGCTCGGGCAGATCGCGAAGCGTCGGTCGGAAGTCGAAGAGTCAGAGCCGCTCCTTCCAATCGTCATAGCCGCTGCGCGAGACCAGGAGCGCTTCGCACAACCACGCCACTTTGTATTGGCCGCTCATGACTTCGATTCGGGCATACCGCTCGGCGGCACTTCGGAGAGGATGCCCAGAGATTTTTTTAGCACTTCGCTCTGCTCCAACAGCTTCGCGTTCTCGTGCCGTAAACGCTGGTTCTCCACTTCCAATTGCTCGACACTTCGCTTGCGCTTGCGCCCGCTGTGAGGCGTGTCGGGCTTTCGTGCTAGGTTCGCCCAGCGGTAGAGCAGCGGTGGACGAATCCCCAGCTCGGCCGCGACTCGGATCGGTCAGAAGGGGTCACAGCTTGCTATCGTCAACTGCCAGGAGCGATGACAGGTAGCTCGTGCTGCCCATGTGCAGACGCCGCGCGATCCACTCCCCGGCCCATCGGTGGATTCGCTCGCAACCGCCGCGCGATCGCCACCTTCACCGCGTGCCCCTTAGCTTGCCGCCGCAAATCCTCCACCTTCCATCCCACTGCGGCCAACCCTTCCCGCACCATCCGTTCCGCCAAAATTTCACCCAGCTCGCGACTCTCCCGCGCCCGCACCCCGGCCCGACTCCCGCCCCCCAGATTGTCCGCCAATCGGTCCGCAAAATCTCCGCCTCCATCGGTATACGCCGATTTCTACCGCCTCCAGATCCGCTCAAAACGCTTAATAATGGTTGACAGCTCCGGAGTGGGTCATCAGCCTCGCTCCTGTCAGGCGTGTCGAAGCGCTGCTCCGATGTTGTTCGTCCCTACAGGGTGTCTTGGTGTTTCGGATCGAGCTTCGCCTTTAACCCCCCAACCCCAGAAAGCAAAGAAAACCATGAAGATGATTACCGCCACGCTTGTGGCCATGACCGCACTTACCCTCGCCGCCGTGCCTCTCGTACGGGCCTCGGATAACTCCGCCATCGAGACGAAACTGAAGCAGATGGAAGACAAGTGGGCTGCCGCCCAAATGGAAAAGGACCACGGCGCCGCCACCATCGGTGAGCTGCTCGCGAGCGA
>JBDSNB010000114.1:0-7520 GCA_039915555.1 Chthoniobacterales bacterium | reverse complement strand
GGATGACGTCCTTGATGTCGGGGCTGATCTGCTGGGTGAAGCCGCGAATCGCCCACTTGCCCGTTCGGCTGGCCGAGAGCTGATTAAACTGACGAAACTCTGTATTCGTCGGGTTACCGCCGGGATCTCTGGCGCCGGGGACCAGCGCGGTCGGGTGCCCCGGAATCTTAGTGTAGATCGCCCCGCTCTGAAACTCTGCGACCGCACCGCCAACAGTGTAATTCCCTGAGAAGGCTGCCCCGGGGCTGCCAAATTGATCGGTGATCGCGCCGGCTGCGATGCTCGCCCTCAAGCTCCCCCCAAAGGGGATATTGAGCGTGAACCGGGTCGTCATGTTGCCGTTAATGACCTGGACGTTGGTGACCGTGGCACCGAGGATGCCGATCAGTTGCAGATCGCTGGTCTGGACTGAAGCGGGGGCGACGGCCTCATTCCAGTTCACGTCATATTGGTATGTGCCCGGCGCGGGCGGAGAGAACATGCCACCAACCGGCGGGACGGTGTTGGTCACCCCCAGCAACAGAGCGTCGTAACGGAACGTGCCGCTGAACTGATGGACCGGGTTTCCCTCAGGGTCGCTCAGAAACGCGCCTTCAGCGATCTGCATGGTCTGCACGCCCTGCATCGACATCGGCGAGTTCGTGTAGTTGAAGGTCATCGTGGTTGTGCCCGGGGTGTAAGCCACGCTATTCGCGGGCAACCCGTTAACCGTGAAATCGGTGCTTTGGAGCGTGGTGGCGTTCACTGGCTGGGTCACGTTGACGATGAAGGCGGTTCGTGGTGTGAAAACCACGCTGCCAACCGCGGGATCGGTGCCGGACACGGACAGACCCAATTGGATTTCAACCGCGCGCACAAACATCGATCGATACTCTGGGAAGGCGGTCTGGGTCGCCGCCCATGCATTGGCAACGTTATTCCACCAGTAACCCCCGGCAAAACCAGCGGGACGGTCCGTGGACTCATCAGCCGCCGCGAACACGTTCGGCGACGTCGTCATAAAACGCGTGCCGATGTACACGCTCCCGGAGTTGATTGCGAGGTTCATGGACGAGATGTCGTAGCTGTTCCACATCGGGGTCGGATTAGGAAAGAATGTATTCTGGGCGGTGACCGCCATCGTCCCTAGTTCCGTGCCTGGGCTTCCCCCCGGTCCGTGATCGTCATAAACGACAACGTTGACAGGCCACGACGGCGGACCCCCAGACTGTGTGCTCATCGCCACACAGACCGAGCTGAACGAGGCCGGATACGCCATCGGCGTAAATTTATCGACGAATCTCACCTGGCTGATGCCGGCTGCCGGGTTGCCGCTGTAACCGTTCTCAATCGTACCATCATCGTGGATGACGATGCCCGGTTCCGTGTCGCAGTCTATAACCCCGAGCGCCCTTTGAAGGGGCGGACTGGAAGGGGGAGGTGCGTATTGCGCCGCCTCAAACTGGTGGTCTAAAAGGCTATCCGAAGTCGCTGCCTGCTCTTTGACAGCGTTTCGTTGCGCCAGCGCGAAGGGAATCACGCAGAGGAAGAGAACCGAAAGAAGGGTGACTGCACGCAGCGGGACTCGCGTGTTCGCGGTGGGATTGATGAGTCTTTTCATTCTTGCAGTCCTCCAAGATGGTTGAAAATTAGGGTAAGCAGTCCGAGGCCGGTGGCATGGGAGAGCGCCTCTTGTGTAGCAGAGGCGCGCGAGCAGGTTCAAGGCATTTCATGCAAGAAGCGCTTAAACCTGAAGATCCGACACGGCTGTGCGCATGCGGCGTGGCCGAAAAAGTGGCCGACGCCGCCTTCACCCCGGCCACCCCGCTCGCGGGCGGGCCCTTTTTCACTCGACCCCGAGCCGCGCGCGCGTCGTCGCTCAGCGAATAACCGACACCTACGGGAGCGCGTGGCCCGCACTCGCCTTCACTTGCGCGGTGTCGGTGGCGCTCACGCCACCGCTCGCGTTGATGTCAGTGCGGAAGTTCGCGGCCGTCGTCGTTGCGCCGGATTGCGCCTTGGTTTGTCCGATATCGGTGGAATTGACGGACCGGCTGGCGTTGACGTCGCCGATCAACATGTCCGCGCTGATGGCAGCTCCCGCCAGCACCTGGCCGAACCTGTCGGTGACGCTGCTCAAGTCCACCGCGATCGTCTGGATATCCGCGACGCCGGTCAGGTTGATCGTCATCGTGTTTCCGTTGAAGGCGGGAGCGCCCGCCAGGCTGCCCTTGCCAGAGGACACGCTCGCATTGCCGCTGATCACGGTGTTGCTGAAAGTGACCACGAAAGTGTGGGTGCCGCCCACGCCGCTGCTGCGGCATTCCACGCCCCGAGTCCCAGTGAGCGGGAGAGGAATATCGAAGCTGCCCTCGGCGCCGTGGACCTTGCGCGAAACGGCGGATGCCGGAAGCAACGTCGGCACCATGGCGTAGGCATGCGTCGCGCCATTGAAGACGCCGGTCCCCACGATGACCCGACCGTCGCTGATGCCAAGGGCCGACGAGGAAGTGTTCATCGATAAGTCCCAGCCCGTCCCCGGCGGGATGAGATCAGCCAGGCGGTAAGTATTGGTCCCGTCGTAGAGGAAGGGAATCGAGAAGGCAGAGGAAGCATTGCCCACCGCCCAACCGGTCGAGTTCACCGCGCGGGCCGAGCCCTGACTGGTGCCTGCCGCAAGAGGAATGGCCACGATTCCGCCGCCGGAAGTCCAAATGAACGGGAGACCGGATCCTTGATTCACCATACTGGAACCGACCACGTGGCCGGCGTTGCCTACGCCGAACGCGAGCGCGCCATTCAAACCGGGCAGCGCGCCGACCTCAATCGCCGAGCCTGCGCCGATGTCGTAAACGATGCCCACGTTACGCGCCGCGTTATTCGGATCGATCCCCTGCCCGACCACGCGGCCGGAATCGTTAATCCCGAAGGCCGTGACAAAATAGCTGCCGCCCGGTGTGGTCTGCGTGATCACCGACGCACTGCCACCGCTGTAGACGGCGCCGCGCTGCAAACTTCCGCCGTTTACCGAACCGGCGGCAACCCCGGAGGCGTTCACATGGTTTGCATCGCCCAGCGTTTCTCCGCCGGGCAACGGCAACTGCGAGACAACGCCATTTTGCCAGATCACGGGAAGACGCCCCGAGCCGAAGGCGGTCGTGGCGCCGGTGCCGACGACAGTGCCGCTGTCATTGGCGCTATTTGAGAGACAAAAATTGCGACCCGCCAGATTTGGCAACGCGATGAGCCCGCTGCCGAGCGTCCAGGAAAACGCCTGCGTGGCACCGGTGCGAAACGAGCGACCGACCGCGACCCCACCGGGCGAGACGCCGAAACCTTGCGAGGCGGTATCGCCGACTTGCACGACGCCGATGTCGTAGATTTGGTATTGCGGCTGCGCGAAAGCGGGAGCGAGCGAAGCGAGCAGGACTGAGAGGCAAAGGAGGATGCGCATAGCGGCTGCGATCCAAACAAAAGAGACGAGCTTCTACAAGCCGTCCGTTCGCGCTCCTACTTTAAGGTCGCGTGCAGGAGGCGGGCGAAATCGGCCGCCGCCGCTTGCCCGGTCGTGAGAACATCGGCGTGGCTCAAATGCTCCTCGCCGATCCCAGCTGCCCAATTCGTTAGGCAGCAAAATCCTGCGACCTCGAGTCCGAGCGCGCGCGCCTGGATCGTTTCCAATACGGTAGACATGCCGATCGCGTCCGCGCCCAGCGTCCGCAGCATTTTCACTTCGGCAGGCGTTTCGTACTGTGGTCCGAGCAAGCCAGCGTAAACGCCTTCGTGCAAAGCGACCCCGGTTTCCCGCGCACCGCGCGAGAACGCCGCCCGCCATTTGCTGGAATAGGCGTCCGTCAGGTCGATGAACTCGGGGGCGCCGATCAGCGGCGAGGTGCCGGTGAGATTCAAGTGATCGCACAGCATCATCCATGAACCGGGCGCGAAGTCGGGATTAGCAGTGCCGGCGGCGTTGGTCAGGATGACGCGTTTCACACCCGCCGCCGCGAGAATGCGAATGCCGGTCGTGACCGCGCGCGCGGAGTATCCCTCGTACAAGTGCACCCTTCCTTTCGCGAGAAGCACGTTCGTTTCGTTGACCGCGCCAAGGGCAAATTCCCCCGCGTGGCCAGTCACTTTCGGAGCGGGAAAATCGGCAAACTCCGAATAGGCGATCCGCTCCGACGCTTCGATTTTCTCTGTCAGTGCGCCCAAACCGGACCCGAGCACGATGGCGGTTTTCGCACCCCAATTCCGCAAGCGCTCCAACGCGGCGTCGTGCACAAATCAGGCGGCGGAGACCGGGGGCGCGGTCGCGGGTTTTTGCGTGGCGGCCATCACATCAGGCCGTAATCCGTCCTCGCGCGGCACGCTCGTTTTGGTTTCCTGCTTGGGATAGGCGATGCGCGTATGCAGCATCGTCATGAGGGTGAAACGGAAACGCTCCGCAATGACACGCAACTCGGAGAGGGTGAGATCGGATTCGTCGAGCTGGCGGTCGGCGATGCGGGCGGCGATGAGGTCGGTGACGAGCTGCTCGATCTTTTGCGGCGTCGGTTTTTCGATGCTGCGCGAAGCGCTTTCCACCATGTCGGCGAGGCTGACGATCGCGCTCTCTTTGGTTTGCGGTTTCGGACCGGGGTAGCGGAAGCTTTCCTCTTTCACTTCCGGCACGTCTTCTTCGCGCAGCTTCATGATCTTGCCGCCGGCGCGTGCGTCCTCCTGCTGCTGCAGGGCGCGCTTGTAGAAATAATAGACGAGCGAGGTGCCGTGGTGCTCCTGGATGATGTCGACGATGCGCCGATTCAGGTTGTGCTTGAGCGCGAGATCCACGCCTTCCTTCACGTGCGCGATGATGATGAGCGCGCTCATGGTCGGCGCGAGATCGTCGTGCGGATTGCGCGAGAAGTTCATGTTCTCCGTGAAGTAATCAGGCTTTACCAGTTTGCCGACATCGTGAAAATACGCGCAGACGCGGCAGAGCGTACCGTTGGCGCCGATCGCTTCCGCGGCGGACTCGGCGAGATTCGCAACCACGAGGCTGTGGTGGTAGGTGCCGGGCGCTTCGATCGTCATGCGTTTGAGCAAGGGGTGATTGAGATCGGACGCTTCCAGCCAGGAAATGTCGGTCGTGATGCGGAAGAGATGCTCGAGCATCGGCAGGATGCCGCCAACGATCGTGGCAGTGACGATGCCGTTGCCAATCGCGAGCGCGCTCTGCAAGGCGAGCGATTGCCAGTCGTTGGCGCTCGGTGGGTAGAGATTGATTGGACCGATGACGCCGAAGGCGAGCGAGAGAAGCCACAAGGCCACGCCGACCCCGAGACCGGCTCGGATCAAACGACTGCGTCGCCGCACCTGCAGGGTAAGGAACACGGCGGTGAATCCGCTGATCAACGCGCACACCAAAAGCGGCGCATCAAATTCGCCGAAAAGCATCCGCGTCCAGAGACTCACGAACACGGCCGCGTAGAGTCCGTGATTGCGGCCAAGAAGAACGCTGAGCACAAGCGGCGCAAACGCATACGGAGCGAGGAGCGCGGCGGTTTCCGGTCGCAGCCAACTGACGGTGCCGCTCTGGCAAAGCAGGATGACCAGCTTGGTGACCGCGAGCTGCACAAAGAGAACACTGAAGACCAGCAGCAGGCGCGAGCCGCGCCGGAAGGTGGCCGGTTGATTAATCCAGAGCTGCACCACCGCCGCCGCGAAGAAGAGGAGCGCGACGACGAAACTTTTGGTCGGCTCTGGTTGATTGCCGCTGAAGATGAGGAGCGCGAGCCCCGCGACGAAACCGGAGAAGATGATTCCCTTCACGTAGGAGCCGTGCTCGACCCGCTCCGCCAGTTCGTTCGACCCGCGGCGACGCCGGGTTTTGCCCGAGGCGAGTCCCCGCTTCACGAGGCGGTTCCGTTTCAAAAAATCGAACATTGCGAGGCTACTTGCGCGCCGGTCCGCCGGTATTGGCCGGGGAGCGATGTTGTTGATACGCGTTTATGATCGCGCGGACAAGCTCGTGTCGCACGACGTCGCGCTCTTGAAAATAGACCATCGAGATGCCGGGAACGGTTTTGAGCGCCTGCAAGGCTTCCACGAGGCCGGAGCGCTTGTTGGAAGGCAGATCGATTTGCGTGACGTCGCCCGTGACGACGAGCTTCGAATTTTGCCCGATGCGGGTGAGCAACATGAACATTTGTTCGGTGGTGGTGTTTTGCGCTTCGTCGAGAATAACAAACGCATCGCTCAAGGTGCGCCCGCGCATGTAGGCGAGCGGGGCGACCTCGATCGTCTGTCGCGCGACGAGCCGTTCCACTTCCTCGGGCTCGAGCATGTCGCGCAGCGAATCGTAAAGCGGGCGCAAATAGGGCGTAATTTTTTCCTGCAAATCGCCCGGAAGAAAACCGAGCGCTTCGCCTGCCTCCACCGCCGGACGTGTCAGCACGATGCGGCTGACTTGCTCCTTCTTCAGCGCCGCCACGGCCATCGCAACCGCGAGATAGGTCTTGCCTGTCCCCGCCGGGCCGATTCCGAAAACGATGTCGTGCTTCTTAATCGCTTCGACGTAATGGCGCTGGCCGACCGTCCGCGTGACGATCGGCGCTTTGCGCGTGGAGGTGGTGATCTTGACGTCAACCGCGTCGGTCAAATCCTCCGAGCTCGCTTCGGTCACGGAGTTAAGCGCGTAGCTGAACTCATGCTTGTGAATATCCACGCCCTTCTGGCGGACCTTTTCGAGCTGCTCGAAAACGCGGGCGGCGCGCTCAATTTGCTCTGGCTCGCCTTCCAACTTCAACCAACCCTCGCGCGTCGTGACCCGAACGCTGAGCGCTTCCTCGAGAGTCTTGAGGAGTTTGAGATCGTTTGCATAGAGCGCTTGCAGGGAACGCGCGCTCTCAAATTGCAAGGTGCGGGACTCGGTCATCAGCAGCCTACGAGAGGCCAGCAAAGGAAATCACGGATAAAGGCGGGCGTCGAGAAATCCCGGAAGCGCGGCTGAATTAACGGAAACCGTAGACCAGCGCCCAATGGGTCCGTTCGTCGGGCGACTCTTCGATTGTCACGATGATGAAATAGCTCCCGGTCGTCTGGGGAATAATGTGCGCCGCGGCGAACTGGCCTTTTTGCCAGCTATCCGGTTGCTCCACGAGCTTGCCTTCGGCGTCGTAAATGTGAACCGAAAGAGCCGCTTTTTCGACCTCGGTCCCGAGCCAGAACCAGTATTCATTTCCTTTGAAAAGCTGCTGTTTCACCGCCTTCTTCTCGCTCGTGGCGAGGTCGCCGCCCCAATAATCTTCGCGCACCTGAAAACCTTCTTTGACGTAAGGCTAGGCGGCCTGGAGCGCGAAGGATTGCGCATCGTCCACCGAGGCCGTAGCGCGCTGGCTGATCGTGAAGAGCAACGCTAGAACGCAGGCGCTGGGCAGAAGTCGGTTGGAAAAAAGGTTCATGAATCAGCTATTGAGATTTCGTGAAAATCGCCTCATCGAGTCGCGCCGTGATTTCGTGGATCCGTTTAACGGATTCCGCCGAGATGGTCGCGTCGCCCA
>JBDSNB010000177.1:0-10298 GCA_039915555.1 Chthoniobacterales bacterium | reverse complement strand
GTCATCACGGTGCCGCTGGCGAAGCGGCTCGGGCTCGGCTCGGTGCTCGGTTACTTGCTCGCGGGGGTTATTATTGGGCCGTTCTGTTTGCGGCTCATCGGGACGGAAGGCACGGACGTGTTGCACTTCGCCGAGTTTGGCGTGGTCATGATGCTCTTTGTTATCGGGCTCGAGTTACGGCCGGCGCTGCTCTGGCAAATGCGGGGACCGATTCTCGGTCTGGGCGGCGCGCAGGTCGTGGCCACGGCGGCACTCGTCACGCTCGCTGCGGTGTTGCTGGGATTCCCGTGGCAAATCGGACTCGCGGTCGGGATGATTTTCGCGCTCTCCTCGACCGCGATCGTGCTCCAGCTCTTGAACGAGAAAAGCCAGATGCGCACGGCCGGCGGGCAGGCGGCGTTTTCCGTTCTGCTGTTTCAAGACATCGCGGTCATTCCGATGCTGGCCTTGCTGCCGTTGCTGGCCATTCTGCCGCGGGTCGCGACGACGACGGAGGGACACGGCGTGGGATTGGCGAACATGCCCGCGTGGCAGAGCGCGCTTTTCGTGCTCGCGGCGGTGGCGGGTGTGATTCTTGCCGGGCGTTTTTTGCTGCGGCCGTTGCTGCGCTACATCGCGGCCACGCACTTGCGCGAAATGTTTACCGCCACGGCGTTGCTGCTTGTGGTGGGCATCGCGTTGCTCATGCAAAAGGTGGGCCTCTCGCCCGCGCTCGGCACCTTTCTCGCGGGCGTCGTGCTCGCGGAAAGCGAGTATCGGCATCAACTCGAGACGGATATCGAGCCGTTCAAAGGTTTGCTCCTTGGCTTGTTCTTCATCTCGGTCGGCGCGTCGATCGATTTCGCGCTCATCCTGCGCGCGCCGGGCACGATCGCGATGCTGGTGGTGGGCTTGTTAGGCCTGAAGTTTGCGGTTCTCCTGGCGCTCGCGCGTGTCTTCCACCTGGAACCGAGCCAGCGATTCCTCCTCGCTTTCGCGCTCGCGCAAGGTGGCGAATTCGCGTTCGTGCTCTGCTCGTTTGCGACCCAGAACGGCGTCCTCACTTCCGACATGGCAAACCTGCTCATCGCCACCGTGGCGGTCTCGATGGCGGCCGCGCCGCTCCTTTTCAGCTTCAACGATCGCTTCGTGCAACGGCGTTACCTCAGCCGCATTCCGGAACGCGAGCCGGATGAAATCGACGAACACGACAACCCGGTGATCCTGGCTGGCGTCGGCCGGTTCGGGCACATCATCGCCCGTCTCCTGCGCGCCAATGGTTTCGGCACCACGGTGCTCGACTCGGACGCTGAGCAGGTCGAAACGTTGCGGCGTTTTGGTTTGAAATCATTCTACGGCGACGCGACCCGCCTGGATCTTTTGCGAACGGCGGGGGCGGAGCGGGCGCGCATGTTCATCATCGCGATCGACGATGAAGAGAAGACGCTGCAATTGATCGATCTGGTGCAGGAGAACTTCCCGCATTTACATCTTCTGGTGCGGGCCGACAGCCGGCAGCACGCCTACCAGATTTTGCGCAAAGGCGTGGATGACGTCTATCGCGAGACTCTGGGGAGCGCGTTGGAATTGGGCGGCGACGCGCTCCTCGCGCTAGGGGTGGAGAAGGCGCTCGCCTGCCGCGCGGTCAAGATCATGCGCGAGCATGATGAGGCCTCCGTGCGGGAGATGGCGCAGTGGGAAGGCGACGAAGAGGGCTACACCTCGATGGCGCGGCTGCACATTGCGAACCTGGAGAAAGCGCTCGCTTCCGATCGCGAAATGCAGGCCAAAGCCCGCGAGCCATGAGGCGCTGGGTTCGAGGGACGGGCGCCGTCCCGTTCCGTTTCGGCTCTTTCTGGATTTTTCTTCGCCTTTGGCTCTTCGTCGGCGGCGCAGCGGAAGCGGCCACAGCGGTGTGGATCGATACCGATCCGGCGATCGGCGCGCCGTGGCGCGAAGTGGACGACGCCTTCGCGCTCGTGCTCGCATTTCATTCTCCGGAAATCGAGATCGCGGGCCTGAGCAACACTTATGGGAATGCGTCGCTGCCGCGGACTGACAAGGTGACGCGAGAACTCGTTAGGCGTTTTGGCGGTGCGGCCGGGGTGACGGAAAGTGAAGTTCATGCGGGCGCCGGCGCGCCGGGTGAGACGTCGAGCACCGAGGCGAGCGAAGCGCTGGCGCGCGCGCTGCGAAAACAAAAACTCACTTACCTTGCGCTTGGACCGCTCACGAATCTCACCGCGTTTCTCAAGCTGCATCCGGAGTTGGCGGCACGGATTGAGCGCGTGATTTTTGTCGGCGGACAATCCACGCCGGGGCGGGTCGGGTTTGGCCGGAACGGTTCGCAGCGAGTGCACGATGCTAATGTCTTCAAGGATCCGGCGGCGGTCGCCGCATTGTTGCGCTCGGCGATTCCCGTGGTGCTGACGCCGATTGAACTGGCGCCACCCCTGGCGCTAACGCGCGCCGATTTGGAAACGCTGCGTAAGAGTGGCGGCGCGGGCGAGTATCTCTTTCGCGAAACGCGCGTCTGGCTTTGGTTTTGGACCGGCTTTGCGGGCGAACGCGGTGGGCTGCCTTTCGATGTGCTGGGGATTTTGCCGGCGCTGCGTCCGGTTTCGCTGCTAACGGAAGAGCGGTTTGTTTCTCTGAATGCGGCCGGCGAATTGGTCGCGCGCAAAAAAGCGGGACGCGGTGCGCGTCGAGTTCGGTTCGGAACAGGTGTGAGCGGGGGGGCGAAGGAATTGGTCGTGGAACGGCTGCGGAGGCGACCGTAAGGTGGCGGGTGAGCCAATTGCCCAATAGTTTACCGAAGGAGTCGGCGGCGAAGTTGCGCGCCATCACGCGTCGGCGTCCGCCGGCGAAAGGCATTGTGGTGGTCGCGCCGGGCGCGGCAATTCGGCTGGCGGAAATCGATCCCGCGGTGAAGCCGGCGGAATCGAAACGCAAAGCGGAACGGCGGATCGAGAAACTGCGTGAGCGGTTGGCGGAATTGCAGACGGCGCTTTATGCGGAACACAAACGCAGCCTGCTCATCGTGGTGCAGGCGATGGACACCGGCGGGAAGGATGGCGCGATCCGAAATCTTTGCAGTGGGCTGGACCCGAACGGCGTTTTCCTGACGAATTTCAAATACCCGTCGCCGGAGGAATGGGATCACGATTACCTCTGGCGGGTGCATCATGCGGCGCCGCGGAAGGGTGTGATCGGGATTTGGAATCGTTCGCATTACGAGGATCTGCTGGTGCCGCGGGTGCACGAACAGATTAGCGACGCGGTCTGGCGTGAGCGGGTGGAAGATATCAACGCGTTCGAGCGTTTACTGAATCGCAACGGCGTGACGTGGCTGAAGTTTTTTCTGCACATCTCGAAGGACGAACAGAAGGAGCGTCTGGAAGCGCGACTCGCGGATCCGAACAAGCTTTGGAAATTTAATCCGGGCGATCTGAAGGAGCGGGCGCGGTGGGAGAAGTATCAGGACGCTTACGAAAAGGTGATGAACGAGTGCTCCACGAAAATCGCGCCGTGGCACATCGTGCCGGCGAATCGGAAGTGGGCGCGCAATTTGATGATGCTGGAGACGGCGGTCGCGACTTTAGAACGAATGAATCCGCAGTATCCCGCGGCGGAGTTTGATCCGAAGACGATTGTGATTAACTAGTGGCGCGTCGGTTAAGGGCGGACACGTCGCCTAAACTACGAGATCACGTTCCACTTCGGGCGGCGGGTGCCGGCTTGCGTTTCCCAGAGGCGGCAGCCGCCGAGATAGGCGTTCCGATTGTGGCCGAGTTCGATGTTCTCCGGCAGCTTCTTCAACGCCTTCGCGTTACCGCCGCCGAGCACGATGTAATCGGCGATGAAGGCGAGCTTGAGTTGTTGGATCGCGAACATGACTTCGGCTTCCCACGCTTTTTTTCCGAGCGAATCGAGCCCGCGTTTTCCGAGGTAATCTTCGATCTTGAAGTCTTCCGCGTACGGCAGGTCGCCGAGTTCGAGCGGGAGGACGTTTTTATCCCAAAGCAAGGTGGAGCCGAGGCCGGTGCCGAGACCGAGGAAGAGCATCCGTTTGCCGTGATAACTGCCGAGCGCCTGCATGGCAGCGTCGTTGATCACGCGGGTCGGTTTGCCTAACGACTTCTGGAAATCCCATCCCAGCCAGCCGGGCGCGAGATTGTTTGGTTCTTTGATGATCTCGCCCTTCGCGATCGCGGAAGGGAAGCCGATCGAGATCGCGGTGTAATCCCAGCCTGTCGCGACCTTCTTGATCTGCGCGACGAGCTGCCGCGGACTCATCTTCGGGCCGGAGTCGAATTTCCGTTTCTCTTTCCGCGAGATCATGAGCTTGACGTGCGTGCCGCCGATGTCGACGACGAGGATTTTTTTCATGGGCGTTCTTTTGGGCGGGTGGCGATGGGCGCGAGCTGGACGATGGGAGCGCGCTGCGCCTCGGCGAGTTTCCGCGCCTGGCCACGGGAGCGTTCGCGAAAATGGAGTTGTGCCTGACTGCGTGGCTGGCCTTCGGCGCTCTGCAATCGGAGGTAGGTTCCGTCGGCCTGCAGCTCGCGGGCTTTTACGCGGTCGTTTACGAAACGCGGCAGGACTTCGCTAATGATCTCATCGCGCAAGGTCGGATCTTCGATCGGGAAGGCGATCTCGACCCGGCGGACGAAGTTGCGTGGCATCCAATCGGCGCTCGCGAGATAGACGACGGGCTGGCCGTCGTTTTCGAAATAATAGATGCGGCTGTGCTCGAGAAAGCGGCCGACGATGCTGACGACGCGGATGTTCTCGCTCAGCCCCGGCACTTTCGGCCGGAGGCAACAAATGCCGCGTACGATGAGATCAATTTTTACTTTGGCGCAGGAGGCTTCGTAGAGTTTCTCGATGATCGTCTCATCGACGAGCGAGTTGAGTTTGACGATGATGCGCGCGGGTTTGCCGGCGAGCGCGTGATCGCGTTCGCGCTTGATGAAAGCGAGGAGGCGTTTGCTCAAATCGAAAGGAGCGACGAGCAATTTTTCCAATCCGGGAAAACTGGCGAGGCCGGTGAGGGTGTTGAAGACGATCGCGACTTCCTCGGTCAGTTTTGGATTCGTGGTGAAGAGGCTGAAGTCGGTGTAGAAACGCGCGGTGCGCGGATGGTAGTTGCCGGTGGCGAGATGCACGTAGTGCCGCAGCCGATCGGTGTCGCGGCGGACGATGAGGAGCGCTTTGCAATGCGTCTTCAAGCCGACCACGCCGTAGACGACATGGGCGCCGGCTTCTTCGAGACGGCGGGCCCATTGGATGTTGGCCGCTTCGTCAAAACGCGCGCGGAGCTCGACGAGCGCAGTGACTTGTTTGCCGGCATTCGCGGCGTCGATCAGCGCCGCGACGATGGGCGAATCGCCGCTGGTGCGATAGAGCGTGATCTTCAAGGCAAGCACCTGCGGATCCTGAGCGGCACCTTCGATTAACTCGACCACCGGGTCGTAACTTTCGTAGGGATGATGCAGGAGCACGTCCTGTTTGCGCATCACTTCGAAAATATTCGCGTGCGGCGGGAGCGCGGGATCGCGCGCGGGTTGGAAGATGCGGTCCTTCAGATTCGCGAAGGCGTCGTTCGCGAGGATGGGTGCGAGATGCGTCATGGTGAGCGGGCCGTCGAGGCGGTAGAGATCGGCTTCGCCCAGATCGAAAAATTCGAGGAGCAACTCCCGAAAATCTTTCGGGCAATCGGATTCCACTTCGAGGCGAACGGCGTCGCCGCGGCTGGAGCGCCGCAGTTCCTGCTCGATGGAGCGGAGCAGATTATCGGCTTCCTCTTCGTCGATGTAGAGATCGCTGTTCCGCGTCACGCGAAAAGCGTGGACGCCATCGAGGAGCAGGCCGGGAAAGAGGTCGGCGATGTTCTGTTTAATGAGATCAGCCAGATAGATGTATTCCCACGGTTCGGCGTCGCCTTTGCCGCGTGGAATCATGATCAGGCGCGGGAGAACGCGCGGCACCTGCACGATGGCGTGCAGGAGGTCGCTGCCTTTCTCGGCGCGCGCGCGCACGAGGAGGTTGTGGCTTTTGTTCAACAACTGCGGAAACGGGTGGCTCGCATCGACTGCGAGCGGCGTGAGCATGGGGAAGACTTCCTCCTGGAAATAACGGCGCGCCCAGGTGGCGCGTTTCGCGCTGAGCTGGGCAACATCGTGAAGGCGGATGCCGTTCTTCGCGAGCGCGAGGACTAATTCGCCGCGCCAGAGCGTGTACTGCGCGGCGACCATTTCATGCACGGTGCGCTGGATGGCGTTGAAGGTGTCGGTGGGCGAAAGGCCGTCGGGGCCGACGTCGCTCGTTTCGCTTTCGATTTGTTGCTTGATCCCGGCGACGCGGATCTCGAAAAACTCATCGAGATTCGTGCTCACGATTGTGAGGAATTTGACGCGCTCGAGGAGCGGCTGTGAGGCGTCCTGCGCTTCTTCGAGAACGCGTCGGTTGAACTCGAGCCAGCTTAACTCGCGATTGATGAAATTTTCCGGCGCGGCGAAATGCGAGCGCGGCGCCTCGGTGATTTCCTGCGGGAGGGCGACGATATTCGACAGCTCGTCAGCAGGCTCGGACGTTTGGGCTTTCGAAGGCATCGTGCGGAATTTTACCCTGTAGGGGAAGCCGTTGGCTTCTCAAGATTCAAACCAGCGAAGCTAACAGCTTCCCCGACAGAGCGCCATCCCGCGTTGGAAAGCAGCGGATCAACCGCCGAACATTCGCCCGAAGACGCCGCGCTTTTCCTCCTTCACGCCGACGGCGGCGGGCGGCCAACATTCCACGATCTCAAGGGCGAGGAAGCGGAACAAAGTGAGACGCGCGAACTTCAAATCGAGCCGCAGGTTCTTGGCGATTTGCGCGATGGAACGGACGCCGTTGAACTGCGAGGCGAATTGCGCCTCGGCCACGGTGAGGCGGAGTTGCTGCACGCGCTCGAAACCGTCGCGCGTGTAAGCGGGAATGGAGGCGGGATCGTAATCCGCCTTGTTGCCCAGCTCGATATATTGGATGAAGCGCAGGGTGCCGAGCGCCCAATGATCGACATCGCCTTCGGTGGGAAGATCGGCTGCGTAATCGGGCAGCGTCTCGCTTTGCTCGAACATGAAACGCACCCGCGGCGCGGCCCAGAGCATCGCAAAAAGTTTTTGGCCGTAATGTTGTACCAGTTGCATGGCCGGCTCGCGCAGGACGAGCCCTTCTTGAGCGAGCGTGACGAAAAGCGGGCGGCCGGTTTCCCTTTGCTGTGCTCGCGCCGCGTCGGTGCGTTCCTCATCAATATTGACGAGCGTGATCGGGGCCTCGGCGCAATAGAGTTCGGGGTCGCGCGTGGTCGCGAGGATAATCTGGCCGTCGCGCGAGAGCGCTTCGACGGTCGCGTGATTCCAGAAACAACGGAACGTGCCGGTGAGCTTCTGCTCGGCGATGGTGTGCAGGGCCCAGTTCAGGGAAAAGAAGCTGGTGTCGCCGCAGAAAAAAGCGTTGCCGGTTTCGGCGGCGATGTCTTCCGCGCCGTTGTCCGCGGGAGCCGCGAAAGAATCTGCCGACGGCGCGGCGAAATCGTTGGTCTCTGGTTCGCTGATGGACATTTCCGACGGGGCATCGGACCAGGGTTCGGGGGTGGAGGGCGCGTCCCACCACGCTTCCTGCGCGCCGCCGACGGACGCTTCCACCATGGCCAATTTCGGCTCGTCCTCCGTTTCCGCCGTTTCGGCAAGGGGAGCGATTTCGGGTTCTGCAAAAGGTGGCGCACTGGCGACTGGTTCGGGTTCGGGCGTGAAGGCCGGGACCGGCTCATCCATCGAGGCCCAACCCTGCTCGGGAGCGACAAATGCGGGAGATGGCGCGGGCGCGGGCTCGGTCGCCTTGGATCCCGGACCCGGCTCGCCCGTTTCTGTTGGCATGAAATCCTGGACGGTCTTAAGGAGTACCTCGGACGTGAAAGGTTTGTGCAGAGAACCGATCACGTTCGCGCTTTTCGTCGAATCGGAGGGCAAATCGGTGCCGAAACCGGACATGTAAACGACGGGCACCCGCGAGGTGGCGGGTTCCTGTATGAGACGGCTCAGGACGTCATCGCCCTTCATGTCGGGCAGGACGTAATCGAGCAGAATGAGATGCGGCGTATCGGCGGCGGCGGCACGCAGGCCGTCCTCCGCAGTCGCGGCATCGACGACTTCGTAATTGGCTTCGGTCAGAATCTCTTTCACGAAACTGAGGAGCATGAGGCTGTCGTCGATCACGAGAATTTTGCGCGGGGCGCCCGCGTGGCCGGCGGCTGCCGCGGCGGCGCTAGCGTCTTCGTCGATCGCGCGGACGGCTTCCATGAGGAGGATCTGCCAGTCAAGATCGATCGTGCGCGGACTCGCTCCGGCACCGGCGACTTCCGAGATCATGCCGCCTTTCCAGTTTACAATCTGGTTGAAGGCCGCGATGCCTTCCTTGCGCGGCGCGGTCGCATGGCGCACCTGCCCGTTCTCAAAGAAGACGCGCGCTTTTTCTCCACCGGGCCCGGTGAATTCGAGGACGGAAGTGGTGCCGCTCATGCACTTGAGCTGGATGATATCTGCGATATGCAGATCGCTGAGCGTGCCTTGAAATTTTTCGCCTTCGTCTTCTTCGCCCGGAGTGAGAAGCGCGCCGACGAGATCCACGAAGTCGCCATGCGGGAAAGGTTTTTCGAGAAAGTGAATGGCGCCGAGCCCCGCGGCCTGTGCTCGATGCGTGGCGAGATGGACGCCGGTGAGAACAATCGCGCGCGCATGCGGATGGCTGGTGCGCAGATCGTAGAGGAATTCCTGGCCGAGATCGGAGGTGGCGTCGACGTCGAGGACGAAAAGGTCGGGTCGGAGGTTAACGACCAGTTTCTGAGCGTCCTGGAGGCTGTGGGCGACTTCCGCCTGCGCGCCGGGAGCGGCTTCGCGCAGGGCCGCACGGACGGCGGCCGCTAGTTGTTCATCGGGGGCGAGGACCAAGACTCGGCCGGCGGGGGGGGAAGATGGGAGATTGGTCGATGGAGTTTGGTTCACAATTTAGCAAGGGTACGAGCGCGCCTTCTCATGGGATCAGCGCGCGCAACGCCCTTTAAGAAATGCCCGCTTCTCGCTAAATGGAAAGCTTTTTTCGGGCACGCCCGCACTTCGGGTTGGAACGAAGATCGTCCGCGCTCGAACCCGGCGCGTTGCCAGACCGCCGACGGGCGATTTGTCATCGCCGTCTCCCCGCAGTTGGAAACCGCGCCTACCGGGTACGCGTGCTGATGGAGGCCGAGCGTCCGCTGGGCGCGCGCACCGTCGTGGTGCAGCTGCTGAAGACAGCCAGAATGAGGACCGCACCGAGAGTGGAGAGAAGAATGGTTCGCATAGGATTTTTCCTTGTTGGTTTGCTTTGGATTCGAAAGTGAACGGGCGAGTGGGTGTCTCGCCTTTCAACTCCGGGCTACTTTCCGGCAAATCGTTCCGCCAAGGCGCGTCGACTGATTTTGCCGCGTTCTGTCACTGGCATCGCGGGGACGAAAAAGATGCGTTTCGGTACCTGCCAGCCGCTGAGCTGGCGGCGGCAGTGGTCGAGCAAGACGGTCTCCGTCACACCCTCTTCTGCGGTGATGCAGGCCGCGACTTCTTCATTTCGCAGGGCCGAGCCGCGACCGAAGACGACCGCCTCGCGCACTCCGACACAGCGGAGGAGCACCGCCTCCACTTCCGCCGGGTTTACTTTTTTGCCGGCGACATTGATCACATCCGAAGCGCGGCCCGTGATGCGGTATCCGCCCTCCGTGCGCGTGAGCAGATCGTCGGGGACAAAACGTCCGTCGCCCAACTTCTGATTCTCCGGTTCGGGGAAATAGCCGTCACCGGCCGCGGCGGAGAGGACTTCGATGCGGCTCATCGCATTTTCTGATTCGAGAGCTCGCAAAGTGACACCCTGCATCGGTTCGCCGACGAAGCCGGCTTCCAAGAGGGCAGCTGTGCGATCATAACAAATCCCGCCGCACTCCGAAGAGCCGTAGAAGGAATGAATCGACTGGCCGAATTGCGCGCGAAATTTTTGCGCGACCGGCAACGAGAGTGGCGCGCCGGCGGAAAGACAGAGCCGGAGATGAGGGAGCGCCGGCGTTGATTCCATCTGCGCGAACGCTTGATAAAAAACCGGCATGCCCGGAAAGACGGTGGCCTCGGTGCGCGCCAGATCGTCGAGCACGGCGCGCGGCATGCGATCGCGGCTCAGCACCAGAGCGACGCCGCGCGCAAGGAGCGGCGTGATGAGATTGCTGAAACCGTAAGAGTGCGAAACGGGGATGACCC
>JBDSNB010000265.1:0-1763 GCA_039915555.1 Chthoniobacterales bacterium | reverse complement strand
GTGCCCATCGCGGCCACCGATGGCCCGAACATTTTCGTCTCCGTCATGCTCCTGCGCGGCGCGAACGACAGCCCGCGCAAAATCAAGACGCCCGAGTATCGCATCGGTTACGCGAGCCTGAAAATCGCCGAACCGAAGAACAAGCTCACCGTCGTGGTCAAACCCGCGCAGCCGTCCGCGAAACCCGGCGACGCAGTGCAATTGGAAGCGGAAGTGAAAGACTCGGCCGGCAAACCAGCGGCCGACGCCGAGCTGGTTTTGTATGCCGTGGACGAGGGCGTCCTCAGCCTGACCGCTTACGAAACGCCCGACCCGCTCACGTTTTTCAATCAACCGCGCGGCCTCAGCGTTTCCACCTACCTCACGCTCCCGACGCTTCTGAAAGAAGACGCGCCTGAATCCGATTTCGCGAACAAAGGTTATCTCGTCGGCGACGGCAAAGGTGGGCCCGCCATGCTCGATGGCTTGCGCACCAATTTCATCGCCACGCCTTTCTGGAACGCCACCGTGCGGACCGATGCGCAAGGCCGCGCCCGCGCCGAGTTCAAAGCGCCCGACAGCCTCACGCGTTACCGCGTCATCGCGGTCGCAGCCACGAAGCAAAGTCAGTTCGGCGCGGCGGAGTCCGCCTTCGAAATCAACAAGTCAATCATGATCGAGTCGGCCATGCCGGCCTTCGCGAACGTCG
This sequence comes from Chthoniobacterales bacterium, assembly GCA_039915555.1. Classification (GTDB taxonomy): domain Bacteria; phylum Verrucomicrobiota; class Verrucomicrobiia; order Chthoniobacterales; family UBA10450; genus JACCTI01. Next base: position 1,075 of record JBDSNB010000265.1, on the reverse strand, counting down.
GCGACAAACTCGTGCTCCGCGCTGTCGTCCATAACACAACCGATACCGCCGGGAAGGCCGACGTCCTCCTCGAAGTGGACGAGCGCGTCCGCGCCGCTGAGAAAACGCGGCAGATCACCGTCGCGCCGCATCAATCGCTCGCGATCGACATCCCGATCGAAGTGCTCGCCACCGGCGAAAGCCAATGGAAGTGGGGCGTGAAATTTGTCGCCGCCGATGGAACCGAACTGCGGGACGCCGTGGCAGCGAAGATCGAGCTCGGCCATCCCGCACCGCTCATCCGCCAAGTCGAAACGAAACGTATCGAAGGCGAGAGCGGCGAACTGCTGCGCGTCAACGATCCGCAAATCATCGAAGGCACTGGCGAGGTCACGGTAAACCTGAGCAACACGCGCGTCGGCGAACTGCGCGAATCGCTTCGGCAGTTGCTCCATTATCCCTACGGCTGCGTGGAACAAACCACTTCGAGCATGCTCCCGTGGCTCACCGTCCGCGATCTGCGCGCGACCTTGCCGGAGCTCGCGAAGTCCGACGAGGAAATCGCGAAGGCGGTAAACGGCGGCATCGCATTACTCCTCTCCATGCAAACGGGCGGCGGCGGTTTGAGCTATTGGCCGCGCGGACGCGAGCCGATGTTGTGGGGCAGCGCTTACGGAGGACTCGGCCTCGCGCTGGCCAAGAAGCAGGGTTACGCCGTCCCCGAAGCCGAGTTCAAACGGCTGATGAAATATCTGAGCGATCAACTCCGTGGAACTGCGGCGGATTCGACCGGCTACGGATTATCGGATCGCTGCCTCGCGGTTTACACCCTCGCCATCGCAGACGCCGCTGAGCCCGCCTATCACGTTTTGTTGAATCAGAAACGAGCGCAACTCAGCGCGGAAGATCGCGCGCTCGTCGCGCTCGCGGTTTTGGAAAGCCAGGGACCGAAGGATTTGGTCGATCAACTCCTCGCCGGGCCGAGCATCGATCCCGGCTACATCGAGCAATGGTTCGGCTCCATCACGCGCGAGAACGCGCTCCAGCTTCTCGCCTGGACGCAACGCGATTCGCACGCGCCACGCGTCGATCAACT
>JBDSNB010000074.1:0-3208 GCA_039915555.1 Chthoniobacterales bacterium | reverse complement strand
TCGATGTGGCGCAGGTAACGCGCGAGGTGCAGATCCGGCCGCTGCGCGATGACGCGCTGATCGTAATCCTTCCCGAGTTTCGCGAGGCGTTCCGCCATTTTGCGGTTGCTCGCCGGCTGCCCCGCAGTGGCGGCCTGCACCACGCTGGCCAGGACCACCGCGGCACCGAGCGCCCTGCCTAACGAACCGAGCACGACTACGGCACGACGTTAAAATTCACCATCATGGCGTGGTCTTCGTGCTCCAGCTTGTGGCAATGCGAGACGTAGTTGCCGAGGAAGTCGGTGAAGGTCCCGATCACGCGCACCTTGCCCCAGGCCGGGACGAGGAAGACATCCTTTAAGCCATCATCGCCGGGAGCGGGATAGGAGCCGTTGATGTCGAGAATGTTCCACTCGATGTCGTGGATGTGCATCGGATGCGATTCGCCGGAGCGATTCTCGAAGACCCAAATCTCGGTCGCACCCAAGCGCGGGCTGGCGTCGATCCGGGCTGGGTCATAGAGCTTGCCGTTGATCGTCCAGATATCGAGACCGTTGGAGTAGGTTTGCGAGAGAGTAAATTTACGCGTCACGCTGGCGGTGTTTTCCGGGATCCGCGTCACCGTCGCGAGGGTGGCGGGAATGAAGCTGTCATCCACTTCGCTGCGCACGACATCGAAGCGCATCACCTCGGGGATCGACGGCTGCGAATACCCGCTGCTGGTATTCTTCAAGACCACGCTCGTGCCGACCGGATACCTCGAGAAATCGATCACGACATCGATTCGCTCCGCCGGGGCGAGGCTGATCGAGGAGCGGTAAGCCGGCTTCGCGAGCAATCCGCCATCGGAGCCGACCTGGATAAGAGAATCGTTCGTGCTCAAGCTCAGAGTGTAAACGCGCGCGTTCGAGCCGTTCAAAATGCGGAAACGCGTCTTGCGATTCGCGACCTGGAAATAAGGTTTGATCGCGCCGTTCACCAGCACCCGGTCACCCAGCACACCCGACCGCACCGACGAATCGGTCAGCGGATAGGAAAGCGAGTTGTCGGAATTAAAGAGCCGATCCTGAATGAGGAGGGCGACGTCGTTTGTCCCTTTCGGCAAAGGAAGCGCATCCTCCACACTGTCATTAATGACGTAGAAAGCGGCCAAGCCCATGTAAACGTGGCGACCAGCGACGTCGATCGCGTGGTCGTGATACCAGAGATTGGCCGCCACTTGATTGTTCGGATACTCGTAAGTCTTGGTCGCGCCCGGTCCGACCAAGTCAGCCGGCAAACCATCGGAAGTCGACGGGGTATGCCCGCCGTGGAGATGCACCGACATGCTCTCCTGCAGGTTATTAACTTGGCGCACGATGACGCGCCGGCCGCTCCGCGTCCGGATGGTGGGGCCGGGATAAAGGCCGTTGTAACCCCAGATCGTCGTGAGGGCGCCGGGCAGAATCTGCTTTTGCCCGATCTGCATCGTGATGTCGTAGTAGTCATTGGTGGCGTCGGAGAACGTCGGCGCCAGCGTGGGCAAAATTGGAAGCGCGTTTGTGAAAGCGCCTGGAGTTGGAGTGGGAACGGGCGTTGCCGACGGGCTCGGTGTGGGCGTAGCCGTGGGGGAAGGCGTGGGTGCGGGAGTCGCAGTGGGAGTGGGCGTGGGGGAAGACCAGCCGCCGCCGCGGGTGGAACCGGCGGAAGCGGAGGTGGCCACGAGAGCAAAGCAGGCGACGGAAGCAAGGAGGAGACGGCGAGTTTTCATAGGGGGTGCTGGACAAACTAAAGCAATCGGGCTGATGGACCAAGCGTATTCCGCCCGCGCTCGGATGCCCGATGCTTGATGAAGTTCGATTTGCGAATTGAGTCCTCGCGGTCACGAAGGGCGCACCGGTGCCTGCTAGAAAACGTTAGGCCCGAATCGACCGCTTCTTCGGCCTTACAGAGCCAAAGTGTCGGACTTCACGCATGCGCATTCTTATTATTGACGACGAGGTCCGGTTCACGCGTCATGTGCAGTCGGCCCTGACCGAGGCCGGGCACGACCCGGTCGCGGTACACGATGGCGAGAAGGCGCTTGGAATCGTGATGGAATTACCTGCCGAAACCGTTCGCGATGCAGGAACTGATGGCGCGGGTGCGCGCGCTCAGCCGGCGCTTCGCGGAAGAGCCGGCGCTCGTCTTGCGCGCCGCGGATTTAATTTTCAATCTCGCCGATCAAACGGTGCATCGCGCTGGGCAGGCCATCGAGCTTTCCAGCCGCGAGCTGACTTTGCTGAAAGTGCTCATGCGCGAACCGGGCCGGGTCTTCACCCGCACCCAACTCTGCGAACGCGTCTGGGAACGCGAGCACGAGTACGACACCAAGTTGGTGGAAGTTTTCATCGGTCGGTTGCGCAAAAAACTGGGCACGCCCTCGCTCATCCAGACCGTGCGTCACAGCGGCTACACCATCCCGGCGGAATAATTCCGTCGGGACGGAGGCGGAAAGTGACGACGGCGTTACTATTCCCGCGTTGTCGGGAAACACGCCTTGAGTTTCAGTGTGCGCCATGTTCCAGCGAGCCATCTCCTTTCTCCTTCCGCTCATCGCCTCCGTTGTCGCGGTTTCTCCCGCCTTCGCGCAGTGGCACCAGACCGCTGGCCCCTCTGGCGGCCGAGCCACCGTCCTCTACGCGAAGGGCGATCTCCTCCTCACCGGGCTCTACCGCGGTGAAGTTGGCACGCTTCTCCGTAGCGGGGACCACGGCCGGCATTGGGCCGCCAGCGCCATGGGATTAAGCGGCGTCGCCACCTCGGTGGTCGCCAGCCCGAGCACCCTCTTCGTTGCCACGTCCAACGGGATCTTCCGCAGTGCGGATGATTTGCCTGCCTTCGCGCGCCTATCACCTGACACTTGGCCAGTGAGGACAGACCCGGATCGCCGCAAATAACGCGCGCCCGCATTTTCTCGCCTAACGGGTGCTCGCGATGGGACCGAACTATCTCTCGACGACCTTCACGCGCTGATTCAGGCCTGGATTTTCGACCGTCTGTACCTTGCCAGAACGCGGCCAGGTGACGGCCATGCGGCGGACGCGCGCGGCGTCGCCCAAACCGATATGTTGCGTCAGCGGCGAGCCGCCGAAGCTGCCGCCAGTCGAGACGACGGCGTAATGCGTTTTCACCCCGTGCGGCGTTTCGACCTCGACTTCGATCCGGGCCCCGAGCGCACTGCGGTTCGTCTGGCGCCCTTCGACTT
>JBDSNB010000043.1:0-4927 GCA_039915555.1 Chthoniobacterales bacterium | reverse complement strand
GAGCAGCTCAAAGCTGGAGCCGACGGAACAACTCGTCGAGCGGCAGTTGCAGCGCGATGTAAAATTCTCCGAAGTCTCCGTAGTCGGCGCTGACCGGGTCAAAGCGCATCTGATAGACGATCGACTTCACTTGAAAAGTGTCGCGCGCGAAAAGGGTGACGCCCCATTCGGCATCGTCCAGCCCGGTGGAACCGGTGATGAGCTGTTTGATTTTACCGGCATACTGACGGCCGACGGCGCCGTGCGCGAGCATGAGTTTGCGCCGGTCTTCGAACGGGAGCGTGTACCAGTTGCGCGCGTCGCCGCGGCGCTTGCTCATGTTGTAGAAGGAAACGATCGGCCAATCGGGGAGCGTCGGGTAGACGCGTTCGTGCCGGTAATGTTTCATCCGCTCTTCGAAGGCGGCCATCGCATTTTCAAATTCCGGCGTGCCGTGGATCACGTTTTGTTCGTGCTCGAGGATCGCGGCGTAATCTTCCGGCGTCGTCCGGTATTCACTTTCCTCGGTTAACGAGAGGTAGCTGTAGACGGGGACCAGGACATCAGGGCCGAGCGCGAGGCTGAGTTGCTTCTCGACGCGGTTCGCGACGTGCAGATCGGGCGTGAGGAGCATGAAGGCGAGGTCGGCCTTCGGCGTCACGATGCTGAGGGTAAGGAGTTGCGTGTCCGGCAGCGCGCGCACTTCCTGCACGAGCGAAGAGAGGCGCGTTTTTGCGGCCAGTTGTTCCTCGGTCGTGAGCAATTGCCATTGCCCGAACTCGATCCGGTAGAACAGATGCAGGCAGTGCCAGCCTTGCTCGGGGATCAGGGTGCCGTCGTTTTGTTCCGTCATCGCGGGGCCAGTGTCGGCAGCGGGTCCGGGAGGGTCAAGCGCCGGGGCGGACGCACCACCCAAAACGCGCTCAACCCGGCGCGTCGGCAGTCGCGGCGCTCGGGAGGTGGGGCGTGCAATACTCTTCGCCGTCGCGCGCGACGCGGAACTCAAGACTCGGGTCACTGACTTCGGTCGCGCCGCAGGTGGCGCATTTGTGCAGCGGTTCGGCCTCGCTGCGATTTTGCACTTCGAAACGCTGACGCCGGCTGCTCACCTCTTTGCGGTGGCGGAAGTCACGCCAAATCTCGGGGCCGAAGAAGATGAAGTAATTGCTGAACGCGGCCAGCAACGCCATGCGGTAGGAATTCGTGCCGACGACAAATCCGAAAAGGAGAAAGGCGGCTCCGGCCCAGGCGAGCCACTTGATCTTGAGCGGCAGAATGAAGAAGACGTAGATGACTTCCTCGGGATAAAAGCGCGCGAAAGCGAAGAAGAGCGCGGCGTTCAAAATGCCGCTGGAAAAGCTGCTGCCGAAAAAGAAGGCGGCGATCGTCACTCCGATCATGCCAACGAGGTAAAAGAGGGTGACGCGAAACGCGCCCCAGGCCCGCTCCAGCCCATCGCCGATAAACCAAAGGAACCAAAGCGCGATCACGACCCAGAGGAAATGCGCGATGCGCGGGACGAAGATGTAGGTGACGAGCCGCCAGACTTCGCCCGCTGCGATGCGCGCGGGATCGAGCGTGAGATAGGTCTCGAACCCGGGATTCAGCAGCACGAGCCCGAAGACGAGCGCGTTGAACAGGACGATGATGCGGATCAACCCGGAAATGGCGACGAAACCGATCCGGCGTTCGAGTTTATCCAGCACAGTCATTGTTTAATCTTCGGATGCGCGAGGTGAGATGGTTCCACGAGCGGGCGCAGCTTCCACGGAATTGACGCACTCTAGCACGCCGCCTAGGCTCGTGCCCGTGAGCGACGCGGACTCCAAAACTACTCCACTCTACGAGGAACATCGGCGCGCGGGCGCAAAAATTATTCCCTTCGGCGGCTGGCTCATGCCGGTGCAGTACACCAGCATCAGCGACGAACATCAGGCGGTGCGCAACGCGGTGGGCGTCTTCGATATTTCGCACATGGGGCAGTTGATCGCACAAGGCGCAACGGCGGGCGAATGGCTCAACCGCATGCTGACCAATAACGTAAGCAAGCTCGAAGTGGGCGGTGGGCAATACACGTTTTTGCTCAACGAGCGCGGCGGGATCATCGACGACTTGATTCTGTATCGGACGGTGGAGGACGAATTTCTGCTGATCGTGAATGCCTCGCGCACGGAGGAGGATTTCGCGTGGTTGCAGAAGCATTTGCCGGATGGCGTGAGCCTGGAAAATCGGAGCGCGGAACGTGCGGGACTCGCGATCCAGGGACCGAAAGTGGTGGAGCTTTTCGCGCAACTACTCGGCGCGGGCGCTCCGTTGCCGGCGCGCAATCAGTTGAAGGATTTCGATTACAAAGGCGTGCCGCTGACGATCGCGCGCACTGGTTACACCGGTGAAGACGGCGTGGAAGTTTTCTTCGCGGCGAAGGATGCGGCGGCCATCTGGAATGCAGTGCTCGAAACCGGAAAACCGCTCGGCTTGAAACCTTGCGGACTCGGCGCGCGCGACACCTTGCGCCTCGAAATGTGCTACCCGCTGAACGGCTCCGATTTGACCCCGGAACACAATCCGATCGAAGCCGGCCTCGGATTTTTCGTGGATCTGACGAAGGAAAATTTCATCGGCCGTGAGATTCTGAAGCAGGCGAAGGAAGGCGGCACCACCCGCAAGCTGGCCGCCTTTAAAATGAAAGGAAAAGGTCCCCCGCCCCGCCCGCATTATCCGGTCTGGGTAAACGGGGAACGCGTCGGCGAAGTGGCGAGCGGCACGCTTTCCCCGAGCCTCGGCGAAGGCATCGGCATGGCTTATTTGCCGACCGCGAACGCAAAAGTGGGCAGCGAATTGGAGATCGAAATCCGCGGCCAGAAATTTCCTGCTGTCATCGAGAAGAAACCACTCTACAAGAAATCATGAGCAACATTCCGGACGATCTCTTTTACACCGAATCACACGAATGGGTCCGCGTGGAAGGCGACCGGGCGCGCGTGGGCATTACCGATCACGCGCAGGCTGAGCTGACGGATGTGGTTTACGTCGAGCTCCCGAAAGTGGGGACGCAAGTGGACGCGCACGGGCAAATCGCAGTCGTCGAATCGGTGAAAGCAGCCAGCGACATCTACGCGCCGATCAAAGGTGAGGTGGTGGAAGCGAACGAAGCGCTTTCCAGTAATCCAGCGCTCGTGAATACGGACCCGTTCGGCGAAGGCTGGATCTTCGTTTTGAAGATGGCGTCGGCTGATGACGTGAAACAGTTGAAGGACGCGGCCGCTTACCAGCAGGAGATCGGCTAAACGTCGTTCCGATCCCAGGAGAAAAACTCTATGGCGTGGCGCCTGCACGAACATGTCACCCCCGGTGAGATCGATAATCGCACGCGCGGTCGGGTGCGCGGGCAGCTTTGGTTGAGCGGCGTGGCGGAGCCGCTGCGACTCGACCTGGAAGGCGGATTGCGAACCTGATCTCGCAGGCTGACAATTACACTTCGAGAATCCCAAAAGCGCGCGCCATGAAAACCGCGCCTCCCGCGCCAGTGCAGGGTGGGAAAGTCGGGCTCATCACTGCGGCCCACAACGTGCGGGTCCTCGATGTGCCGGTGGAAACTGCGGTCGCGATGCAGCGACGCGGCGAGGAGCCGCCCCGCCGGCTGGCGAATGCGTTACATCTCGCAGGACGCATTCGAGGATCATTCGGGCCTCGCGATCGCATTTCTAAGGCGAGCGTTGGTTCATCTCAACGAAACGCTCACCGCCGCCGACCCGGCTGCGCTAAGCAAATCGCTTTCCGCGGAGCGGGTCGCTCATTACCGCGCGGAGTTGTTCGCGGTGCGGGAAGAAATGCTGAAAGAAATCGCGCACCTGCGCGGCTAACGAGGCGTTCGCGCGGGCGGTCTAACGCGTGACCGCGTGATAGCCTGCACGCACGAGATCGGCCGGCACTTTCAAAATCTCGCCGACGTAGCCAACGAAATCTTCGATTCGGATCGGGTTCGCCATGAAACTGTAACCGCTCAGGATTCCGGCGGAGACGACGCTTTCCTGGGAGGCGCCATTCACGCTCAGGAAAACGACCGGCGTGTCCTGGAACGCCGGGTCAGCGCGCAGTTCCCTGGCCGCTTCCTCGTCGTGCGCCGCAGACGGATTCACATCGAAAAGGATCAGGTCGGGCCGAAACCACTTCGCCGCATTCATAGCCTGACGGCTGTCGTGTTCTTCCTTGATCTCGTAGCGGCCGGTTTCCTCCAGCGCCTTTTTTACGAGCGCGGTGACCCGTGGTTCGTAATCGACGAGGAGGATTTTTTTTAGGAAGGTCATGGGACGCGGTGTAGTTCTTCCAAGCACTGCGTGTGCCACGGCGCGGGCGGTCTGCGCCAGGGTGGGGTCAAGCTTTCACGAAGAAGTGTGACCGATCCCGTCGGAGAGATCCCTCGCTCGTGTTTCGTCGCCTCGGAATGACGAGGCGGGCGTTTAGGCGGCGCTCGCTCCTACGTGAGGAAGCCGAGGTTTGGATTCGCGAAACGACCGATGTTTGGCAGGACGGTCGTCAAATCAGAGGCGCTGACGCCAAACCAGGTGGCGAGCGTGGCGGAGAATTCGTCCACGGAGGTTGTCGGAATCCAGCGGCCTTGTCCGGTGTCGTCAGGTCCGTTGACTGCGAGCGTGGGGAAGGTGCCGAACAAACGGCCGCCGCGGACCGCGCCGCCCATGACGAACTGGTGACTGCCCCAGCCGTGATCGGAGCCGGTGCCGTTCGTCGGAAAGGTGCGGCCGAAATCGGATGCGGTGAAGGTGGTGACGTTGGGCGCGACCCCGAGTTCCGTGGTGGCGCTGTAGAAAGCGTTCATGCTCTGGCTGAGCTCGGTGAGGAGATTGGCGTGCGCCGTCAATTGATCGCCGTGCGTGTCGTAGCCGCTGACGGCGCAGAAGAAAATCTGGCGCTGCATGCCGAGTGCGGC
>JBDSNB010000035.1:0-20927 GCA_039915555.1 Chthoniobacterales bacterium | reverse complement strand
AATCATCGCCCGCGCCAGTTCGGGGTGAGCAAATACGGACTCGGGAATCGCGCGGTGCGCGCGACGGTCGATATGTTCGGCGTGCGCTGGCTGCTTTCGCGGCGGTTGAGCTACCAGGCGGAAGATTCCACCACGAGGTAACGCGGTCGCGGCCTAACGAATGAATCTGGCGACCCGCTCTTACCAGCCCTTCCCCGGCTCGGCGTAGTAAATCATCATGAGCGAATTGCGTTCGCCCGAAGTCATCGGGACGGTTTCGCGTCCATGCCAGCTCTTCGAGCCGACTGCAAACGCGTAGCCGCTATTCGGTGCGAAGGAGAATTGCTTCACCTTCTCAAAGCGATTCCGCGGCGAAAGAAGGATTTTCGGCTGCGCCCAGTTGACTCGATAGACCGCCGTGCCGAGATGCGCTTTCGCCATGTCTTCCGGGAGATAAAACTGCATCGTCACGATCTTCGAACGGGTGTCTTTGTGCGGCGCGATCTCGTAGCCGCCCAGATCTTTCACGAGCGCGGGCTTCGGATAGGCCGGGATGGAAGTGAGCTGCTCGGCCGGAATGCCGAAACGACGGCTCAAGTCCTTCGAAAGCTTGGCGAAGACCGCGTCCTTCAGGCGTGGCGAAGTGAGCGCGGTGCCGATTTCGTTCCAGAAGTTTTTTTGTTCCTCGGGCAAGGCGGCGAGCGCCGGCGGGGAAACACTGAGGACGTTGCGCGTGATGAGGCCGTCTTCGCGGGTGTGCTTGCGCGGATTATCCCCGCCGAAGGCAGCGGGCGCGGGCAACAATTCGAGCATCTGCTGGAAAACAGGCTCTGGAAAAGCCTGCTCGAGATAGAAGTGCGAATAGGGCTCGCTGCAAAGCTCGGTCGCCTCGATCTCGGCGATCATGTGCTCGAGCACTCGTGCAGCCACGCTTTCCTGCATCGTTGTCATGCCACACCATTTAGCCCATGAGAAAGGGAAGGTAAATGGGAGACATGCTCAAGCGTGCGGCGGAATCGATGGGGAAACGCGAACCCGCGTGGCGTCGAATCGTCGGCGCGGCCGGAGTGCTCATCCTGTTGGCCTGCGCTTTCCGCGCTCTGACCCGCGTGATGGATGGCGACTTTAAGCTGCATTGGGAATTCGGGCGGCGGTTTCTGGCGGGCGAGTTTCTTTACTCGGGCGGATTGCATCTGCCGTATCCGCCTTTTTGGGCCATGGCGCACGCGCCAGCCGCGTTCCTTTCGCTGCCGATGGCAAAGGCGCTGCTCTTTCCAATCGGGGTGGCGGCGTTGTTCGTTCTGCTCCGGACCTTGCGCGTGCTGGCCGGCTCCGCGTTTCCGCTCCCGGCGCCACGTTTTTTTTGGGTGGCGGCGGGCGCGCTTTTTCTGGCGGGTCGTTATGTGATTCGCGATCTGGCGGAGCTGGGCGTGAACACCGCTCTCGTCGCGCTCACGTGGCTGGCGATCCATCTTTGGCGGGAGCGTCGCGCATGGCTGGCGGGAACGACGCTCGGCTTCGCGATCGCGCTCAAGTGCACGCCAGTAATTTTTGCCGGCTATTTTCTTTGGAAACGGCAGTGGCGCATGTTTGCGACCTCCAGCGCGACGGCGTTGCTCTTCACCCTGGCGCCGATCTTGTGGCAGGGTCCGGCGTCGTATCGGAATCACATCGCGTTCTGGTCGGCGAACGTCTGGCAGGGATTTGGGAACGCGAATCCGTCTGTCGGTGTATTGGGTCCGGAGCCGGTGCAAAACATGGCGCTGCGTCCCAGCCTGGCGCGTTATCTGATGGGTTTGCCGGCGGGACATCCGGGCCGCACGGCGAATCCGCTTTACGCGGACGTCTTCGCCCTCTCGCCCGTCGCGGCGGGCTGGGTGATCAAGGGCGTGATGCTGGCGCTGCTCGCGTTTTTTCTCTGGTGGTCCCGCCGCGCGATCGCGGACCGCCACGATGCGCGATTGCTTTGGGAATTAGCGGCGCTCTCGATTCTGATGCTGCTCTTTTCGCCCATCACGTGGGGGCAGCACTGCGTGGCGCTCCTGCCGGCCTGTTACTTCATCGCCGCCCTGTGGTCGGATCGCGGAAAGTTACCGCATTGGATGCTGGCTCTGATCGTGGGCTTCATCCTTTTCGTTCCCGTCTTAAGCCGCGATGTCGTGGGGCGCGATTTGGCTTATCTCCTGGCCAGTTATCATGTGGAAACGTTCGCCATCCTTGGGCTCTTCGCCATTCTGGTGGGCGCGCGGCGACTGAAATTCCGCTAAGTGCGCTGGAGGCCGAGGCGGTCTCCACCCGGTGGCGCAGCTGCGCCCTCTGCGCTAAGGTCCGCGGATGCCTTCCGAAACCGTCGAGCTCCGCGGACACATCATCGATTCGCTCATTCTGCCGAAGGTGCTCGATGAAATCCTGACCCGCAGCGGCTCGTTTAAGATTCGCGACATCAAGATCGGCCAAAATCGGGTCGACCAGAGTTTCGCCAAGATCGAAGTCTCGGCCTCGTCGGCGGCGGCGTTGGGCGAAATCATCCTGCGCCTCCGGCAACATGGCGCTGCCGTCCTGGAAAAGGCGGATGTGAAACTCGCCGCCGCCGCCGCGGACGGTGTCTTTCCGGATAACTTTTACGCGACGACGAATCAGCGCACGCTCGTGCGTTTGCAGGGCGAGGAAATTGAAGCGAGCCCCGCGTTGATGGATTGCGGGATCGCAGTGGACGCGACCAAAAGGACCGCGACGACGGTCCGGTTCCATGAAGTGAAAGCCGGGATGCAATTCGTGACCGGCCACAAGGGCGTGCGCGTCGCGCCGGCCGAGCGCTCGACCGATCGGACCGACGGGTTTGAGTTCATCACGAACAACATCTCCGTCGAACAACCGAAGAGCGCGGTCATCCGCGAGACGGCGGGCGAATTCCAACGGGCGCGCACCGCAGGAAAGAAGACGTTAATCGTGGCGGGCCCGGCGGTGGTGCACACCGGCGCGGCGGAGCATCTCGAAAAGTTGATCCAGGGCGGGCACGTGGACGTGCTCTGCGCGGGAAACGCGCTAGCGGTCTACGACATTGAGAACGCGATGTATGGGACCTCGCTCGGCGTGGACCTGGAAGGCGGCACCCCCTCGGGGCGCGGACATGAAAATCAACTGCGCGCGATCAATGCCATTCGCAGTGCCGGCAGCATCGCCGCGGCGGTGGAGAACGGACTTTTGAAAAAAGGAATCCTGCACGCCTGCGTGCGGAACGACGTGAAGTTCGTGCTCGCGGGTTCGATCCGCGATATCGGACCGCTGCCGGATGTCATCACCGATTCGCTCGCTGCGCAGCAAGCCATTCGCGACAGTCTCGAAGGCGTTTCGATTGCGCTCATGATGGCCACGCTTTTGCATTCCATGGCGGTGGCGAGCCTTTTGCCTGCGGACGTGAAGACGCTCTGTGTGGATATTAATCCGGCCGCCGTCGCGAAGATGACCGATCCGCGAAACTTCCAGGCGCTCGGTCTCGTGACGGATGTGGAATTATTCCTGCGCGAACTCTCCCGCCACCTCAGCCAGGACGTCGCGGCGAAGAAGAAGTAATCATTGTATGCGTCGCCTCCTTCTTTGCCCGCCGGATCACTACAGCATCCAGTACGAGATCAATCCGTGGATGAGCAAGGCGCGCGCGGCCGATACGCCGCTCGTGCAGGCGCAGTGGAAAGGGCTCTTCGAGACGCTCTCGAAGCTGGACGTGCAGGTCGAGACGATCACGCCTGCGCCGACCTTACCCGACATGGTTTTCACCGCGAACGCCGGGCTCACGGTCGGAAAGCGTTTCATCCCGAGTAATTTTCGACACGAAGAACGCGCCGGGGAAGCGCCGCTCTTCGCGGCCTGGATGGAAAAACGCGGCTACGAAATCGTCTGGCTGCCGAAAGATTTATACTTCGAAGGCGAAGGCGATGCGCTCTTCGGCGGCGACGCGCTTTTCTGCGGCTACAAATTTCGCACCGACATCAATTCGCACCGCGCCATCGCCGACATTTTCGGATGTCTCGTCATTTCCGTAGAGCTGGTCGACCCGCGCTTTTACCACATCGACACCTGTTTCTGTCCGTTGCCCGATGGCGGCGCGATGTGGTTCCCGGCGGCGTTTGATGAATATGGGCAGCGCGCGGTCCGCGACCGGCTGCCGAACTTGATCGACGTGCCGGAAGAGGAAGCGACCGGCTTTTGCTGTAACGCGGTCGTGCTCGACAAGGATATCGTGTTGCCGGACGCGGCGAAGACTGTGATCACGAAACTGACGGAGCGCGGCTATACCTGTCATCCGCAACCGATGAGCGAGTTCCTGAAAGCGGGCGGCGCGTGCAAGTGTCTCACCATGCACATGCCGCAACGGGAAAAGATCTAGCCGCGGCGCGCGGATTTTCTTTTTCGTTCCAGTTCCACTTCGATCTTGCCCAGCGGCAGGCAATTCATCACATCGGTTTTCGGTAGCCAGCCTTTGCGCGCGGCGCCGATGCCGAACCATAAATCCTGCAGCCGCTCCACTCCGTGCGCGTCGGGATTGATGACGCACTTCACGCCTTTCTCTTTCGCCAGCGGCCACCAGCGCCAATCGAGATCGAGCCGCTTCGGTGCGGCGTTGATTTCGATCCACGTGCCGGTCGCCGCGGCCGCTTCGAGCACGGCCGGGATGTCGATCGCGTACGGCTCGCGCCGCAAAAGGAGCCGGCCGGTCGGATGCGCCAGCATCGTGACGTAGGGATTCTCCAACGCGCGGATGACGCGCTCCGTCATCTCCGCTTCCGGAAGGGTGAAAGCGGAATGGACCGACGCGACCACGTAATCGAGTTCCGCCAGGAGTTCGTCCGGGAAATCGAGCCGGCCATCCCGCAGGATGTCGCACTCGACTCCGGAAAAAATGCGGAAGTCTTTTCGTTTCTGATTCAGGCCGCGAATCGTCGCCATCTGCACGCGCAGCCGCGCTTCATCCAGCCCGTGCGCTTGAATGGAGCTGCGGCTGTGATCTGCGATCCCGAGATATTGCAAACCGAGTTCCTCGGCGGCGTCCGCCATTTCTTCGAGCGAGTTCCGCCCATCGCTCGCGGTCGTGTGACAATGGAAAGTGCCGCGCAGATTCTCTTTCTCGATCAGACGCGGCAGCCGCCCTGCGGCCGCGGCCTCGAACTCTCCCGCGTTCTCGCGCAGCTCGGGCGGGATGTAATCGAGATCGAGCGCTCGATAGAGTTCGGTCTCGTCGCGGATCGCGGGAATTTTCGCAGCCGCTTTCCGTGGTCGCTTGGCCGCCGGATCGATCGGCGCCGGACCGAGCCGATACTCGTTCAACGTCCAACCGCGTTGCAGGGCGCGATTTCGCACCACGACGTTATGCTCCTTGCTCCCGGTGAAATAATTGAGCGCAAACGGATACTCCGCCGGAGTGACCACGCGCAGATCGCACTGGATTCCTGAGCGCAAACGCACGCTCGTCTTGGTCGCACCCTTGAGAATGATGGACGCGACGAGCGGATGCGCGGCAAACGCTTGCGTGACCGCATCCGGCGCTTTGGTCGCGACGATGAAATCGAGATCGCGCACGACTTCTTTTCGGCGCCGATAACTTCCGGCGATGCAAACATGCAGCGCATCATCCAGCGCACGCAGATCGTTTTGCATCGTCTCCGCTTCGGCCGCGATGGCGCCAAACGTGAACGTCCCCGCATGCTTCGCGCGATCCGCGATGGAACGCGCCAGCTTTTCCTGCGTCGTTTTGCCGAAGCCGGGCAACTGCGCGACTCGATCGTCGGCGCACGCCTGCTGCAACTGCGCGATCGAGCTGACGCCCAGCTGTTCGTGCAAGGCCTTGATCTTCTTCGCACCCAAACCAGGAATCGAAAACAGTTCGAGGATATCGGGCGGAAACTGCGCGCGCAGTTCTTCGAAGACCTGCGACGCCTCCGTCTCCACGAGATCCTTGATCACGCCCGCGATGGCTTTGCCGATGCCGGGAATTTTCGCGAGCACGAGTTCGTCCCGCAGTTCGCTGACATTGCCGCCCCAGGTCTCGAGCGAACGCGCGGCGTTCGTGTAAGCGCGAATCTTAAACGGATTCTCGCTCTTCAACTCAAGCAAGGTCGCGATCTTCTCCAGCGTCTCGACGATTCCGGTTTTCTCCACCTGACACCGTTACGCAAAGAAAACGTGCGCGTCGAGGCGGGTGCGCACCCGGCCGAGTAGTGCTACTATTTACGGACTTTCCATGCCCGAGCGTTTTCCTTCTCAAACTCTCCGCCAGATTTTAGCCGTCGCCTTTCTCTGGGCGATCTTAGGGGCGTCATCCGCGCGCGCGGTTATTCTGCTCGGCACCGGCGATCCCAATGCCAACACCACCCCGCCGGAGGGCGACCTGGAGGGAAGCGGTTGGCAATTCCAGGGAAGTTACGGCGGATTTCTCGGCACTCCCATTGCGCCGCAGCATTTTATCTCCGCGCAACACATCAACGGGGCCGGCACCGCGTTGGTCTATAACGGAGTCGCCTACAATCTCCTCGAAGCGCGCAATGATCCGTACTCGGATCTCACGGTCTGGAGGGTGCAGGGCACCTTCCCGAACTTCGCGCCGCTTTACACCGGAACCGGAGAAGTCGGCCAACGCCTGGTCGTGATCGGTCGCGGCACGCAACGCGGCGATCTCGTGGTCAAAAACGGAACGCCGCGCGGCTGGTTCTGGGGTCCTTATGATGTCGTGCAGCGGTGGGGCGAGAATATCGTGACCGATATCGTCAACGACGGCCCGGTGAATCAATACGTCTACGCGGAGTTCGATGCGAACGGGTCGCCGAACGAGGCGCATCTGTCCTCGGGCGATTCCGGCGGCGCAGTCTTTATTCGGGATGGCGCGCTCTGGAAGCTGGCCGGAATCAGCTACGCGGTGGATGGGCCATTTTTCGAAACGTCAACCGGCGGCAACAGCTTCGATGGCGCGCTCTACGATGCGCGCGATTATTACTACTTCGATCCGCAGGCGCCGACTGGCTACCGTCTGATCGCGGGACCGCGCCCGGTCCCGAGCGGCTTTTACGCGTCGCGGATTTCTTCCAAACTGCCGTTCATCTACAGCGCGATCGATCCGGCGGGCGACATCAATGGGAACGGCGTTTCCAACATGGTCGAGTACGGGCAGAGCTTGAATCTGCCGCCGCCGCTCGGGCCGGGCGCGCCCACCGTGGTGAAGGAGAGCGGCTTCGTCTCGATCGTTTTTCGCAAGCTGATGCTGCCGAACGCTCCGCAGTACGCCGTGCAACAATCGACCGATGCGCGGAGTTGGGTCACCGTCACGCCGACCGAATTTCTGCAGAGCGTGCAGGGCGAGGTGCACACGATTAAGGCACGCGTCCCGACGACGGGCAGCCGCCTTTTCTTGCGGGTGCTGATTAGTCCGCCGTCGTCGTAGCGTAGCGCCGGTTTACAATCGGCGATTCCGGCGCGGTCTCCTCTGACAAATCGGAGCCACGGAGCTGTGCCGGCCGCCTACATTCGTCCGCGTTCTTTGTAGAACTGGTAGCGCGACATGATCAAGTCGACGTAACGGCGCGTGCCGGGAAAGTCGATGCTCTCGCGAAAAGTATCCGGCGGAATCACGCCCGCATTGCTGCCGCCGGCCCAACGTTGCGCGCGGCTTGCGCCAGCATTGTATTCCGCCAGCGCGAACGGGATTGGATCGGTTTGTTCCTTCCAATGACTCATCGCGCGGGCGAGGTACCACGTGCCGGCCTGCACGTTGACCCGCGGATCGAACAACTCTTCGACCTGGAAATTTTCCACCCGATTATCCACCGCCCACTCTTTGGCCGCGATTTCCGAGACCTGCATCAGGCCGCGCTCGCCCGCGCCGCCGAATTTGTGCGCGTCGAAACGGCTCTCCCGCCAGACGACCGCCTTCACCAGCATTGGGTCCACGCCATTTTTCTCTGCCACTTCGCGAATGAGCGCGTCGTGTTGCTGGAAACGCGCCGGACTGATCCATTCGAAGGCGGTGTAAAAGGTATCGCCGGAACGCATCGCGAGATAGGCCGTGCCGGCCGCGCCCGCGAGGACCGCGCAAATGAGAAACTTGATCAGGAATCGCATGACAAGAAGAGGAGAACATCGAACGCCCAACGCCTAACGTCGAACGCCGAATGGAAGAGACGTGCGCGTCCGCCCTTTCATTCGGCGTTCGACGTTAGGCGTTCGGCGTTCGACGTTTCAAAATTCCGCCATGCCCTACGCCCGCGTCCTGATCGATCGCGCGATTCATCGCGAGCTCGACTACTCCATTCCGGACATGCTCGCGGACCGGGTGCAGATCGGCTGGCGGGTGCGCGTGCCGTTTCGCGAACACTCCGCGCTCGCCACCATCGTCGCCATTTTGGAAGAGACGGACGCGACTGGCGTGCGACCGATCGAAGCGATCGTGGGCGAGCGGCCGGCCTTGAGCGCGAAGCTGCTGGAATTGGCGCGGTGGATGAGCGCGTATTATTGCTGCCCGATCGAAACCGTGATGCGCAGCCTGCTGCCGCAGGTGATCCGGCGCGGCGAAGTGGGATGGAAGAAGCAGCTGTTCGTCCGCGCGGCGCGCGAGATTACCACCGAAGAAATCGACCAGCTGCGGAAACGCGCGCCGAGGCAGGCGGAATTGCTGGAGGCAGTCAGCCGACTGAGTGCTCCCGTTCTCGCGGCCGATCTTTTGCGCGAAACGTCGCTCGATAACACCACGCTCCGCGCGCTCCAGAAGCGCGGTCTCGTCGAGCTGCGCGCGGAGGCGGTGCCGCGCGATCCGCATTCCGACGAGCAATTCATCGCGAGCACCGACCTGACGTTGAACCCCGAGCAGGCTGTGGCCTTGGCGGCCGTCGAAGAAGCTCTTGTGGCGCCGGACGACGCCAAGCCCCTGCTCCTGCACGGAGTAACCGGCAGCGGGAAGACAGAGATTTATCTGCAAGCGATCAGCTCCATCCTGGCGCGTGGGAAAACCGCCATCGTCCTCGTGCCGGAAATCTCGCTCACGCCGCAAACGGTCGAGCGTTTCAAGAGCCGCTTTTCGGAAACGGACGACATGGTCGCCGTTTTGCACAGCCGTCTTTCCGAAGGCGAACGGCATGACGAATGGCACAAAATCCAGGCCGGTCGCGCGCGGATTGTGGTCGGCGCGCGCAGTGCGGTCTTCGCGCCGCTGGAAAATCTCGGCCTCATCGTTGTCGATGAAGAACACGAGACGTCCTACAAACAGGAGGAAGCGCCGCGTTATCACGCGCGCGATGTCGCGGTCGTGCGCGGGAAGATGGAGAACTCCGTGGTCCTGCTCGGCACGGCCACGCCTTCACTGGAAAGCTATTACAACGCGACTCGCGGCAAGTATCGATTGCTTAATCTCACGTTGCGGGTGGATGACAACCAGATGCCGTTGATGCGGATCGTCGATCTCCGACAGGAAGCGCGGAAAGCGAAATCGCTTACGATCCTGAGCGAAAAATTGTCGGCTGCGATCACTGCGCGTTTGGAAAAACGCGAGCAGACGATTCTTTTCCTGAATCGACGCGGCTTCTCCACCTCGCTCTTATGCAGCGCCTGCGGCGAAGCGCGGGAGTGTCCGAATTGCAGCGTCGCGCTCACCTTTCATCGCACCGTCGCGCGTTTGAGTTGTCATCTCTGCGGCCACACTGCGGCGGTGCCGAAGAAGTGTCCGGCCTGCCGCGAGAACGCTTTGATCTACGCCGGCTTCGGGACGGAGAAGGTGGAGTCCACCGTCGCGCAGTTTTTCCCGAAGGCAGTCGTGAGGCGGATGGACGCCGACTCCATGACGCGGAAAGACGCTTTCCGCGAAACCTTGCGCGCCTTCCGCGCGGGCAAGATCGACATCCTCGTCGGTACGCAAATGATCGCGAAAGGTCTGCATTTCCCAAACGTCACCCTGGTGGGAATCATCAACGCCGATCTCAGCCTGCACCTGCCGGATTTCCGCGCGGGCGAGCGGACCTTCCAGCTGCTCACGCAAGTGGCCGGGCGCGCGGGTCGGGGGGAAACGCCGGGCGAAGTCTTCGTGCAGACCTTCACCCCTTTCAGTCCCTCGATTCAATTTGCGCGGCAGCACGACTTCGCCGGCTACTTCGAACAGGAGCTCGAGTTTCGCGAGCGTTGCGATTTCCCGCCCTTCAAACACGCCGTTCTCCTCACGATCCGCTCCGCACACGAAGCGCGCGCGCAATTCTCCGCGGAGACGATCGCGCGCCGGCTGGGCGAGGCGCTGCCCGAGGAATTTGTCTTGAGCGCGCCGACGCCCGCGCCGCTGGAAAAACTGCAAGGCCAATTCCGTTTTCACATTCTACTGCGCGGCGCCGCGATCCTGCGCCTGAGCCGGCTGGTGCGCGAAACGCTCGATAAACTCCCGCTGCCGGAAGACGTGATGGCAAGTGTGGACGTGGATCCGTATCAGTTGCTCTAAGCAGAACAAGGTCTCGATCTTTTGTCTCGCAGAAGTGCGGAGCCGCCGCACGTTGCCGGATGAAGACTTTCTGTGTTTACACCCTGGGTCGCGCCGAGCCGGTCGAAGTGCAGGCCGATTGGTTCGCGCTCGTCGGCGAGAAAGGCGAGCAATCCTACCGCTTCAAGGTGAAGACGAGTGAGGGCAGCGAAGTGATCGGCGAAGCGCCGGCGCGCAATCTCCTTCTCATCATCGAGAAGGAGTCGCTCGCTTAGACGCCCGCGTTGTCCCGGCCGATTACGGGATAAAAGTCCCCGAAGCGTCGCCTCTTCCTGCCCGAAATCCCCAAGCGAGACGGCGGCGATTGATCCCTAGCGCGGCTTGAACATGGCCGCGTCCACGATCGACCAAAGATGCACGAGCCACCCGAGCAGGACGAGCCATAACAAACCTGCGAGCACGAACTGCACGAGCGCCATCAAGACGCGTCCCTGGATGAGCTGCCCCAGCCCCGGAATGAAGAAGCTGCAGAGCGCTGCGATGACGTTCCCAGTTGATCCTTGTCCTGCCATGAGAAACGCTCCGCGTTTCGCGCGTGCGAACAAGCGGTTTTTCGCGGGGCCCCGGTTGCCGCGCAACCGATCGGCGCGCAAATCCTTCACCGCGCCCGCGATCGCCGTGCGGACACGGTAAAAACGTTGCGGCTGCACGGTGGCATCGTCGTAGTTCACGGTCTGGATCGAGGCGGGCGCGGGGATTTTCGTCAGCGTCTACCAGGCGGCGGCCGCGCCACGCAGCCCGGATTCCGCGGAAGCCGCTCAAGCGCACGCTCCCCGGATTATCGGACTACGAACTCGCGATCTATCTCGCCGTGAAGTGCCGCGGCGGAAAGCTCGACGATTCCGCCGCGGAACTGGATTGAGAATAATCGCGCCGCGGCCCTGAGCCGGAAACGTCGAGCGGAAGCGATCGTTTTCCCTGCTATGTTCCGGCGGGATGTTTGAGATCAAGCAGAAGGATAAGATGACGGAGCGCGCGCTCCTGATTGGCGCGTACATCGATCCGGCGAAGAAGGCGGACGCGCAGAGTTTGCTCGAGGAGTTGGCGGAGCTGGTGGAGACGCTCGGCATTCCGATCGTGGCGCAGCAGTTGATTACGCATCGCGAAAATCATGCGCGCTACCTGATCGGTTCGGGGAAGGCGCAGGAGATTGTGGACCTCGCAAAAGAGAACGAGTGCGATGTGCTCATCTTCGACAACGAGCTGAGCCCGTCGCAGCAGCGGAACTGGGAGGAGCTGGCCGGGATGACGGTGGCCGATCGGCACGAGATCATTCTCGATATTTTCGGGGCGCGGGCGCACACGCGGGAAGCGCGCATCCAGGTGGATCTGGCGCGGATGCAATACTCGATGCCGCGCCTAACGAGAGCCTGGAGTCACCTCGGCCAACAGGGCGGCGGGATCGGCGCGAAGGGCGAAGGCGAGAGCCAGCTGGAGCAGGATAAGCGGAAGATTCGTTTGCAGATCGACCGGCTGAAGCGCGAATTGGAAATTGTGCGCAGCTCGCGGGCGACGCAGCGGAAGGATCGGAAACGCGCGCCGGTGCCGAACGCGGCCATCGTCGGCTATACCAATGTGGGCAAGTCTTCGCTGCTGCGGCGGCTGACAGGCGCGGAGGTTTTCATCGAGGACAAACTTTTCGCCACGCTCGACACCACGACGCGGAAGATCGCGCTGCCGAACAAGCAGCCGCTGCTCTTAACCGATACGGTCGGGTTTGTGCGGAACCTGCCGCATCAATTGATCGAAGCGTTTAACGCCACTCTCGAGGAAGCGGCGCTTTCCGATTTTCTCATCCACGTGCTCGATGCCTCGCAGCTGGAGGTGATGGAGTTCTACAACACCACCATGCGAGTGCTGGGCGATCTGGAAGCGGATACGAAACAGATGCTGGTGGTCTTTAACAAGGTGGACAAGGTGAGCGATCCGGACGCGCTGGCTGATTTGCGCCGGCACTTTCCGGATGCGGTTTTCGTTTCCGTGCAAACAGGCGCGGGAATGGAAGAATTGGTCGAGCGGATCTCGGAGTTCGTGGCGCGCGGGACAATGACGATCGAGCTGCGGCTACCGGCGGCGCGGGGAGATTTGCTCGCGCGGCTGCATCGCGATGGGACGGTGCATGACGTGACATACGAGGGTGAGAGCACGCGTCTCTCGGCGACGATTCCGACGCGGTCATTGGAGGTCTTCGCGCCTTTTCTCGCAGCCGGGGAATCCGTCGACGACGCGGTTCCGGCGGCGATCGAGTAATCCCGGAATGCAGGTCCGCCGCTATTTGGCGGGTGCGGCGAGATCGAGGGCGGCGAGGCCGAAGGCGTACTCAAACGCGACTTCGTGCAGGCGGTCGAAACGGCCGGAGGCGCCGCCGTGTCCGGCTTCGAGATTGATCTTGAAGAGAAGCGGATTTTTGTCGGTCTTCATGGCGCGGAGTTTGGCGGCGAACTTGGCCGGCTCCCAATACGGCACCTGGCTGTCGTTTAACGAAGTGAAGAGCAGGAGCGTCGGATAATCCTGCGCCGCGACGTTCTCGTACGGGCTGTAGGTTTTGATGTAATCGTATTCTGCTTTGTTGTGCGGGTTGCCCCACTCGATGTACTCGCCGGTGGTGAGCGGCAGGGTGGCGTCGGACATCGTGTTTAGGACATCGACAAACGGGACGTCCAGGATCGCGGCGCGCGCCACATCTGGGCGGAGATTGATCGTGGCGCCGATCACGAGACCGCCAGCGCTGCCGCCCTGAATCACCATCCGCTCGTGCGTGCTGAATTTTTTCTCCACTAGGAAATCTGCGCAGGCGATGAAGTCGGTAAACGTATTCATCTTTGTCATCATCCGGCCGTCATCGTGCCAGGCTTCGCCGAGTTCGCCGCCGCCGCGAATGTGCGCGATGGCGAAGATGACGCCGCGATCGAGGAGCGAAACGCGGTTGCCGGAAAACGAGGGATCAATCGAGATGCCGTAGGAGCCGTAGCCGTAGAGCCAGCAGGGCGCTTTGCCATCGAGCGCGACGTCTTTTTTGCGCACGATATCGAGCGGGATTTCTTTGCCATCCTTTGCGGCGGCGCGCACGCGTTCGACCACGTAACGCGTGGGATCGTAACCGCCGAGCACTTCAGTTTGCTTGAGGAGTTTCTTTTCCTGCTTCGCAATGTCGTACGCGAAAATGCTCGGTGGCGTGACGGGCGATTCGTAGCGGAAACGGAAGGTGTCGGTCGCGAATTCGGCGTTGAATTCAGGGGCTGCGAGATAGGCCGGCTCGGGGAGCGTGATGCGTTGCGAGTTTTTGTTTTCGTAATCGGTCACGCGAAAACGGACGAGGCCTTCGGCGCGTTCCACGATCACGGCGTGATCGGCGAACGGCTCGAAACTCTTGATCGTGACGCTGGCCTGTCCGGGAATGAATTCCTTCCAATGTTCGACTCCCGGCGACGCAACCGGCGCGGTCACGACCCGGAACTCTTTCGCGCCGTCGTTCGTCCGCAGATAGAACGTGCCGTCGCGATGCTCGGGATAATATTCGATCTCATCGCGGCGCGGCGCGAGGACTTGCCATTCGGATTGAGGTGCGTCGGCTGCGAGAAAGCGAAACTCGGTGGTGCGGCTGCTTCCTGCGTCGAGGAAGAGGATTTTTCCATCGCGGGAACGGTCGACATCGAGGCCAAAGAGTTCGTCTTTTTCTTCGTAAAGCAGGGTCGGTTTTTTATCGCCGATGGTGTAACGCCAAAAACGATAATCCCGTTTCGCTTCGTTCTGGGTGAGGTAGAAAAGCGTTTTGTTATCCGCGGCCCAGGCGAGATCGGCCACCTTCCCGAGCGGCGTTTTTATCTCTGCGCCGGTGGCGAGATTCTTGAGATGGAAATCGTAATCGCGATGCCCGTCGATGTCGGTCGTGTAGGCGAGGAGCGAGTTGTCGTCGCTGTAGTCGAACGATCCGACGGCCATGAATTTCTGCCCCTGCGCGAGCGCGTTCACGTTCAAGATCACTTCCTCTTTCGCGGCGAGGTCGCCCTTTTTGCGGCAGTAAATCGGATACTGTTTTCCTTCCTCCGTGCGTTGATAAAGCCAGTAGCCGCGCTGCGGATAAGGCGCGGAAACGTCAGTCTGTTTGATCCGGCCGAGCATCTCGCGGTAGAGAGAATCCTCGAGACTTTGGAACGGTTTCATGACCGCGGCGGTGTAGGCGTTCTCGGCTTTGAGATGCGCGAGGAGCGCAGGATTCTCCTTCTCGCGCAGCCAGAAATACGGGTCCTCGATTTTGTCGCCGTGCAATCCCACCACTTTCACGTGGCGCGCGGCGGCGGGCGGCGTGGCGGCGGTTGGATCGAGTTTGAGGAGCTCGGCGGCGGAGAGGGAGAGAGTGGTCGTCATGACGAGAGCGAGGGAGAGGAATCGGGGACGGGGATTCATGAAGGTCGTTCACAGGAGCAGAGATGGCGGGACTTGGGAAGTCGCGACTCGACCCGCCCCGCTCGCGTGGCTGGGGAAGGAGCGTGACGCATGCGCTTTGGGTGGACTTGCATTAAAGATGGGCCTCGATGAACGGCGCGCGCTTAAATTTTCGCCTGGAAGCACAGGCGACCGGTTCGCGCGCGCGGGCCGCGACATTCCACACGCTGCACAATGAGGTGCAGACACCGCTCTTCATGCCGGTGGGCACGAAGGCGACGGTGAAGGCGCAGCTGACGCGCACGCTGGAGGAGGCCGGTTCGCAGATTTTGCTCGCGAATACTTATCACCTGCTGCTGCGGCCCGGGGTGGAAGTTTTTCGGAAGCTGGGCGGGATTCACAAGTTCATGAGCTGGGAGCGTTCGGTCCTGACGGACTCGGGTGGGTATCAAATTTTTTCGCTGCCGCATGCGCGGTCGATGGGAGAGGAAGGGGCGACTTTCCAGAGTTACCTAGATGGGAAAACTATTTTGCTCAGCCCGGAGGTGAGCATCGAGACGCAACGCGCGATCGGGAGTGACATCATGATGGCGTTGGATCATTGCATCGCGTCGACCGCGGACGAAGCGACGGCGCGGGCGGCGTTGGAGATCACGAATCGCTGGGCGGCGCGGAGTCTGGCGGCGCGGGGCGATTCGCCAGCGGCGATGTTTGGGATTGTGCAGGGCGCGCTCTATCCGGAGTTGCGGCGAGAGAGCGCGGGCGCGCTGTGTGAGATGGAGTTTGATGGCTACGCAATCGGTGGGCTGGCGGTGGGCGAAAGCAAGAACGAGCGCGAGGACGTCTGCGAATTGACGGCGGCGTTGTTGCCTAACGACAAGCCACGTTATCTGATGGGCGTGGGCTCGCCCCTTGATTTGCTGGAGGCGGTGCACCGCGGCGTGGACATGTTCGATTGCATCATGCCGACCCAGCTCGCGCAGCGCGGGGCGGCTTTTACCTCCCGCGGTTTTCTGCAATTGCGGCGCGGGGTTTACAAGTTTGCGGAGGAAGCGCTCGACCCGGAATGCGGCTGTCCGACCTGCGCCCGCTATTCGCGCGCGTATCTGCATCATCTGACGAAGAGTTCGGAAACGCTGGGCTGGCAGTTGCTCGGGAAGCATAACATCCACTTTTACCACCAGCTCATGCGCGAGATGCGAGCCGCGATCCTGGCTAACCGGTTTCTCGAACTCTACGAACGGAAGCGCGCCTTTCTGCATGAGTCGGATCTCGACAATCCGATCGTGTTTCCGAAGCCGAACCGGAAACGGCGCACCAGTCTGGGGCACTACGAGGTGCATCGCGCGTGGGAGGGATTCGCGAGCATCCGGCATCTCGCTTCGGGCGAGATCATGCATTCGCGCACCGATCCAATGGAGGAAGCGCGGCAGCTTTACGTGGAGCAGGCGCGGCTCGCGGAAAGGCTGCGCCAGTCTAACGAGCCGCTCCTGATCTGGGATGTGGGACTCGGCGCGGCGGCGAATGCGATGGCCGCAGTGCAATGTTATGAGAAGGCGGCGGAGATTGGTCCGATCCGACCAATGCGACTTATCAGCTTCGAGAACGATCTCGATTCGTTGCGACTCGCGCTGCTGCACAATGACGCTTTCCCGTATCTGCGCCATGGCGGGCCACCGGCAATCTTGCGGGACGGTCGCTGGCAATCCAAGACGTACGATGGGCTAAGCTGGTCTCTGGTGCCGGGCGATTTCCCCCAGACCATCGTCGACGCTCCCGCGCCGCCGGACCTGATTTTCTACGACATGTTCTCGGGCAAGACTTCGGGGGAAGCATGGACGCTGGAGGCGTTTCGCGCGCTCTTCGCAGCTTGCGGGGGGCGGGCGGTCGAGTTGTTCACTTATAGCTGTTCCACTTCGGTGCGGGGCCTCCTGCTGGCGGCGGGATTCTTTGTGGCGCGGGGCCGGAGCATGGGGCCGAAGGACGAAACCACGATCGCGCTCACGTCCGCGGCGCCGCGGGAAGGACGCGAGATTTTGAATGGCTCGTGGCTGGAGCGGTGGAATCGCTCGCAGGCAAAATTTCCGCAGGAGTTGCGGGTGGAAGAGCACGAAGCGTTCGAGCGAACGATTCGCACGCATGAGCAATTCCAAGGAGCGGCACCCTCGCCGCCTCGTATCTAAAGTTTCGGCTGATCCGATTAGTGACCAACCGCCCCGCGTCCTGGAGACACGGGAAGCTGACAGCTTCCCCTACAATTCGCTGATCTGCGGACGCGCGACTAACTCGGCGACGAGCGGGTAGTGATCGGAAGCGACGCGCGCGACGGGGGTGCGATGGACGTTGAGACCGGTGGCGTGGAGCGCGGGGTTCACGAAGATGTGGTCGACGGCAAGGAGAGGACGGAGTGTCGGATAAGTGCGGTGGGCGCCGCGCGGTTGCACGAGGGTGCGGACATCCCGCAGGAAGCCCGCGAGAATGCGGTAGGCGAGCGAGGTGCGGATGCTGTTGAAGTCGCCGAGCAAAACCGCGGGCACGTTTTCGCCTAACGATCCAAGCCATTCGGAGCCGATTAACATTTGCGCCTGCAAGATGCGCTCCCGCCGGCCGAGGCCGAAGTGGCTATTGATGACCTGGACGGGGCCGAGCTCGGTTTCCACTTCGAGCCAGATGGCGGCGCGTTTTTCGCGGCAATACCACGGCGCGATGCCCGGCAGCTCGACGGTGCGTTTTACGGTGAACGGCAGGCGGCTGACGATGGCGTCGCCGTACTGCTCATCGCCACTGCGCATCGCGGGATGGAAGACGTGTTTCCAGCCGAGCTGTTGCGCGATGAGCGCGGCTTGATCGGCACTGGCGGAGCGCGGACGGCTGACGTCGAGCTCCTGCAAGCCGACGACATCAGCTGACATGCTGGCGATCACGTCCGCGATGCGGGCTTCGGAACGTTGGCGATCCATCCCGACGCAGCCGTGCACATTGTAAGTGGCGGCGCGCAGGGTCGGCGCATGATTTTCCACGCTCATTCGCTGGAAGGTAGCCCATCGAAGTCCGAACGGCTGGAGGGCGAACAAAAAAAAGCGCGACCATCGCTGGTCGCGCCTGATGAAGCTGCGGAAATATTAATGCGTGTGATTGGTTTCCAAGCTTGCACCTCTCTCTTAAGCAGCCGCGGTGCCACGAACCCCGTTGCGCGAAAAAATAGTCAGGCGGGCACGTTTTCTTTTGCTTCCGCGAGCGCTTCCCACTCCGCGGTGACGCGTTCGAGTTCGGTCGTTAGGCCGGAGAGTTCGCGATTGCATTCCATCGCCGCGCCGCCGGCTTCGTAGGCTTCCGGCTTCTCCAATTCCGTCGTCAGCTCGCGTTGCCGGCCTTCCAGCGAAAGGATGTGCATCTCGAGTTCATGCACCCGCTTTTCGCGTTCGCGTTTCACTTTCGCTTCCGCTTTGCGTTGCTCGGCGGCGGCGCGGCGTTCTTCGCGCGTTTCCTTGATGCCGGCAGCTTTCGGCGCGGCCGCAGTAGCCGCCTGTGCAGGCTGGGCGTTGTGCAATGCGGCGCCGCTGGTTAACGCGGCGCGCGCCGAGGTGGCGCGGGATTTATCCAGGTAATAATCGTAATCGCCGGCGTAGGGCGTGAGTTTTCCGGCGCCGATGTGGAGCACCGTCTTCGCGACTGCGCGGATGAAATAAACGTCGTGGCTGATGAAGATGAGCGTGCCTTCGTATTGCGCGAGCGCGCCGACGAGGGCGTCGATGCTGCCGACATCGAGGTGCGTGGTGGGCTCGTCCATCAGGAGGAGATTTGGCGGATCGAGGAGCAGCTTGACGAGCGCGAGCCGCGTTTTTTCTCCACCGCTGAGGACGGCGGTAGTTTTGAAAACGTCGTCGCCGCGGAACAAGAACGAGCCGAGCACGGTGCGCGCGACTTGTTCGGAGACGGGGTTCGGCATGTCGCGCGCAGTGTCGAGCACGGTCATCATGGGCTGCAGCATCTCGACCCGATACTGCGAGAAGTAGCCGACCTTCACGTTGTGCCCGAGCTCGCGCGTGCCGCTTTGCACTTCGAGCGAACCGCCCAGCAATTTCAAGAGGGTGGATTTGCCGGAGCCGTTCGGGCCTACGAGGACGGTCCGCTGGCCGCGCTCGGCTTCGAACTCGAGGTTTTCGTAGACAACGAGATTGTCGTAGGCGTGGCGCACGTTCTCGAGTTTGATCACGCGATGCCCGCTCCGGGCCGGCTGCGGGAAATGGAAGTGCACCGTCTTCTCACGCGCGACGGGCGCCTCGATCTTCTCCATCCGATCGATCTGCTTCAGCTTGCTCTGCGCCTGCGATGCCTTGCTCGCCTTCGCGCGGAAGCGGTCGGCAAACGCCTGCAGGCTCTGGATTTCCTTCTGCTGATTTTTGTAGGCAGAGAGCTGTTGTTCTTCGCGCGCGGCGCGTTGCTCGACGTAGCTGTCCCAGTTCCCGCGGTAACGCTGCAGCCGCTTGTGCGCGATCTCGATGATGGAACCGACGAGCTGATTCAGGAATTCGCGATCGTGCGAAATCATGAGGATCGCGCCCGGGTAGTTCTTCAAATATTCCTGGAACCAGACGAGCGATTCGAGATCGAGGTGGTTGGTCGGCTCGTCGAGCAAGAGCAGATCCGGCTCCATCACGAGGAGACGTGCGAGATGGGCGCGCATGACCCAGCCGCCGCTCAGGGTGCGGGCCGGGCGCTCGAAATCCGATTCGCGAAAAGCGAGCCCGTGCAGGATGCGTTTGGCCTTCGGCTCGACCTGCCAGCCGCCATGCTCGTCGAAGGCGTGGAGCGCGTCGTGATGCTGGGGCGAATCCTCCGGCGTCGTCTTCATGATGCGCTGCGCTTCCGTCAGCTCTTTCGAAATGGCGGTCGCGAGTTCGATCACGGTCTCGTCGCCCGCGGGTGCGCTCTCCTGCGGGAGAAAACCGATGGTGGCCGATTTCTCGGTCGAGACTTTGCCGGCATCGGGCGACGCTTCGCCGAGAATCAAGGAGAAGAGGGTGGACTTGCCCGCGCCGTTTGGCCCGACGAGGCCGACGCGATCGCCGCGATTCACCTGCAGCGACGCGTCTTCGAAGAGGGTGCGCCCGGCGAAAGCTTTCGTGACTTGGGAAATCGTGAGCATACGAGGGCGCCCAATGTCGCGAACTGCGCTGACGGCGCAAGGGTAGGGACGCCGCGCGGCGGTGTCCGGGCGGCGTGGCTGCTCGCGCAAAGATCCGGGCGTCTCCCCGCGCGATCACACGGCCCGGACATCGCAGCGCGATGTCCCTACCCTTTGCCCTTCTTGGCGATTGCCTTTATGGAAAGAGATGAAACGCCTCTCCGTTGCCGTTCTTCTTCTCGCAGGTCTCGCCGTTGCTTCCGCGAAAGAGCCGACGAAACCGTTCGCTTATCCGCCGGCGCCGAAGAGCGAGCAGAGCCATGATTACCACGGCACGCAGGTGGCCGATCCATACCGCCCGCTGGAAGATGCCGACTCGGAGGAGACGAAGAAGTGGATCGAGGCAGAGAATAAACTGACTTTCGATTTTCTGGCCGGCGTTCCGGAACGGAAGAAAATCAACGAGCGGCTGACGGCGCTTTGGGATTACGAGAAGTACGGCGTGCCGTATCGCGAGGGCGGCGCGTTTTTCTTCACCAAGAACACCGGTCTGCAGAATCAAAGCGTCCTTTACACCGCGAGCGCGTTGCCGGGTGAACCGAAGGCGCTGCTCGATCCGAATACGCTTTCGAAAGACGGCACGACCGCGCTTACCGGCACGGATGTTTCGAAGGATGGCAAGCTGCTCGCCTATGGTCTCGCGCAGGCGGGTTCGGATTGGGAGGAGTGGAAAGTGCGCGAGATCGAAAGCGGGAAAGACCGAGACGACACGATCAAATGGGTGAAGTTTTCCAGCGCTTCCTGGAACCGCGATGGCTCGGGATTTTTCTACAGTCGCTATGATGAGCCGGCCGCTGACCAGCTCAAGGCGGCAAACTATTTTCACAAGCTTTACTTCCACCGCCTCGGCACGCCGCAGTCGGACGACGTCCT
>JBDSNB010000124.1:0-4533 GCA_039915555.1 Chthoniobacterales bacterium | reverse complement strand
GCCGGGTCTTGCGCGATGATCCGCAGCTTCCGCTTCCGCAAAGCCGAGGCTCGCGCGCTGGTTTACTTCGCGTCCATCGTCTCGCCTTCCGGCTCATTAGAGCGTTTCTGGACGCGGTCGAGCAAGGAACAAATTGACGCTGGGCGATCGGCTGGCGAAGACTCGATGCAGTGAAAGCTGGTTTTCTCGACAAGCTCGTGGAGCGCCTCGGCCGCGTCGGCCCGGAAGATGTGCAGAATTACCTCGTGCGCCTGGCGCAGGAGAAGGGGCTGATCGAGACCGTCTTCAATGCCATTCAGGAAGGCATCATCGTGACAGACGGAAAAGGACTCATCACCTATGTGAACAATGCCGCCTGCGAGTTGTTCGGCATCGAAGCCGAGAAGTCGATCGGGAAACGACTCGACGAACGCGTGCGCGGGTTGGATTGGAATTCGCTCGTCAATTCGGCGGCGGCGGTCAGTCGCGATTTGGAGATTTTTTATCCTGCGAACAAGTTCATCAACTTTTACATCGTGCCGCTCCTGATCGAGCGGCGCGAGAAAGGAAAGCGGGGCGCGTTTTCCCATGCCGAAGCGGTGGGGCACGCCATGATCCTGCGCGATATCACGGAGAGCCGGCGCTCCGCGGAAAAAACGATCGAGTCCGAGCGTTTTAATGCGCTCACGCTGCTCGCAGCGGGCGTTGCCCATGAGATCGGGAATCCGCTCAATTCGCTGCACATCCACCTGCAGTTGATGGAGCGGAACGTGCGCCAGTTGGAGGGCGCGATGCGGGATGAATTGCAGGAATCGATCGATATCGCGCGGGCCGAAATCAGCCGGCTCGATTCGATCGTAACGCAATTTCTCAAAGCGATCCGCCCTTCCAAGCCGCAACTGCACCCCGAAAATGTGAATGCGCTGGTGGAGGAGGCCGTGCGCTTTTTCGCGCCGCAAATCGAAGACCGCGAGCTCGTGGTGGAGCAGGAATTGCGTTCCGATTTGCCGCCGCTGGAGCTGGATCGCGACCAGATGAAGCAGGTCTTTTATAACGTGATCAAGAACAGCTTCGAAGCGATGAAACGGCGCGGCGTGCTCCACATCCGGACCGATCTTGACGCCACGCATGTGAACATCAGCTTTACCGACACGGGCGGTGGGATGTCGGCCGAGAGTTTGGGGCGCGTCTTCGAGCCGTACTTTACGACGAAGAGCACGGGGAGCGGCTTGGGCTTGTTAATCGTGCGGCGGATCGTGCGCGAGCACGGCGGCGAGATGGCGCTGGAGAGCAAGGAAGGCGAAGGCCTCAAGCTCACGATCCGCCTGCCGTATCTGGACAAGCGCGTCCGCATGCTGGAAGCGGGAAGTCTGGACGCGCGCTAAAAAGCAAACGAGCCTGCTCCCCGGGAGGAGAGCAGGCTCGAAAGAGAGCGGCCGGAAACGAACGAGACTAGCTGGAACGGCGGCGCAGACGCATCATCCCCGCGAGCGCGCCGCTGCCGAGAACCAGCATCGCCCAGGTGGACGGTTCCGGGACGACGGTGATGCTGCCGTTCGTGCGGAAGGTCAAGGGTTCCACCTGTGTAGGTGTTGGTTCCGGCGAGCGTGACGATCCCTGTCCCCACTTTGGTCAATCCGAAAGTACCGCCGCCCCCAATCGCCGCCGCAATCACATCACCCGCCGCGAAGAGGGTGAGCGTGCTTTGGTTCGATTTGAGCACGTTGATCGTATTGGGCCCCGTCGCGGTGAGGTTCAGCATGCCGGCCGTGCCGCTGATCTGATATTGATACACGCTGTTAAAGTTGATCCCGGAGAGCGTGATCGGCACGTCCACGGTGATGATCGGAATGCCTGCGATAGGGCCGATCGTGGTGTTGACCTGCTCGTTTGAAGGTGGCGACGACGACGCCGTCAGGATATGTCCCGCCGCCTTGGGTGATCATCCAAGGTGCGGTACTCCAATTCTGATTGGATTGCGTGGAGAGCATCCCGCTGGTGCCGGGAATGCCGTTCGGGACTTGGGGAAAGTTTGACGCGAGGACGGGCCAATTAATAAAAGCGCCGCCGTTGCCGGCCTCAACCAACCAGGCAAGGCTCAGATCGCGTGGGTCATATTTTTTCGCTGACGCGAGTGAAGGAAGGGCCAGGAGCGCCGCAAAGGCTAGAAGACAGAGTTTTTTCATGATTGGATGAGCAATTTTTGGGACAGGTCGTTACGTTGAGCGCGCCGTTTCCAAGCAGTACGCGATATTGTGGAAGAATCTTTTAAAGAGGCCCGCACCGCTCGCTCTTGGCTGACCACCGCAGGTCCACCGGACCGGCGCGCGCATTTTGCGTCGCCAAGGTTGCGCGCATTCGCTACGAATCGTCCTGCCAAACACTTCAGACCATGATGAGATCGCTTGTCCTTACCTTCATTGCCGCGGCTTCCCTTTTCATCCAACCGCTCTGCGCGCAGACGAAGTCGGCAATCACTCCCGAGGATTGGTATCCCGCCCTTACTCCTTCCATCCGCGCCTCGCTCGAGCTCCTGAAAGAGGCCAACTCCACCGCGGAAATGAATTCGCTCAGCCGGCAGATCGCCGACATGACCGATGCGCAGGTCTACATCGCCTACATCCGGCTTTACGAGGGTTCGAATACAAAAGCCCGTGCCGTCCTGCTCGCCGAGCAAACCAAGTGGCTCAAGGCGCGCGCGAAAGCTGCGAAGGATGGCATCGAATCGGAAGACGGCTCGCTGGCGCCGATCGAGGCGAACAATGCCGAGGTGACCTATTCCGAAAAACGTCTGCGCGAATTGCGGGACCGGTTGAAGAAGATCACGAGCAAAGACGAGGACGAATAGCCGATGCTCGCGCTCATCTTTTTTATCGCCTTCCCGTTCCTCCTTTGGAAGGCATGGCAGACTCATCAAACCGCGAAAGCGAGTGCCGCCTGGCCGACGACTGAGGGCACGATCACGAAGGTGGAACGTTTCAAGCGACTCTTCCGCTCGCTCCCACGGGTGGCCTACACCTATTCGGTCGGCGAAAAGAACTACGCTTCCGAGCGGATTTCGTTCGTGGCCGGTTATCGGCCCAAGGAAGTGGACGAAGTGCTGAGCCGTTACACCGTCGGGCAAACCGTGCCCGTCTATTATCCACCGGAGCGACCGACCGAAGCCGTCTTGCAACCCGGCTCCAACAAACAAGTCACCGCCCCCATCCGCATGCTGGCGATTTGTTTCGTCCTCCTCGTTCTCTTAAATGTCGCGCAGTTTATTTTGAAGAACGCCGAGGAGCGCGAGAATCCGCGCCGCCCGGAGAACAGCGCCAGCGATCGTTAGGCGACCCCGTGCCGCCGCTACGGTGTGGCCTGGTTTGTTCCGGTCGGCACGATTCCGGTGCGTTCCACCATTAGGATAACCGTCCGCTCTGGCGCGCGCGGCCGATGGCGCACACCCTTCGGGATGACAACGCTTTGACCCGGCGCGAGATCGATCGTCCGGTCTTCCAGGTCGATCAAGAAGTGCCCGCTCACGACATGGAAGAACTCGTCTTCGCGATCGTGATGATGCCAGTGATACTCGCCCTCCACCACTCCGAGCCGCACGACGGACTCATCCACCTGGCAGAGCGTTTGGTTGTACCACTGGTCCTGGCACGCGGCGACCAGTTGCGGCACGTCGATCACTTCCAGCGGGCCGTGCAGAATGTTCAGTCGCGTGTTGTAGGAGAAGCCTGCGGGTGAAGTGTCGCCTGCGCTCATAATTTCAGCCTGGAACCACCCACCCGCAAAAGCGAATCGAAAAAATCTACTCCCGCTTGCGCACTTTGCCGGCGCCGTTGATCTCCTGCGAGACCTTCGGGTCGCCGAGATAAGTCACTTTTCCGGCGCCGGAGATTTCCACCTTCAGAACTTCCGACGCATTCACTTCCGCCCGTCCGGCGCCGTTGATCGTGAGCTCCATCGCACGGGTGGCGAGCGTTTCGGCATCCAGCCGGCTCGCGCCATTCATATCGCCGGACATGGCGTTGACAGTTCCGCTCAACTTCACGCGCGAGGCGCCATTCGCTTCCAGGTAAAATTCCGTCCCGGAAAGATCCGCGGCCGTAAACCGGACCGCGCCATTCAAAGTCGTCTTCGTCAGCGTGGGGCTGGCGGCTTCGATCTTGATCCCGCGCGTCCCCTTGAGCGGCTTGATCCATTCGATCCGCAACTTGTCGCTCTTCAATTCCGTCCGGATGTATTGCATCAAGTTTTCATCGGTCGTGATCCGGAGCGCGGCGGGCCCGCGCGTCCAGTTGATGGTGAACGCGCCGTCCACTTCCATCCCCGTGAAGTCGGTCACCGAGCGCGTGTCGGTGGTGATCTTGCCATTGCCCTTCTCGCCCACCCAATGACAGCCGTTGAGGAGGAGCAGGACGAGGGCGAGCACCGCCAGGGTGATAAGTTTCATCGCCGCGAAGGGCCGGATCGTAATCGTGTTCATGGTTTCAAAGGTGAGATGCAGCGGCGCGCGCGTTTGGATTCAAGAAAATGAAACAACCGCCAGCCACCCGCCCCCGCATG
>JBDSNB010000211.1:0-7004 GCA_039915555.1 Chthoniobacterales bacterium | reverse complement strand
AGGACGAGCCAGAAAATGCCCGTCGAGAGCGCGGCGATTTTCGTGACGTCGCCGGTATCGCGATAAAGCCAGATGAATGCGAGCAACGATGTGAGGGGCAAGGATGCGAGCAAAGCGCCGAGGACGGAACTGCGGCGCGCGATTTCCGAAATCCCAACGACGATGAGCGCGGATACGAGCGTCTTGATTACCAGATAAGTCATGTTAATGCCGGGTTGAGGTTTCCTGCTTCTTCGAGCGGGAAATTAGTGATCATGGGACGCGCCGGACTTCAGCACGTCGGCTTTCACGACAAAGCTGTTTTCGGTAACGTATTTCGTTCCCAGTTTGAGCGGGCCTTCTACCACTTCCACCATATCGCCATCGCGCCGTCCCAGTTCCACGATCGCGATTTCAAACGACGTGCCGTCGTTCATGAAGACCACGTCCCAATCGCGGAAGGTTTGCAGCGCGCTGGTCTTCACCGCGATCGGCACCTCGGTTTCTTCGACCACTACTTCCGTGGTGACGAAGAGGCCCGGCTGCCATTTCATTTCCGGATTCGGCATCTCGGCCCGCGCCATCATGGTTTGCGTGGTTTCTGAGCTGATCGGCGAGAGGTAATGCAGAGTCGCTTCGCCTTTTAGTTCGCCGTCGCCCGAGACCACGACTTTCTGTCCTTCCTTGAGCTTTCCGAACTCCTGCTTCGGCACGGCGAGATCCACCGCGATGACATCGAGATCGGCCACGACATAGAGCGTGGTGTCCTGCGCGACGGATTCGCCGAGGACGGCATCGCGCTTGATCACGCGGCCGGCGATCTGCGATTTGATTTCGTACGGTCGCAGACTCTCGTTGCTTTCCACCACCGCGAGCACTTCGTCCTTCGCCACGGAATCGCCGAGCTTCTTGCGCGCCTCCAAAACCACGCCCGGATAACGCGGGGTGACATGCGCGACCTTGTCGGGATTGGCCACGATCTTCCCCGTCATCTGCACGAGCGTGCGCAACTTTGCGGGACCCACTTCTTCGATCTTGATGCCCGCGGTTTTGATCGCGGCCTCGTGCATCGTGACCCGGCCCTCATACGACTCATACTTCCACTCCGATTTCTTGCCCTTGTGTTCCGCCGTGACGGTGACGTCGAAGGAGTGCGGCTCCGCCAGCACTTTGTCGCCAACGAGGTAATCCCCCTCCTTCCGAAAGTGGAACGTGTCTTCGCGGTCGAGAAAGCGATCGAGATGAATCACGAGATTTACTTCCGCCAGATCGAGCGGCTTCCCGTTCTTGAAAGGATAAACGCGGAACTGCGGCGGGATCTCCGGCTCGTAGATCGTGACTTCGAGCCCGAGAGAGCCGTCGGTCAAAAGCCGGCCATGATGCGGGCCACGCGGATAATCCGCCTCCGCCTCGCCGTGTTCATCGGCATGTTCTTCCCCGGAGGCGGAGTGTGCGGGCGCGGTGCGCAGAATTTTTCGTGCCGCCACCACCGCGAGCACGAGGAGGACGAGGAAGCCGAGAATTTTGAGGATGCGTTTCATGATTTGTTAGGGCGTCAAACTGGGGGTGAGGGTGCGGGCGGTGAGACCTTCGATCTCGGCGGCAGCGGAGTGATAGCGCACCAGCGCGTCGAGATATTGGGCGCGGGCTTCGGCGGCGGAGCGGCGGGCGTCGAGCACTTCGAGATAGCTGAAGCGGCCCGCTTCGTAGCCTTCGTTGCTCAAGCGATACGACTCATCGATCTGGGGCAGAACAGAGGCGCGGTATTCCTTGATCTGAATTTCGGCGTCCTCCAATTCTTCGTAGGCGATCGCGAGCGCGGTGTTCAAGTGCACCGCCGCGGCGCGCTGTTCATCCCGCGTTTTTTCGAGCGCGGCGCGCGCTTCCGCGATGCCGCCCTGGTTGCGATTGAGCAGCGGGAGCGGGAGCGAGAATCCCAGGACGGCGGTCGCGTCGCCGGTTTCCTCTCGGCGGCGCACCCCGCCGTTCAGGGTGAGATCTGGCCAGGCTTTCGCGCGTTCGGACGCCAGCTGCGCGGCGCGTTGCGCGTCCTCGGTTTCGCTGCGGGCCAGGCGTGGGTTGTTGCGCAGTTCGCCGGTCGCCGCCGATAAGCCCGGCAGTTCATCATGCAAAAATTCGAGGTCGCCGACCGCATCCGAGAAGCGTGGACTCGTGCTCGACCACTGTGCGGAGAGGCGCTTGCGGGCCACCGCGAGCTGACCTTTTTCTTGCTCGACCACGATGCGGGCGGAGGCGCGCGCGAGGCTGGCCCGCGAGACTTCGAGGGGCGAGGCGCGGCCCGCATCCACGCGCTCCTGCGCGAGCGGCGCAAACTTTTCCGCGAGCGTAAACGTTTCCCGCGCGAGCAGGAGACGGCGCTGCGTCCCGAGAAGGGCAACGAAGGCCTGGGTGGTTTTCGTGGCCACTTCCAATCGCTTCGCGGCGTAATCCCATTCTGCCAGTTCGCGTCCGTGCAACGCCGCCCGCGTGCGCTTCGGACGCTTGCCGCCTAGCTCCAAAACCTGCGCGAGCTCCAGCGTTGACTCCGTGCGGTCGCCGCTGCGGAATGCGCCGCTTCCGGTCACATCTTCGATCCGCACATGCACGGCGGGATTAACCGGCAACCGCGCTTGAATGCGCCGCGCCTCGGCGATTCGAATCTCCTGCGCGAAAACGGCGAGGTCGGGATGATGCACGAGTGCGAGTGCAACCGCACGACGCAGAGTAAGCGGGCCGGTGGTCTCGGCGACGACAGACGAGTCGCCGGCGTAGAGCGCGGATGCGAGTCCGCTCACGCAGAGGGCGAGAAGGATTTTCAGGTGAAGCATTTGAGTGAAAGTGACGGGTTGGATTGCGGGTAGAGATCCGGCCACGAAGACGCGATGAACCGCGCCGGAGGTGGCGGAGCTGAGGGCTCGCAGTGCTAGAGTTCCCTCGCGAGGCGAGGGCACACCACGGGCGTGTTAGCCGACGAGTTGCGGCGGATGATCGATCCCAGCCGCGCGCGGCTCGGAAACCCGAACGGACGCGACCTCGATCCGCGCGAGCAAGTGCGACTCGGTCCGCGCCGGAAGGAACAGAGCGGGCATGATTGCGGCGAAGGCCGCGTGTTCGGCCGTGTGCTCCGCATCCTCCTGATCGTGCCGATCCGGGCGATGATCCGCATCGGTATCCTGATGCGAATGATGCGCCGCGGCGGCCGCGACATCATGATGATGGAGCAGAAAGCGTCCAAACATTTGATGCGAATGCCCCACCGCAAAAAGCAGCGCGACCAGAAGCAGAAACTGGCGGCATCGGCGGAGACGGTTCATCGGCGAAGAGAGTGATACTTCAGCCGTCCCGCCCGGTCAACGGTGCGAAGCGGCTAAGCCACGTCCCAGTAATGATGATCCTGGCGCGAGAGGCGCCAATTCGGATGCGCCCTGATGAATTCCAGACAAGTCTGCAAGCTCACCGGATCCTCCGCTTTCCCAATCGAGAGCGGCTGCACGAAGCGGTAACGAAAGTCCGTCGTCTCATCTGCATGCGCGCGCCGGAAGGCTTCAATCGCAAAGCCATTCAAGTCCGGCACAATCTTCATTTCGTTGCCGCGCGTCTGCACCCACTGCGACGGATCGTGCGGCGAAACCGAAAGCCAATCGACCGTCACCACCACCTTCCGATGGCCGCTGGTGGCGAGCGCGATGCGAAAACCTTTTGCGTGCAGCGCGCTCACGAGCGGTTCGAGATTGTGATCCGTCGGCTCTCCGCCGGTGAGCCAGACCCAGCGCTCGCGCGCCGCTGCGGGAATTGCTTCCTCCACGCGTCGCACGATTTCATCCAGCGTGGCGATTTCATTCTTTCGATAATCGGTATCGCAACCCGGACATCCGACCGAGCAACCGGCCAACCGCACGAAACACATCTGCAGACCGCGCATGTGGCCTTCGCCCTGAATCGTCCAAAAGATGGGATTGCGGGAAAGCGGATAACGCGCCGGCATCCCTGGCGCCGCTGCACTCATTTTCCGCTCCCGCTGCTTTTTGGGCGCAGGAAGAAGTGCTCGAAAGAGGCATAGAGAAACACTCCATAATCAGGCGCGTCAGCGGTGATCCCGATCGGCACCGCGAGGCCGACCACAGTTTGCGCGTCGTTCGGATGGTTGATCGCGTAACGAAAGCCAGGCGAAATCACCGCTGAGACCGCGCGCGCCGTGCCACCGAAATCGTTCACGCCTTCCTCGAAATCCGCGACCACTTCGAGCATAAAGTTGAAGTTGGGACGAACCGCGTAGATCGCGCTCGCGCCGAGACTGTAACTGACGAGATCGTGGCCGCTCACCTCAGGAAAAAATGTAACGCCCGCGTTGCCATGGAGCGACCAGCGATCGCTCACGATTTTGCTCGCGGGCAACGTGACTTGATAGCCGACCGTGTCGTTCCCCAAACCCTTCGCCTCGTCGCCGGTGGGAAGGATTAACGAAAAGCTGGGCGCGAAGGCCGGACGGGTTTCCGTTTCCAGCCAAAATTGATAGCGATAATTCAGCGTGATGTCTTCGAGGCCACGATCGTCGCGGCCACCCGCTTCCGTGAAAGTGAAGGGGATGCTGTAGGCGAATTGATGCGTCTGGGTGAAGATCGGCCATTCCTGGCTGAAGACTAACGAGAGGTCGCGATCGTCCGTGCCCGCGCGCCGACGCGCGGTGTGGACCACATTCAGGATGTGCTGCACGACACCGGGCTCCTGGTTGTATGCTTCCTCCAGCAGGAAGGAATTATCCATCATCGCGGCTGCAGGTCGCGCGCTCGATTTCTCGAGCGCGGAAATGGAGTCCGTCGCGGAGAATGACGCCACGGGAACTGCGGCGCAGAGCGCGGAAATCAAAACCAGGAGAATGCGCATGAAGGAAACGACGATAGCGGACATACCGCTTCGCTTCGAGTCCGCCTTCGAACTTTCTCCGCGGGGCGCTGTCGAACGGTGTGTGACCCAACGACTTCTTCCATTTCGCCGGCATCCGATGAGCGCCCTGCTGGGCATCCTGGGAATGCTCGCGCTTTCTTCCGCCGGGTTTGCGGCCGGGATGAGTTTTGCCGGTGTCCCGCTCACCCCCGGCGCCACCGTGCGGGCGAAGGTGCCGTTGAGCGACCTCGAGAAATCCTACGTCGCGGAAGGTGGCAACGCTGTGCCGACGCACACCGTCGCCGTGCTCGCCGTGCCGTCGGGCTTTAATCCAAAGCGCGCTTATCCGGTGCTGGTTGTCTTCTCGACGAGCGACTTCAAACATCAGAATCGTGATGACCTGGTAAACTATTACCGCCCCACTGCGCTCGCGGAAGGCTGGGTCTTGATCGCGGGCGATGGGCCCGAGCCGGCGAACAAACTCGACAGCTCCGGCTGGCGCGCGGGCCACACGCTCGCGGCCCTCGATGCGCTAAATCGCAGTTTTCCGGGCTCGCAGAAATGGCCGGTCGCGTGTGCCGGTTATTCCGGCGGGGCGAAGCGGGCGGGCCTGCTCGCGCCGCTCCTCGCGGTGGGCGGTTATCGAGTCATCGGATTGTTTATTACCGGGATCAACGAAGACACGATCACGGAAGGCTACCGAAAATTTAGACCCGGCAGCAGCTATCAGCGCACTCCGATTTTTCTCAGCAGTGGCGGGCGGGATAAGGTCGCCACACCGCAGCAGCAGAACGCGGTCAAAAATTCCATGCAACGCGCCGGGTTCGGAAATATCCGGCACGAAACATTTCCGTCCGGCCACGTTGTGAAAAAATCGCACATCGAAGCGGCGTTGCGTTGGTTCTTAGGCAAGTAGCCGACCCCGCCTTCTAGACAGGCACCGGTCTCTGGCGTACGAATGCCGCACCTATGATCGGACCTGCCAAGATTTACTTCATCATTTTCGGGCTGCTCACGATCGTGGGCGGCATCATCGGATTCGTGCGCGCGGGCAGCATGGCTTCCATCATCGCCGGCTCCATCTCCGGCATTCTGCTCCTGCTGGCCGCCTTTCTCTTGCCCGGCAATATCACCGCCGGCCTCGCCCTCGCCGCGGTCGTGTCGCTCCTGCTCGCGGGCCGTTTTCTTCCCGCCTTCCTCAAAACCGGCGCCTTCATGCCGGCGGGCATGATGTCCATCCTGAGCGTGATCGGACTCATCGTGGCGATCCTCGCCTGGGTGAAAAAGTAGACGCGCGTGCGCCGATTCCGCCTCAGAACGTTGCGGCTGTTTTTGCTGCTGCTGCTCCTCGGCGTCCTGACCGCAATTATCCTGCGCTGGGTTTCGCTCGAGCGCTGGCGCTGGAGCCAGCAAAACGCCCGCACTTCGCCGCTCAGGATCACTGAGCAAACTCCTACGCCGACGCCCGGTCCTTCGAAGCCGCCCGTCATCGGCGGGAAACTCGAAACTGCGCGGCTCTTCAGCGGCGTTACCGTGAATTCCACGGTCGAGCCCACGCCGGGCAGCGCTGCCTCCGAGGAACGTGTCGATCCGCAAAGCTACGTCATCGATTTAAAACTCAAGCTCCGCGTCCCCCAGCCTAACAAGACAATCGAGGAGCTCGCGAAGGTGAATCCCGAGCTGCCGCGTCTGCTGCCCGGTCTCGCCGGAATGCTCGGCCCGGATTCCGTTTCGCCCTTCTTCGCCGAACTATACGACACGAAGCTTCGCCGCCTCCGCGCCAATCTCACCCGCCTCGACCAACTCCTCTCGCGGCACAATTATTACGATTGCCAGACCGTCTTGCGCCTCCAGCATCCGGAAACAAAACGCAATGCCGTCCTCCTCCAGGCCGAGATGGACGTCGATGCCGACGGCTCCGACGCCGATCGCCTTCCCGCGGGCAGCGGCGTGTCGCCGAACTTTCAGCCCTACACCAGCTATCGCTGGGCGAAAAAGACCACCAATCCCAACGCGTATCTCCCCGTCCTCCAGGAGAAAATCCACACGTGGGAAGCTGAGCTCGCCACGAAAAATCCGAACACCGCGCGCAAGTCCGAGTTGAAAGGCGCGATCGCCAACGCGCGCGACGGCATGGAGCA
>JBDSNB010000139.1:0-3054 GCA_039915555.1 Chthoniobacterales bacterium | reverse complement strand
GTGTTTCCCGACAACGCGGGAATAGTAACGCCGTCGTCACTTTCCACCTCCGTCCCGACGGAATTATTCCGCCGGGATAGTGTAGCCGCTGTGACGCACGGTCTGGATGAGCGAGGGCGTGCCCAGTTTTTTGCGCAGCCGACCGATGAAGACTTCCACCAACTTGGTGTCGTACTCGTGCTCGCGCTCCCAGACTCGCTCGCAAAGCTCAGTGCGGGTGAAGACGCGGCCCGGTTCGCGCATTAACACTTTCAGCAAAGTCAGCTCGCGGCTGGAAAGCTCGATGGCCTGCCCAGCGCGATGCACCGCTTGATCGGCGAGATTGAAAGTTAAATCCGCGGCGCGCAAGACCAGCACCGGCTCTTCCGCGAAGCGCCGGCTGAGCGCGCGCACCCGCGCCACCAGTTCCTGCATCGCGAACGGCTTCGGCAGGTAATCGTCGGCGCCCAGTTCCAGACCGGTGAGACGGTCGCTCAGTTCGCCGCGCGCCGTGAGCATCAGAACGCGTGCGGAAATTTTCTGCGCGCGCAAACGGCGCAGCACTTCGAAACCGTCGATCCCCGGGAGGCCGACATCGAGCACGATGAGATCGAACGCCGTTTGTGCAGCGGCCTCGAGCGCGGCTTCGCCTTCGTTGACCGACACCGGATCGTGGCCGGCTTCGGTGAGCGCCGCTTTCACGTGACGCAAAAGCCGGGGTTCATCATCTACGATCAGGATGTGCATGACTAAAAGCGGACGGTGAATTGCGCCGCGAAAGTGTGGCGGAGATCTCGCGCGCCGCGGGCTTCGTGTTCGAGGTCGTATTCGACTTTCAAATGCATGTGCGGAGTGAAGCGGTAGGTGACAGCCGTCTGCCAGCGCGAAACATCGTGCGCCCACGGGACGCGGCCGCCGACGCCGTTTGGCACTTCGTCGAAGAATTGCTGATTCCACCGCACCGCGGCGAAGAGCTGCGGAAGGATCTTGTATTTTGCCTCAAGGAAATAGCCGAACGTATCGGCGTCGCCCAGGAAAGGGAGCTCGAAGCGCGTCTGGTGAAACTCGGCCCAGAGCTGCAAGTGTCGCCAGGCGAAGCTCACATCCTGCGCGAGATGAATTTGCCGGTAATCGCCAATCCCGCGCCCCGGCGGCAAACTGGCCGCCGCAACCGGCTGAAAATAGGCGCCCTCGCTCGCGGAAACGCCGAAGTTCCACGCCTCGTTAGGCCGAAGGCCGAGCCGGCCGCTCACGGTCGGATGCGAAAAACCGTTCCGCGTGATCGGCCAACGCTCCGGACGCGAGGAGAGCGCCGCGTTCTTGATTTCCGCCGCGTATTCGAACTTCCCGATTTTGCCCGCGATCGAGGCGCCGGTGGCATAGCTGGGTCCCCAGATGATGGGGATGTATTCGTACTTCTCGTCGTGCAACGCGCCGTCGTAAGGAATATCCGGCGCCCCGAAATCCTCCAGCGGCAACGCGTACTCATAGACCAAGGGCGCGGCAATGAAGGGATTGTCCCACGAAAGATGCCGCTCCACCCACTTCGAGACGACGGTGGCGAACTGCCCCACCTGCACGCTGAGGCGGCCGTCCTCCCAGGGCGTGACGCGCAGCGCGTATTCATCGAGCCGCAGTTGCGCGCCTTCGTCCGTGGGATCGAAATGCCGATCGATCCGCACCTGCGAAAAAAAGTAAACCGCCGGCCCGAGCTGCGCGTCGGTGAAAAACGTCAGGCGGGGATTGAAAAGGTCGTGCCCGGCGGCGTCGATCAAACCGGGAGCCGGCTGCTGGAAATGGTAATACTCGAGATCGAGCGTGCCGCTGAGACGCGCGCGCACGTGATCGTCAAACGCGCTCAGCGTGAGGCTCTCATCCAATCGATCGAAAAAATCCTGCGCCGGCGAAACGCTCGCCGAGGCGAGCAGCACCAGGAACGCGCAGAGTTTTCTCATGCCGCCTGCGAGGTCGTGAGGGCCGGTTGCCGCGCGGAGCGGAAGCGCACCTCAAATCCCGTCCATTCCGCATCCGAACGCACCAAGCGAAGATCTCCGCCGTGCAAACGCGCCAGCTCCCGCGCGAGGTTCAGCCCCAAACCGTGTCCCGGCACATTCTCGCCCACCACTCCGCGATGAAAGCGCTCAAAAATATGATCGCGCGCCGCGGGTGGAATCGGCTTCCCGGTATTCTCCACGCCGAGGAGCACAAACTCGCCTTCCTCCTGCGCATAGACGCAAATCTCGCCACCCGGCCGGTTATACTTGCGCGCGTTTTCGAGCAGGTTTTGCATGATGAGCGAGAGATAGCGTTTTTCCCCGCGCACCATCAGGTCGGGCGGGAAGTTGGTCTTTAACTCGACGTGCAAATCATCGGGTAAA
Organism: Chthoniobacterales bacterium; assembly: GCA_039915555.1. GTDB lineage: Bacteria > Verrucomicrobiota > Verrucomicrobiia > Chthoniobacterales > UBA10450 > JACCTI01. The sequence goes on along the minus strand of JBDSNB010000139.1, from coordinate 697 downwards.
GCGCCCAGATCGTCGATCCATTCTTCGATTAATTGCGACAGATTGATCGCTTCGAATTGAATTTGGAGACGGCCCGCGTCCATCCGCGAGAGGAGGAGAAGGTCGTTCACCATTCCGGTCATGCGGTAGGTCTGGTGCAGCAACTCCGAAAGTCCGTCGTAGATCTCCGGGCTAAAATCCTCCCGCGCGAGGAGTTCCTCGATCCCGGCGCGCAGGACGCTCACCGGAGTTTTGAGTTGATGCGAAGCGTCGGCGGAAAAACGGGCGGCGCGTTGCAGTTCTTCGCTCGTCGTCTCCAGGACGGCTTCGACGCGCCGGCGTTGCGCGCGATTTTCTTCCGAAACGACCGCTAGTTCTTCGACTGGCTCGGAGAGACGGCCGGAAAGGAAGTAGCTCGCGAGCAGGCCTGCGAGCAGAAGCAGCGCGCCGGCGAAGATGACTTGATTCCGAATCTCACGCTGCCGCGCGATCGCGGCGGCGAGAGGGTAAATCGCGACTTCGTAGGCTGGCGGGAAGAGCGAGTTCGGGTTGAGTGCCTTCGAGAAAATCAGATGAGGCACGCCGCCAATCTTGAATCGGAGCGAGGTCTCGATCGAGTTGGGCTGGAGGATTGCACGGTTCAATTCTGCGGTTAACTCGTCCCGCTCCGCGTCGTTGATTGAAGCCAAATGCAGCCGTCCATCGAGAAAGATGCCGC
>JBDSNB010000020.1:0-8023 GCA_039915555.1 Chthoniobacterales bacterium | reverse complement strand
TTTCTCGTGCGCTTTCGCCGTGTCTCTACGGTGGTCGTGTTTCTGCTGCTCAGCGCGTGCGCGTATCTTTGGGTTCCCGATCCGGCGACCGGACGCGCCTTGCTCCAGATCGATGGCCATCGCGCGCTCATGAACTCCGGTGCGCTCGGCATGGCGACGGCGTCCGTCGGCATGCTTTTCGTAGGGCTGTTTGGCTTCTACGTGATCTCAAACGCGGTGCGCCGCGACAACACTTCACGTTGCGGCGTAATCATGGCCGCCACGCCGATGCGATCCACGGAATACCTGGCAGGCAAGTTTCTTGGGAACGTGAGTTTCCTCTTCACGTTTCTCGGCGGATTCATGCTCAGCTCGATGGTGATGCTGCTGGTGCGCGGTGAAGCACGGCTCGAGCCGCTGATTTTCATCCAGCAGTATCTGCTCCTGACGCCGCCCGCGATCGTGTTTGTCTCTGCGGTCGCGGTCTTGTTTGAATCGATCCCGTGGCTCTCCGGAAAACTCGGCGACGTCCTGTATTTCTTCCTCTGGATGGCGATGCTCGGCATCGTCATCTCACAGGAGGCGACCGGCAGCCTCTCTTGGGGCCGCTACTTCGACGTGGGCGGCTTCGGGTTCATGATCGATCGCATGCAGACGACACTACACACCGAGAGCGTCGCGATCGGAGCTTCCTCTTTCGATCCCGCGAAAGCGCCGATGGTCTTCAACGGTCTCACGCTCTCGCGGGAGTGGATCGCGCCGCGGATTGGTTCGATTTTGTGGCCGATCGCTTTGCTGTTACCGCTCGCCGCCTTCTTCTTCCATCGCTTCGATCCGGTGCGAACGAAGCAGACGTCCGACAAAGCGCGGCGGAAGTGGTTCGGCCGCGTCCAGATGCTGCTAAAGCCGCTCAGCCGCCGCATCGTGCGCCTGCTCATGTGGCCGACTCGCGGTCACTCGTTAGGCTCGGCCATCTGGATCGACGCCGTCTTGACGCTGACGCTGTTCCCGCTCGCGCTCGTGGCCTTGATCGGCTGCGCGATTGCAACGGTCGCACTCCAGCAGCCGCAGTCCGTTCTGCCGGTCATGTTCCTCACGCTCGCGATTGTTGTATCCGATGTCGTGACGCGTGACCGCCGCGGCGCGACGCTTCCGATTATCTATGCCTCTCCGCGCCTGCGCGAAAATTTGGTTTGGTGGAAGCTCGGCTCGACTTGCGCGCTCGCGCTCACCTTCTGCGCGGCGCCGCTGGCGATGGCGGTGTCAGCCGGCGGCTTAAGATTTGGCGCGCTCGTCGTCGGCCTCATCTTCGTGGCTGCGACGGCGACAGCTCTCGGTGTGATCACCGGAAATCCGAAGACGTTCATCGTGGCGTTCCTGAGTTTTTGGTATGTGGTGGTGAACGAACGCGGAGCTTCGCCGCTGCTCGATTTCGCCGGGTTCTATGGCACGGCCACGCCACAAACGGTGTTGCTCTACGCAACGATCAGCGGGATCGCGATTGTGGCCGCACACGTGGCGCACCGCTGGCGGCTGGCGCGCGCCTGAGGCTCGGCGGCGTCTTTGTTATCGCAAAAATCCGTCGGTGTGATATGAATCTCGGTTTCCGACCCCGGGAACAACTGTCGTCCCCGTCCCTTTATACCTCTATGAAAATCCATTCCCTTACTCGTTGGAGTTTTGCCCTTGTCACCGTCTTCTGGGTCGCGGTGATCGCGTCATCGAGCTTCAGCGCACGCGAGCAAAATCCCGCGATCAACAAGATCGCGCCGTGGGTGCTGGAGAAGACGGCGGATGGTGGCGAGACAGAGTTCCTCGTCGCGCTCGCCGAGCAGGCGGATTTGCGCGGCGCGGCGGCGCTTTCCACGAAGGAAGAGAAAGGAAGATTCGTCCGCGACGCGCTCTGGAATAAGGCGCAGGCCACGCAGCGGCCGGTGCTTGATTGGCTGCAAGCGCGCAAGATCGAGTATCGCTCCTATTACATCGCGAATGTCATCTGGGTGAAGGCGAACGCCGAGGTCGCGCTTGCGCTCGCGGCGCGACCGGATGTGGCGCGCCTGGAGGGGAATCCCACGGTTCGAAATTATCCGATCGAGCTCCCAGAGGAGAACGACGCGCCCGCTTCCCTGGACACTCCGCAAGCGATCGAACCGGGGGTGACTTACACGAAGGCTCCGCAAGTTTGGGCGACTGGCTTCACCGGACAGGGCATTGTGGTCGGCGCGGCGGATACCGGTTATCGCTGGGATCACAACGCGCTCAAGGCAAAATATCGCGGTTGGAACGGCGTGACTGCGAACCACGATTACAACTGGCACGATAGCATTCGCGCTCCCGCCACCGGAGGCTCGTGTGGCGCGAACGCGGCGGCGCCTTGTGATGACAATGGCCACGGGACGCACACCGCGGGCACAGTGCTGGGCGACGACGGCGGCGTGAATCAGGTCGGCGTGGCGCCGGGCGCGAAGTGGATTGGTTGCCGGAATATGGACCAGGGCAACGGGACCCCCGCGCGTTACATCGAGTGCATGGAATTCTTCCTCGCGCCTTATCCGGTGAGCGGCACGCCCGCGCAGGGGAACCCAGCTTTGGCCGCGGACGTCACGACCAACTCCTGGAGCTGCCCCGCCTCGGAAGGATGTTCGCCCACATCGCTGCAGGCAGCGGTGGAAGCACAGCGCGCCGCCGGCATCATGATGGTGGTGGCGGCGACTAATTCGGGACCAAGTTGTTCGACCATTGCCGATCCTCCCTCGATTTATGACGCGGCCTACACGGTCGGAGCGCTTAGCACCAGCACTGATAATGCGGCGTCGTTCAGCAGTCGCGGCCCGGTCCTCTCGGATGGCAGCATGCGGCGGAAGCCCGACATCATGGCGCCCGGAACGGGCACGCGTTCGGCGTCGCGCACGAGCGTGAGTTCCTACACCAGCCTCAGTGGCACTTCCATGGCCACGCCGCATGTGGCGGGAGCGATCGCCGTACTGTGGTCGGCCCAGCCTTACCTCAGGAACAACATCCCGAGGACCGAGGAAATCCTGAACGCCAGTGCCGTTCACCTCAACTCGAACACTTGCGACGGCGGTGCACCCCTGGCCTCGCCTAACAACACCTTCGGCCACGGCCGGCTGGACGTGAAGGCGGCGGTGGATCAACTCGAGTTGCTGGGCGCGGTCTCGCGCAAGGTGCACGCCGGCGCTGGCACCTACGATATTCCGTTGCCGCTCAGCGGTGAGCCGGGAGTGGAGTGCCGAAGCTCGAGCGTTTATACGCTGGTGCTCACCTTTAATAATTCGCTCGCGAGCGCGGACGCCAATGTGACTGGCGGAACGGCCACGGCCGGGCCAGCGAATGTTTCCGGCAACTCTGTCTCGATCAATCTGAGCAACGTGACGGATGCGCAACGCGTTTCCGTGCAAGTTTCAAACGTGACCGGAGCTGCTGGCCAAACCATGCCACCCACGACCGTGAGCGTAAGCATGCTGGTCGGCGATGTGAACGGAAGCAAAGTGGTGACCGCATCGGATGTCGCTCAGGCGAAAGCGCTGGCAGGGACGGCCGTCGGGCCGACGACGTTCCGCTCGGACGTGGCGTTGAGCGGAATGATCAATGCCAGCGACGTTGCTCTGGTGAAATCGCGTTCGGGTGCCAGCGTTCCGTAAGTTTTTGCGGTGGGCGTGGCGTCGAGAGGGGAGCTTATTTGAGGACGCGCCGAATGCGGTAGAGGCGCAAGGAGAGTCCAGCGATGGTGTTTTCTTCCACCCGCACAGATTGCCGAGCCAGGGACAAGAACTGTCGATGGGACGAATTTACGCGGGGATGTGATCATTGACTTGTTAGACGCGAACGCAGGTGCCTTTTGCGAGTCGCGGGCGATCGGAAAAATCGCCAAGCGCACGATGACGCGGCGATTGACACTGCGCCGGAAACGCGGTTCAGAGTTAAGCGGATGAGCCGAATCCTGATCGCGGATGACCAGACCGATGTTCTGGAAGCGTTGCGTATTTTGCTGAAAGGCGAAGGGCATCAAACTGAAGCTGTCACGTCGCTCGCGGGCGTCTTTCAAGCGATCGAGAAGCGCGACTACGCGTTGCTCATCATGGATCTGAATTACACGCGCGACACGACTTCAGGGCAGGAGGGGCTGGAGGTCATTCCACGAATTCAAGCGATCGATAACACCCTGCCGATCGTCGTCATGACGGCGTGGGCGACGATTGATCTTGCGGTCGAAGCGATGAAACGCGGCGCGCGCGATTTTATTCCGAAGCCTTGGGATAACGAGCGGTTGCTCGCGATCGTTCGGACGCAGATTGAACTGGCGGGCGCGTTGCGGAAAGGGCGGCGACTGGAGGCGGCGAACCAGCTTTTGCGCGGGAACGCGCCGCAGATCATCGCGGAATCACCGCGGATGCAGCCGGTGTTGGAGTTGATCTCACGCGTCGCGCCGTCGGACGCGAACGTGTTGATCACGGGCGAGAACGGCACCGGGAAGGGACTGGTGGCGCGGGCGCTGCACGCGCTCTCGAATCGCGCTTCGCATAGCATGATCACGGTGAACATGGGTGGGCTCTCCGAAGGAATCTTCGAGAGCGAATTGTTCGGCCACGTGAAAGGCGCGTTCACGGATGCGAAGACGGATCGCGCGGGGCGTTTTGAGCTCGCGGATGAGAGCACGCTCTTCATGGATGAGATCGCGAACGTGCCGATGAATCAGCAGGCGAAACTGCTGCGCGTGATCGAGACGGGCGAATTCGAGCGGGTCGGTTCTTCGAAAACTCTGCACGCGAATGTGCGGATTGTGTCGGCGACGAATGCGATTCCGGCGGAGGAAGTGGCGGGGGGACGTTTTCGACAGGATCTGCTTTTTCGGCTGAACACGATCGAGATTCCGCTCCCGCCTTTGCGCGAACGGCGTGAGGATATCATGCCGCTGGCGAATAGTTTTCTACGCGCGCACGCCAAGCGTTATCGCAAGACGCTGACCGGATTCGAAGAAAAGGCGCGCGATCTTCTCATGCAGCATCCGTATCCGGGAAACGTGCGGGAACTGGATCACGTGGTGGAGCGGGCCGTGCTCATGACGCAGGATCAGCTCGTAAAAGCGAACGACCTCGGCCTAACGAGCGGCTTTGACGATTCCGCGAGGATCGAGACCATGAGCCTCGAGGAAGTGGAGTCGTTCTTGATCAAGAAAGCGTTGGGCCGTTTCGATGGGAACGCCCGCAAGGCGGCAGAGGCGCTGGGCCTGAGTCGGAGCGCGTTTTATCGGCGGCTGCAGCATTATGGCCTCTGAGTTCTATTCGCGTCGTGTGCCATGAGGAAGTTAGCCATCCTGGCTGACTCGGCGTGCGGGCGTCCAGCCTGCACCATGATCCGGCAGGCAGGGTGCCCGCTGGCCGAGTCAGGCTGGAAGCCTGACGTCCTCTCCCTGACATGAACGAGCCGGCCGGTCGCCGCATATTGCGGCAGCGGATGACGCACGAGGGGCGGATCACCTGGCTCACTTTTTGGGCGGTGGCGCCGGCGGGGATCGTGGCGCTCGCGCTGCTTTGGTTTGGCGATTACACGCCGAAGGTGCAGTGGACGCTCACTCTGCTGATCGGCGGGTGCGCGCTCGGGTTTGTCTTCAGTGTGCGCGAACACGTGGTGCGTCCCCTGCAGACGATGACCAACTTGCTGGCCGCTTTGCGCGAGGGTGATTACTCGATTCGCGCCCGCGGTGCGCGGGTGGATGACGCGCTCGGCGAAGTGTTGCTCGAGATCAACGCGCTCGGGGAGACGCTCCGCACGCAGCGCCTTGGCGCGTTCGAGGCGACGGCGCTTTTGCGCACGATCATGGCGGAGATCGATGTGTCGGTTTTCACATTTGATCCGGACCGCCGGCTGCGGTTGGTGAACCGCGCGGGGGAAGATTTGCTGGCGCGCCCGATGGATAAATTGCTTGGCCGCAAGGCGAGCGAGCTCGGCCTCGAAGTTGTTTTGAATGCCGACGAGGATACGCCGTTGACGCTCGGTTTTCCGGGCGGGTCGGGCCGCTGGGGTGTGCGCCGGAGTTCGTTTCGCGAACGCGGATTGCCGCACGAGCTGGTAGTGCTGACCGATCTGAGCAAAACGCTCCGCGAAGAAGAGCGCATCGCCTGGCAACGCATCGTGCGCGTGCTGGGGCACGAGATGAATAACTCGCTCGCGCCGATCAAATCGATCGCCGGCACGTTGGAGAGTTTGCTCCGGCGCGATCCGCCGCCGGCGGATTGGCAGGATGATGCGCGGAGTGGTTTGAACGTTATCTCGAAGCGCGCGGAATCGCTCAGCCGTTTCATGCAGGCGTATGCGCGGCTCGCGCGCCTGCCGCCGCCGCAGAAGGAGGACATCGCGCTCGCGGAATTAGTGACGCGCATCGTTAATCTGGAGACGCGGCTCGCGGCGCGTATCGCGACGAGTCCGCCGATGGTGATTCGCGCGGACGCGGCGCAGCTCGAGCAGCTCTTGATTAACATCCTGCACAACGCCGTTGACGCATCGCTCGAAACCGGCGGCGCGGTGGTGGCGGGCTGGCGCGAGGTGGCGGAATGCGTGGAGCTTTACGTCCGCGATGAAGGCCACGGGATCATGAACGTGACGAATTTATTCGTGCCGTTCTTTACCACCAAGCCGGGCGGGTCCGGCATCGGCCTCGCGCTCAGCCGGCAGATCGCGGAGGCGCATGGCGGCTCGTTGATGCTGGCGAATCGCAAAGGCGTGCGCGGATGCGAAGCGTTGTTGCGGCTGCCGAAGTAGCGGCTGGCCGTGTCCCACGAGCGGGACGGCGCAATCCCACTAGCGCCGCCTGAACGACTGGTCGGTCAGGTGTTCGAATTATGTAAACGCTTGTTAAACAGTCGCTTGAAACTATCAAGAAGACGTTGGCACGTCCTTTGCAATAGGAGCGGCGCACATGCGGCAAAACTCTTGAATCCAAAACAAGCGTCGCACGCATCTCAATTGAAAGCCCAAATATGAAACCCAAATTCCAAATCAATCACCGCAGCAAGGCGCGCGATACGTTCGCGACCCGCCGCACGGGCTCGACCACGCCGAAGATTGAACAGTCTTTCCAGTCGACGCCGCCCGAGTTCTTCGGACATCGGCCCGGCGATCGCCGCTCGTTCCGGAGCATCAGCCAAGATTACTTCACGCGGGAAGCGCGCGGTCACTTCAAGAGTGAAGCGCTCTTTTTCGGATTGATCGTGCTCACGGCGGCGGTGCCCATGATCGAAGGCATCCGCGGACTGGCGCAATTCGTTTACGGCATTCTCTAGATCGTCCGTCTTCCACTCCCGATGCAACCAGCGGCCAAAACCAAGGAAGAAAATATCGTGCGCCCGAGTGGATTCACGCAGGCTACTACCACCATGGACGTGCCGCGCGCAGGGGTGGCGAAGAAGAAACGCCAGAAGCGAATCATTTTGGTTTCGCTCGTGGTGCTCGGGCTCATCGCGGCCACCTTCGGGCTGTCGCGTTTGAAACCGGCGGTGCCGAGCGTGGATCGTTCGACGGTTTGGATCGATACCGTAAAACGCGGACCGATGGTGCGCCAGGTGCGCGGCCTTGGCGTCTTGGTGCCGGAGGAGATTCGCTGGATTGCCGCGATCACCGAAGGGCGGGTGGATAAGATCATCGTGCGGCCCGGAGCGCAGGTGGAACCGGACACCGTCCTGTTGGAATTGAGCAGCCCCGAAGTGGAGCAGGTGGCGCGCGATGCGGACCTGCAATACAAGGCCGCGGAAGCGGAACTCACCACCTTGCGCGCCTCGCTCCAACGCGAATTGCTCGAACAGGAATCGAGCGCCGCGCGGGTTCACTCCGAGTATCAGCAGGCGAAGATGGAGAACGAGACGAACGACAGCCTGGCGAAGAACGGCCTCGTTTCCGCTCTCACGCACAAGACTTCCAAGATCAAAGCGGAAGACCTCGCGGCGCGCGATGCGATTGAGCAAAAGCGTTTCGAGTTCGCGCAGAATTCGATCGAGCCGCAACTCGCGGCCAAGCAAGCCGCCGTCGA
>JBDSNB010000257.1:0-30461 GCA_039915555.1 Chthoniobacterales bacterium | reverse complement strand
ATCTCATCGCATTGGAGGACGATCTGCATTTCTTTCCACAATACAAAGCCGTCTTCCTCTACCGGCTCTCCCTTCCGCCGAACGCGCTCGCCGCCTTGCGAAAACTCGAAGGCACCCTCGACGAAACCCGCATGATCCGCCTCAATGCGGAAGCCGAACGCACCAACGATTACAGCCGCGCCGCCGCGCAATATTTCGGCAAGACCGAAACCTTTCGACGCGATGCGCTCCTGCCCAAGATTGCGCGCTGGACTGGGCGCCATCTGGAATTGGCCGGCGTTTCCCTGCTGCTTTCCATTCTGGTGGGCGTCCCGCTCGGCATCAGTGCGAGCCGCGGCGGCGCGGTGGGCCACGCGATTCTCGCAGTCACCAGCGCCGTGCAAACCATCCCGTCGCTCGCTCTCCTTGCACTCCTCGTCCCGGTGCCGTTCTTCGGCATCAGCGCGCGCACCGCGATCGCGGCGCTCTTCCTCTACGGCCTCCTCCCGATCGTGCGCAACACCGCGGCCGGTCTGCAGGATATCGCACAACCAATCCGCGAGTCCGCCATCGCGCTCGGCCTAACAAGTGCCGCGCGTCTCCGGCAGGTTTATCTCCCCATCGCATCCCGCACCATTTTAGCCGGCATCAAAACCAGCGCCGTGCTCAACATCGGCACCGCCACCCTCGCTGCCCTCATCGGCGCGGGCGGTCTCGGCGAGCCGATCATCAGCGGACTGAACCTGAACGATCACGCCACCATCCTGCAAGGCGCGATCCCCGCCGCGCTCCTCGCACTCCTCGTTCAATGGTCCTTCGAATTGCTCGATCGGATTTTGATTCCGAAGGGTCTCCGCCTTTAAATATCCCATGCCCATCGCCTCTGTGAACCCGGCCACCGGCGAAACGCAGCGGCGTTTTGATCCCCTGGACGATCAAGCGCTCGAAGAGAGACTGGCCTGCGCGGCCGCCGCCTTCGCGCAACACCGTCGCACCACTTTCGCCCAGCGCTCGACGGCGCTCGTCTGGGTCGCGAAGTTGCTGGAAACGGAAGAAGAATCGTTCGCCTCCATCATCACGTTCGAAATGGGCAAGCCGATCGGCGCGGCGCGGGAAGAGATCGCGAAGTGCGCCGCAGGGTGTCGCTTTTATGCGGTCAACGCCCAGGATTTTCTCGCTCCGCAAGAAATGCTCGCTGCGACCGGCCGTCGCTATGTGCGCTTCGATCCGATCGGTCCAGTCCTCGCCATCATGCCGTGGAACTTCCCCTTTTGGCAGGTGATCCGATTCGCTGCGCCTGCCTTGATGGCGGGCAACGTCTGCCTCCTGAAACACGCGGCCAACGTCCCGCAATGCGCGCTCGCCTTGGAGGAAATCTTCCGGCGTGCGGGATTCACGGAGCACGCCTTTCAAACGCTCCTGATCGAGAACGATGCGACCGCGGCGGTGATCGACGATCCGCGAGTGCGTGCCGTCACCCTCACCGGCAGCGAACGCGCAGGCGCGGAAGTGGCGAGCCGCGCGGCCCGGCAGATCAAGAAAAGCGTGCTGGAACTCGGTGGCAGCGATCCGTTCATCGTGATGCCAAGCGCAGACCTTGAGCAGGCCGTCGCGACCGGCGTGAAATCGCGCACCATGAACAGCGGGCAATCCTGCATCGCAGCGAAGCGGTTCATCATCGCGGAGGCGATCTACGGCCGCTACGTCGAGCAATTCGTCGCGAAGATGCATGCGCTGAAGCTGGGCGATCCCCTCGATGAGAGCACGGACCTCGGGCCGCTCGCGACGGAAGAGATTCGCGAGGGCGTGCACGAGCAGGTGCAGAAGACGATCGAGGCCGGGGCCAAGCTCCTGCTCGGTGGGCGCAAGATCGAGGCGCCGGGGTTTTTCTACACGCCGACCGTGCTGGTGGATGTGCCATTGGATTCGCCCGCGGCGCGGGAGGAAATCTTCGGGCCGGTGGCGGCGTTCTTTCGGGTGCGCGATGTGGAGGAAGCGATCGCGCGCGCGAACGACACGCCGTTTGGTTTGGGCGCGAACGCGTGGACGACGGACGCGGCCGAACAGGACCGCTTCGCGACGGAGCTGGAAGCGGGACTGGTTTTTATCAACGGGATGGTGGCGTCTGCGCCGGATCTTCCGTTTGGCGGCGTGAAGCGGTCAGGCTTTGGCCGGGAGCTGGGCGCGGAAGGAATCCGCGAATTTGTGAACGTGAAAACGGTGGTGGTCGGAAGTTAGGCTTCCAGCCTGACTTGGCCGACGGGCTTCCAGCCTGTCGCTTCACAGAGACAACCGGGCTGGAAGCCCGGTCGCCGAGTAAGGCTGAAAGCCTAATTTCCGAACTGATCCGCCTTCTCTTTGAACAGCACGTTGAACGTGGTCAGCGATCCGTAGCAACGCGTGATGTATTGCTGGAGATCGAACTTGTCGGCATCACTCAGTTTGTCGCTCGCGTTCACCTTCTGCTCGAGCACGCGCAGGTTGTTTCGGATCATAACGATCTTGTGAAAAAACGTTTCCAGCGGCACTTCTTTTGGCTGCAACGAGGTGTCGGCTGATTGCATGACCAGCGTGCCGCGTTGCCAGCGAGTAGCGAGACCTTCGACGACGTCTGCTTTCTCCAGTCCTAAGGCTGCGACTACGCTTTGCGCGGTTTCGCGGATCAGATTTTCCAGCGGCATTTGCAACTCGCTCAAGGTGGCGGTCGCTTCCGCGGAGGTAAGTTCGCTGGAAGTGGGCGCGACCGTGCGCGGCGCATCATCGAAGCCGATCTCCGCGGTATGCTCTGTGAGCGCGCGCACCACCCCCACGCCATAGCGCGGATGGACCACTTTCATTCCGATATGCAGACTTTGAATTCCCAGCGACATGCGGACCATCCTCTCGGCAGGGAGGGCCGACGCAAGATTCAATTCGCTCGCTTCTTCGCGCCGGTGCGTTTCGGACGCTGCAGCGAATCGAGCACGGGGAAGAGATCGGTCAGGCTGGTCACCATGGTGGCTTTGACCTGGCGCGCCACGTCGTCGTAGCCGGACGCCGATCGGCCGCCGAGAAGGAGCGCACAATCTTCAGGCAGCAGCTCGCGCAGTTTCGCCAAATCGCGCCGCAGCGCGCGATCGTCCGGCGGATAGACAATGCTGAGCCCGACCGCGCGTGGCTGGATATTCCGCAGCGCGCCCACGAGTTCTTCGATCGGGAGCGCCGCGCCGAGATACGTGGTGCGCCACCCATGGCTGCGCGCAGCCGCGGCCACGATGATCGCGCCCATCTCGTGCAATTGCCCCGGTGGCGTAGCGAGCACGAGGTGCGGCGAAAGGACGTTCTCCGCATAGGGACGCGCGAAAGAGGCCAGAAACTCCGTGATGTGAGAAGTGGCGAAATGCTCGTGCGCGATCGTGATTTCTCCGTCGCGCCAGAGATCGCCGACCCGTTCTGCGAGCGGCGCGATGAAGTTTTGCAAAACGGCGGGCGAACCCAACTCGACCGCGGCGCGCTCGAGAAGTCTGCGGAGCGCGCTGCCGTCCAAATCGGAAATGCAGACGATCGCCTGGTCGATCAATTGACCGGTGAGTTCCATCTTCTCTTCGCGGCGCGTGGCGTGAGCCGGCTTCGGCACGCGTCCGGCTTCGCGCATCAGATCTTCCAACTCCGCGAGCGACGCCGTCCCGATCTGGCTGATGGCGTGTCCGGCATCGGTCGCTTGTTTGAGCAAACGAAGGCGCGCGACGTCTTCTTCGGTGTAGAGACGGCGATTATTGCTCGCACGCACGGGACGCACGGCTCCGTAGCGTTTCTCCCAAATGCGGATGACGTGCACGGAGAGGCCGCTCTGGCGCGAGACGTAATTGATGGTGCGGACCGGCTTCATGCTACAGGAACGAAACGTTAGGCGAAGAAGATTGGATGCAGGGGGCCGGCGGAGGCAAGGCCGGAGCGCGGACTTTCGCTGGGCCGACGCGTTTTGAGATTGTCACGCGCCGCGCCTTCCCCACATGCTCCCGCCGCATGACCGACGCGCCGCTCGCCGAACATCCTCCGGGATTTCGTCCGCGGCGCGGATTGAACTGGTTCATCATCGGGCTCATGTACGCCTCGTACTACATGTGCCGGTATAATTTCCGGTTCGCGACGCCGGGACTGAAGGAAGAGTTCGGTTTCAGCACTTTTCAAATTACGCAAATGCTGAGCGCGTGGGCGCTCGCCTACGGCACTGGTCAGCTCGTGAACGGTCTGATGACCGACCGCATTGGCGGCAAACCGGCCATGCTGATTGGCGCGTTCGGCACCATCGTAGTGAATCTCGTTTTCGGTTTCGCGTCGTTTACCGGCACGTTCGCGACCTTCGCGCTCATCTGGCTGATGAACGGCTATCTGCAATCGTGGGGCGCGCCGGGCATGATCAAGATGAATGCCGCGTGGTTCCGACGCACGGAACGCGGCACGTTTGCCGGCATCTTCGGTTTCATGATTCAGCTCGGGCAATTTGGGATCGCGACCCTCGCGCCGCTCATCCTCGCGGGCTTCACCATCGGCGTCTGGGTGGTGGCGGCGGGTGATTGGCGGTGGCTCTTCCGCATCCCTCCGATCTTCGTGGCAGTGGTCGCGATTTTGCTCGCGATCTTTGTGAAACAAACACCGGAGGAAGCCGGCTACGCGGGTGTGATCGAGACCGAGGACAAACCCGGAGCCAAGCAGGTCACCGCGACCCTGCGCGAATCCTTCCTCACCATTTTCACGCATCCGCTGATTTGGTTTTACGCGCTCGCCTACGCCTGCACGGGCGCGGTCCGGAACAGTTCGGACCAACTCGCCATCCTCTATTTTGTCGAGCAGTTGGGGTTGAACATGGAGGCCAAACCACCTGCCGTTTTTTGGACATTGTACGCGATGCCGCTCGTCGCGGTGCTCGGGTCGTTCTCCGCCGGCATCATTTCGGACAAAGTCTTCAAAGGCCACCGTTCGCCCGTCGCGATGGGGCTCTATTTCCTCGAGACCATCGTGATCCTGATCGCGGCCGTGGTCATTTTTTCCGGCGCGGTCGGCCCGACGCCCACGGGAATTTTTATCAGCTGTTTGTTTCTGGTGCTCATTTCGCTGACGGCCAATTCCACGCACGCGATCGTCGGCACGGCGGCACCGATGGATATCGGCGGGCGGAAGATGGCGGGATTCGCTTCGGGCGTGATCGACTCGTTTCAATATTACGGTGCCGCGATCGCGTTGCCGGCGACCGGATGGCTGATCGATCGCTTCGGTTGGGGCGTGTGGTATCCCACGATGGCGAGCTTCGGCGCGATCGGCGGCGTCGCCATGCTGCTGGTGATGCGAAAGCAGAAACGAATGACCGCGGCGGGCGACGTGCGTGCCATCTCGCGCTAGCCAAGGAGTGCCGCCTTCCCAGGCGTCAAGTTTCACCGCCCTCGACGGCTGGGAAGCCGTCATTCCTTGCAGGGCGGTCGCGCTAGAACAGCCTTAGCTGCTCCACCGGCGGGCGAAAAGCAGCGGTCGAAAGTTTCGGCCGTTCCCCCATCCCCGCGCGTCGGCTCGCCACCCGAAACATGGTCCCGATTTGCTCCGCAAAAACTCCCTCGCCTGTTTGACGTTTCCCCCAGCGCGCATCGTAAAGGCGATCGCCGCCCCCGCGCAGATCACGCAATCGCCCCAGCACCTTCTCCTTCCGCTCAGGGAAATGCTCGCTCAGCCAGCGCTCGAACAACGGCGCCACCGTACACGGCAACCGCAAGATCACGTAGCCGGCAAACTGCGCGCCCGCCTTCGCGCACGCTTCGAGAATGGCCGGCACCTCGTGATCCGTAATGCCAGGAATGATCGGCGCAATCATGATGCCGACCGGAATGCCGGCGGCGCGCAATTGCGTTATCGCATCGAGCCGCGCGCGCGGCGGCGAAGTGCGCGGCTCGAGGATGCGCTGGAGTTTTCGATCGAGCGACGTGACGGATAGGTTCACCGCGATGGCTTGATGTGCGGCGAGTTCGCGGAAGAGATCGATGTCGCGTGTCACGAGTGCGTTCTTCGTGATCACGCCCACTGGGTTGCGAAATTTTGCCAGCACCTCGAGGCAACGCCGTGTGATCTTCAACCGACGCTCGACCGGCTAATAAGGATCGGTCACGCCGCTCATCATCAACACTTGCGGCTCCCAGCGTGGCGACGACAGCTCCGCTTCAAGCAACTCCGGCGCGCGTTCCTTCACCATGATGCGCGTTTCGAAATCCAAGCCGGCGGAAAAACCGAGATACTCGTGCGTCGGCCGCGCATAACAATAAGCGCAGCCGTGTTCGCAGCCCCGGTAGGGATTGAGGCTCGCTCCGAAGCCGATGTCCGGACTGTCGTTCCGCGCGATGATCGACTTCGTCCCATCGCGAAAAAATTGCGTCGCGACCTTTGGCCGGTCCACGTCTTCGCGGTCGATCGGATCGGACGGTTCCAATTCAACATGCAGCTTCTCGAAACGGTTCGCTGGATTGCCCGATGCTCCCCGCGTTTGGGGCGGCGGGAGAAATCCGGAGTCAGCATATTCCCGCCACGCAGCGGCGTGGCTCGGTCCATTCGGCATGGAGAACGTTCGTTTGAACATGTCAGCCTGTCCAACGCCTTCAGATATAAAATTTCCTCGACCACCGAAACGATTCCGGTGGAGCCGCCCGACCGCACCCTACCGCTAGGCCGCGATTTCGATTTCCGGGTCTGGCACCCGCTCCAGACGTTTCGCCTCGAGTCCGCCTTGTTCCGGCGCGATCTGCACCATTCGACCGCCGCCTTTCCAGAAACCGGGCACGATCTCCACATTCATGTAAACCGTCTGGCCGGCCTTGAGATCGAGTTCTGTGCTAGACTTCCGGTCGTCCATTTGGAAAACGTAATGGCCGGGGCGGAAGGCCCCCACAAACACGCGCCCGTTCCCCACATTAACGAACTCTTTCCCCTCGAGCATCCCAGTCGGCCGAAGCGCACCGCCGAGAGAGATTCATCGCGTATTGCGTGACGATGGTTCCGTCCTCGTCCTGCTTGAGCGGAAGTAAATTAACGAGCGGCTGAAATTGCGTTCGCGATAAATGACCACTGTGGCCATGCTGGCTCTGCTCACGGTCGCGAATTTTTGCACCACCGCCTGATTGGGAGGCACCACGCCCGGGGTGGTCACACAACCGGCGAGAAACAGGGAAGTCAGCAGCGCCGAGGTAAAGAAAGTGAGGCGAGTCATTGAATTGCGCGCATTCCTATCGAGACTCCCTTGCGGCTGGCGAGAAGGTTTTTCTGCAGTGCGACTCTGGAGGGGTGGTCGAGCGGTTGATGGCTCCGGTCTTGAAAACCGGCAGGGCGAAAGCCCTCGTGGGTTCGAATCCCACCCCCTCCGCCAGAATGTTGCTGATGGCTGATTTCTGATTTGGTCTAAGTTTTTAGCCTCTCGCGGGTCTATGCTCTTGTGGAGCTGATTTTGACCGCGCCCGCTGAACCAGACTTTCGCGAACTCCTGCGTCGCTTCGAGCTTCCGCTCCTCCAATACGCCACCCGCATTCTCGGCGACCGCGAGCGCGCCCGCGATGTGGTGCAGGAAACTTTTGTCGAATTGCAACGCAGTTCGCGCGAGCAAGCCGATTACGCGCCTGCCAAATGGCTCTTCACCGTTTGCCGCAATCGCGCGCTCAACGTCTGCCGAAAAGAAAAACGTCTCACCTATCTCGACGAAGAACTGCTCGAGCGCCGGGAAAGCGAAGCGCCCGCGCCGTTTGATCAGCTCGCAGAAAAGGAAGCGCGCGGTTTCCTGCTTCGCATCGTGGCCACGCTCCCGCCGCAGCATCAGGAAGTCCTCCAGCTCAAATTTCAAAACGACCTCAGCTATCAGGAAATCAGCGAGATCACCCACCTCTCCGTCAGCCACGTAGGTGTCCTCCTGCACACTGCCTTGAAGACGCTCCGCCAACGCTACACGGGCGCCTCGCGCGATTTCCTTGCCTTCACTCCCCGCACCCCATGAAAATAAATCTCGATGATCCCAATCTGACCGCCTATGCCTTGGGCGAACTGCCGGAGCCTGCCCGCGCCGAGATGGAAAAGGCTGTGGCCGCGTCTGCGGAAGCGCAGTCCTTCGTGCGAGAAACGCGCGAGTTTGCCACGCTCCTCGAGACTGACTTCGCGCTTGAGCTGAAGGAAGCACCGCGGAAAGCGATCAACATTTTTCCATTGCCCGAGACGACGAGCTTTTGGTCAGACGCGCGCTGGCTGTCGATCGGCGTGGCCGCGTTCCTGGCCGTCTGTGCGGTGGTGGCGGCGGTGGCGCTCTCGGGTTTGCGGGGCAATCTCCAGACTTCAGTGGCGGACAATCGGAAGACCGTCGGAATGCCGACAACCGCAGCGACGCCAGCTGAGGTTCAGATGGAATTGCTTGCTGAGGCGACAACTGACCGCGTCATCGTGACCGGCAGCTACATCCCCACCGCCGAGTCCGAATCTGCACTTCCCGTCTCCATCTATTCTAGCGAGTCGGCACCAGTGAACGGGCTCAACGAGGCAGACAAAATGGCGACCGCGGACTACGGACATTTCGAAGAAAATCCGTTCCTGGCCGCGGACACGAATTCGCTCTCGACCTTCTCGATCGACGTGGACACAGCGTCTTACGCAAACGTTCGCCGTATGATCAACGCCGGCACGAAGCCGCCGAATGACGCGGTGCGGATCGAGGAGCTGATCAACTACTTCGCCTACGATTATCCGCAGCCGGAAAGCGGCCAGCCGTTCTCGATCAATCTCGAAGTCGCCGGCTGCCCCTGGACGCCCGAGCATCGGTTGGTGCGGATCGGATTGAAGGGGCGAGAGATCGCGTCCGACCAACGCGGCGCGAGCAATCTCGTTTTCCTGCTCGATGTCTCCGGTTCGATGGAACCCGCCAATCGCCTCCCGCTTGTGAAGCAGGCGATGCGTTTACTGGTGGATCGGCTGACCGAGAATGACCGCGTCGCGATTGTCACTTACGCGGGCAGCTCCGGCGCCGCGTTGCCTTCCACCACCGGAGATCGCAAAGAGGAAATCATCCGCGCGCTGGAGAACCTGGAAGCCAGCGGCTCGACCAATGGCGCTTCCGGCATCGCGCTCGCCTACCAGATCGCGGCTGAGCATTTCATCAAAGGCGGCGTCAATCGCGTCATCCTCGCCACCGATGGCGACTTCAATGTCGGCGTGACCAGTCCCGGCGAGCTCGTTAGGCTGGCGGAGGAGAAAGCGAAAGGCGGCATTTTCCTCAGCGTGCTCGGCGTCGGCGATGACAACCTGAAGGACTCCACCATGCAAAAACTCGCCGACAAGGCGAACGGCAACTACGCCTACCTCGATTCGCTCGACGAAGCGCGCAAAGTGCTCGTTGCGCAAGTGAACGGCACTCTGATCACGATCGCGAAAGACGTGAAGGTGCAGGTGGAATTCAATCCTGCGCGCGTCGCCTCTTACCGCTTGATCGGCTACGAAAAACGCCTGCTGCGGAAGGAAGACTTCAACAACGACAAGGTCGACGCGGGCGAGATCGGCGCCGGCCACACCGTCACCGCGCTTTACGAAATCGTTCCGCGCGGCGCGGGCAGCGATCCCGCCGCCAGCGTGCCGCCGGTCGATCCGCTCAAGTATTCACCACCGAATCCGATGGCGGTCGCGTCGTCTTTCCCAAATTCTTCGCCCGAATTGATGACGGTAAAATTGCGCTACAAAGAACCGGACGGCGACCAGAGCGCGCTGCTGGAGCGCTCGTTAGCCGACTACGGCGCCGCGTTCGAAAACGCCTCGAGCGACTTCCGCTTCGCCGCCGCGGTGGCCGCCTTTGGCATGGTCCTGCGCGATTCGCCCTACCGAGGGAATGCCACGCTGGCCGGTGTGATCGATCGTGCGCAAGGCGCGCGTGGCCGTGACGAAGCGGGCTATCGAGCGGGCTTCATCGCGCTGGCCCGGCGCGCTCAGGCGTTGGCGTTTTGACGCCGGCGCCGCAAGCCATTCCAGGCCAATGTCGCCACCGGTCCGGCGGCGACAATCGAACCCAAAACGAAAGCGCTCGCCGCGGGTCCGTCCACCCAGCGCGCGAACGCGCCGAGCGATCCCGACCAGTTAATCGCCGACATGGTCAACCCCGCCACGATCCCGCTGAACCACGCCCCGAGCGCGTAACCGACAAAACGATCGCGCGAAAATTTGCTCGCTCCGCTGCGCGTCCGGCGCCAGGCCAGCACGAAAAACATCACTATCGCCAGCAGGCAAAGACCCGACCACGCGAGCGACGCCAGCCAGACCAGCGCGCCGGGCGGCAACACGCCTACGTCACTCATCCGAGCAGGCCGCGCGGACGCGTTCGTGTATCGAGCATGTTCGCGGTGATGAAATGCCAGGTGACGAGCGCGGCCAGCACGCCGACGAACGCGCCGCCCACAACATCAGAAAAATGGTGCGCATTTAAATAGAGACGCGAGATCGCGATCAGGATCGGCACGGGTAGAAAGATGAGTCCCACGCGTCGGCGCGCGAGCAAGAGGGTAGCGAAGAACGCGGTCGTGGCGGCGGTGTGGCCGGAGGGGAACGAATTGTATTTCGAACCGAAACGCGGGCCATGCCAGCCCGCGTCTTCTGTGACGGTGGGCCGCGCGCGACCGGCGCCAATCTTGATGGCTCGATTGGTGATCCCAGCGAGCGCGCACGCCAGCACCATCGCGGCGAAGATCATGATCCAGCGCCGGCTGCCCAGTGCGTAGGCGACCAACGCGCCGAGCAGCGCCATGACCACGTGCTGCGGCCAGTCGCCCCACCAACTGACTGCTTCCATGAACTTCGTCATCGCCGGCACCTGATGGCGAGCCATCCAGGCCTGCACGGTGGCGTCGAGATAGAAGGCGCCTGCCAGGAGGAGAATGCCGAGTAACAGCCAAAGCGGCCAACGCCGTGGAGCGTTCGTCTTCTTCACTGCGGAAATTCCCGTTTGTTTTTCAAGCGCGAGTATCTTTCAATCCGCCTTTGCAACCTGCAATCCGCAATTTCGTCCTTCTTTTCCTCGGGACCCTGCTTTTTAACATCGCGGGTTCATGGACCTTGCCTTTGCTCGACCGCGATGAACCGCGGTTTGCGGAGGCATCGCGGGAGATGCTACAGCGGGGAGATTACGTCGTCCCGTATTTTAATAATCGCTATCGGTTCGATAAACCGCCGCTGACTTATTGGTGCCAGACGGTGAGCTACCGCGTCGTTGGCGAAAATGATTTCGCCGCGCGTTTGCCGTCGGCGCTGGCTGCTTCGTTGACCGCACTGCTGCTTTTCGCGTGGGGGCGCCGGGTCGGGAGTGAGCGGATGGCGTGGTGGGCAGCGCTGATGTTTACGCTTTGCTTACAAACTTTCATGCACGCGCGCGCGGCGGTCGCGGATATGTGGCTGGTGTTTTTCATGACCGCGGCGCATTGGGCGGGTTACGAACTTTTGCGTGACCGGTTGAAGGCCGAACGTCGAACGCCCGATGCCGAACGTCGGACGCCGAATAAAGAAGATGCAACGATCGGGCGGCGTTGGTGGTGGATTTTCTACTTTTCGCTCGCGCTCGGTTTTCTGGCGAAGGGACCGATCGGGTGGATGCCGTTGCTGACTCTCGGGGTGACCAGGTTGCTCGTTTCCGATCTCAAACTCGGACGACGGTTTTTGTTTTTCACCGGCGGATTGGTGACGTTCTCGCTCGTCGCGCTTTGGGGAATCCCGGCGCTCGTGCGCACGGAAGGTCTGTTTTTTGACATCGGCATCGGGCGGCATGTCGTCGAGCGTTCGTTCGATGTCATGGAAGGCCACGGGCCGGACAAGCTCTGGGGTTATCTGGCGCTGCTGCCGTTCTATTTCGTGCTGATCTTTCTCTCGTTCGCGCCGTGGTCGCTCAAGCTGCCGTGGTTGGCGAAGAAACTCTGGCGGGACCGGGACGCGGTCGATTGCTACTTGATCGCCGGCGTGGCGGTGGTGTTTGTCATCTTCACTTTGGTGAAAACCAAATTGCCGCACTACACCTTGCCGGCGATTCCGTTGCTCGCTTTGCTGCTGGCGAAGGCACTGGCCGACCTTCCCGAGGCAAGTCGTTTTGTGAGGCGCACTGCGATCGCGGGCGGCGTGGCCGCGCTTCTGGCCCTTGCGCTCACGATCGTGGCTGCTCGCATTTCGCCGACATGGCAATTGGTGCGACAGGCGCGGGGCGATCTGCGGCGCGAGATGGAAATCGGCGCGCTCGATTACCGCGAGCCGAGCCTCGTCTGGTATTTTCGCAAGCATATCGACGGCTGGATGGTGAACTTGGGAGCGGAAGAGCTGCCGGCGTTTTTTGGGAAATCCGGTGGGCGCGTCGCGGTGATGTCGACTGAGGTGGCTCAGAAGGCGTATCCCGTCCTGCCCGCGGGATGGAAAAGTTTTCGCACCCAAGGATTCAACACGGCGACCGGCCAGTGGATCGATCTGACGTTGATCCTCAAGCCGTCGTAGCGGTTTGCGGATTGCGGACGCTCTGTTACCCGTTGCAAGGATGATCACTTACCTAGCTGGAAAGCTGGCCGCCGCGTTGCCGACGCAGGCGATCGTGGATGTGAACGGGGTCGGCTATGAGGTGCTGATCCCGCTTTCGAGTTACGATCGGCTGCCGACGATCGGGCAACCGGTGCATGTGCTGACCCATCTGCATGTGCGCGAAGACGCGCAGATCCTTTACGGCTTTATGAGCGCGCCGGAGCGGGATTTGTTTCGGTTACTCGTCAATCACGTGAGCGGGATCGGGCCGAAACTCGCACTCGCGGTTTTGAGCGGAATGAGCGTCGGCAATTTCAAGAGCGCGGTGGTGAACAACGATGTCGCCTCGCTCTCGAAAATCAGCGGATTGGGAAAAAAAACGGCGGAGCGGATCGTGCTCGAACTGAAAGACAAGCTGGGCGTCTCGGCAGTTTGGGAAGCGGCCAGCGCCTCGCATGCGCCGACGGCGGAAGAAAGCCAGGCGAACGAGGCGGTGCTGGCGTTGATTGCGCTGGGTTACAAGCAAGTGGACGCGCACAAGACGGTGCGCGAACTCCAGGAGAAACAGCCGGAAATCAAGTCCGCCGAGGAACTCGTGAAGAATGCGCTGAAGCGGATGGCAGCCGGTCGCTAAATCCGGGCCAGAGAGAACCAATGCCCGCCACCGAACAACTCGCCGCGATCCGCGCCGCTTTTCCGAAGGAAGGCCTTTTCGCGGAGAAGCATTTTCTGCTTTCGCCGGAGCCATTCGCGATCGATGAAGCGCTCGCGAAGGATCTTGAGAAACTCGGCCACCAGCTTTTCGTTTTCCAGCGCGCGTGCAATCAACTCTATCACCAGAGTGTCAAGGGCAAGCAGCCGGCGTGGGTGGCAAAATATCTCGACGCAGGAAAACCCGCGGGGCTGATCGAGTTTTCGCGGAGCAGACAATTCCGCGATGATCTTCCGATCGTCATTCGGCCAGACGTTATCCTCACGGAGGAAGGCTACACGATCGCGGAGATCGATTCCGTGCCGGGCGGAATCGGGCTGACGGGCTGGCTGAATCAAACCTACGCCTCGTTAGGCGCCGACGTGATCGGTGGAGCCGAGGGGATGATCGAGGGATTTCGGCAAGCGTTGCCGGAAGGTGGCGACATCGTGATCTCGGAGGAGGCGGCCACCTATCGGCCGGAGATGCTTTGGATCGCGGCGCAACTGCGCGGCAAACATCCGGAACACGAATGGCAGGTGGTGCCGGCGGAGATGTACGAGCCGGTCGTCGGCCGGAGCGTCTACCGGTTCTTTGAGCTTTTCGATTTGCCGAACCTCCCGCGTGTCTCGGAATTGATGCGCGCCGTCGGGGAAGGAACCGTCCGCGTGACGCCGCCGTTCAAGCCGTTCCTGGAAGAGAAAATGTGGTTCGCGCTCTTTTGGCTGCAGCCGTTGCGCGAGTTTTGGCGCCGGGAATTAGGCGACAAGTATTTCACGAAACTGCAGACGGTCATTCCCTACACCTGGATGATGGATCCGACGCCGCTGCCGCAGCATGCCGTCATCCCGCAGTTGGAAATTCACGATTGGCGCGAAGCGGGGAAGCTCAGCCAGAAGGATCGCGAACTCGTCTTGAAGGTGAGTGGATTCTCTCCACTTGGCTGGGGCAGCCGCGGGGTTTCCGTGGGCCAGGATCTGCCGTCAGCAGAATGGCAACGCCTGATCGAGGACGCCCTCGGCAGCATCGGGACGGAGCCGAAAATCATGCAGCGTTTTCACAAGGCGCGCCTGATCGATCAGCCCTATTGGGATGCGGAGACTTCGGAGTTGAAGACGATGCGGGGACGCGTGCGGCTGTGTCCTTACTACTTTGTCGAGCCGGAGCGCGTGCAAATGCGGGGAGCGCTGGCCACGATCGTGCCCGCGGACAAGAAGCTCTTGCACGGCATGCGAGACGCAATCCTCGCGCCGACGCACGCGGTGAAGGAAGCGTAGCCCGGATTTCCGGCCCAGCCGGCGCGGACCGTATCCCTACTTTTTCGCTGGGGACGCAGCGGCGGGAGGTGGAGGCGAGGCGGCGGCGCCACCTTCCTCAATCGAGAATGTCCAGCTGGCCTCGACTTTTCTCGGTCCGGATTTCGCGCTCACGATCACGGTGCAACTTTTGTCGCGCAGCTTTTGGGTCGTCTGATACGAGACGGTTTGCGTTTTCTCATCGAAGCTCGCCGGGACCAGGCCAAGACCGCTCAGGCGCATCTGCACACTACCTTGTTCGATCGGGCCCAAGCTGGAGAGATCGGCTTTGACGAGCGGAAGCGAGTTATTGATCGTGGCGCCGTCTGGCGGCTCGGTTTTGAGTGCAGTCGTAGGAACGGACATCGCACCCGTCGCCGTGCTGGAGCCGCCGCCAAAATTGAGCGCGTCGGTGAAGACCTTTGGTTTGTTGCCTTCCATCAGGTAGCGGCCGAGTGAGTTGTTAGGGGAATTCAAACCAAGCGCCTGCCCTTGCACGGTGAAGAGCGCTTCGTAGCCGGCTTTCATGATGGTCTCGCGGACTTCGTCGTTCACGTAGCCGAAGGGGACGGCGAAACTCGTGACGCGGATGCCGAGTTTTTGCTCGAGCGTCTGCTTGGAGCCGGCGATCTCGGCCTGCAGCCATGTTTGATATTCCTCCGACGAGAGCTTCTTTTTTTGCACTTTGTCGAACGGCCTGCGCAAGTCCTGGTGGGTGGCGGAGTGCGCCTGGATGTCGACCCCGGCGTCGCGCATCTCGGCCAGCTGTTCCCAGCTCATGGCCGCGCCGCCGCCGAACTTCCCGCCTTTGACCCCTTCGGTGTAAATGAAGAGCGTGAACGGGTAGCCGTATTTCTTCATGATCGGCCAGCCCACTTCGTATTGCGTCTTCCAGCCGTCATCGAAAGTGATGACCGCGGCGCGGGAGGGAATGCTCTTCTCGCCCCGCTTCCAGGCGAGGAAATCCTGCAGCCCGATCACCGGGATTTTCTTGTCCTGCAAATCCTTCATCTGCGCCTCGAACATCTCAGGCGTCATCTCCGTGTCCGGGCGGCGCACGGTTTTTTCGAAGCGATGATAGCCATAAATGACTACCTCGGCGCTTTGATCGATCGCCGGTTTGGCGGGAGTCGGGACCGGGGTCGCCGTCGCCGCGACGGCCGCCACTGCGGTCGGCGACGCACCCGGTTTTGGCGTAGCGGAAGCGGAGTTGGGATTCTTTTTGCACCCGGGAAAATTGAGAGCCAGAACCAGCGGAATGATCGCAAATCGTAACAGCATAATCAGGTAGTGGCTTTAAAGGCGGACCGGTAAAAAACAAGCGCTTTTTCCCCAGCGAGATCGGTGCGTTACGACCGAAAAACTCGCGAGGAATGCGAACGTCCCTCGGAGCGAAACACTTGGCAGGTGTCCTGCTTGCATATACAGGTGCACATGCTTCGCAGGACTGCTCAATTTCTCGCCCTCGGCTCGCTTTTCGCGCTCGCCAGCTGTGAAACCACCAGCGTGGCGGGCCGCAAGGATACGACGCGTACTTTCAATACCGTAGTGGTGGATGCCGGCCACGGCGGCAAGGACAGCGGCGCGAGCCGGCGTTACAGTCCAGCCGAGAAGGTGATCGCGCTCGATGTCGCGCAACGCCTCAACCGCAAGCTGCGCGCCTCGCGTTTCCAGACCGTCATGACGCGCAATACGGATGTTTTTATCCCGCTCGATCAACGGGTGGCGATCGGCAACCGACAGCCGAATTCCATTTTCGTGAGCGTGCACTTCAATGATTCGCGGAGCCGGCGAGCGCGCGGAGTGGAAACCTACTACGCGTCGCCGCACGCACGGAGTTTGGCCCAGCGGATTTCGCAGAAAATGCTCACGCTGCCGGGGGCCAGTGGTGGCGGCGTGCGGAAAGCTAATTTCCGCGTCGTGCGCAACGCCGCCTATCCGTCGGTGCTCGTCGAATGCGGTTACCTGAGCAACAGGGGCGACGCGGGCCGCTCACGCTCCGGCGATTATCGCGACATGGTGGCGGAGAAGATCGCGGAAGCGATCCTCGAAGAACGCTACGGGCGCGGGTATCGAGACCCGGCCCAAACGGCGGCGGCGGGTCCGCGCTCGAGCGGCGTCTTCGCTCGATAGACACATCTACGCATCATGATGCGTAGATTTGTTTGTTGCTGACCCGAGAGGCGCGCGGTAGTTTTCCGACGTATGTCCGCGGAAATCCTGCACCCCTTCGAAGCGCTCATGCGCGAACGCATCGTCGTCCTCGACGGCGCGATGGGCACGATGGTGCAGCGCTACAAATTGAGTGAAGAGGATTTTCGCGGGGCGCGGTTCGCCGATTGGAAGGGCAAGGATCTCAAGGGCAGCAATGAAGTTTTACTCCTGACCAAGCCGGCGGTGATCGAGGAAATCCACACGCAATACCTCGAAGCCGACGCGGATCTGATCGAGACGAATACCTTCAGCGCTACAACAATCGGCCTGCACGATTTTCTCTTTCAAGAAGAGCCGGCTAACGCTCGGAAGGATCCGGAGTTTTTCCAGCGCGTGGTGGATGACACTCCACTCCGCGCGCTGGCGCACGAAATGAACGTCGTGTCCGCGCAACTGGCGCGTCGGGCGGCCGATCGCGTCGGCAACGAAACGAAGCGGCGGCGTTTCGTGGCGGGTTCGCTCGGGCCGATGCCGGTGACCGCATCGCTTTCACCGGACGTGAACGATCCGAGTTTCCGCGCGGTGACGTTCGATCAGATCCGGCAGTCGTACGCCGATCAGGTCGCCGGGTTACTGGAAGGCGGCGTGGATCTGCTCCTCGTGGAGACGGTGTTCGATACCCTAAATGCGAAGGCCGCTTTGGTGGCAATCGCGGAGACGTTTGAGCGCGTCGGGCGCAAGGTGCCGCTGATGGTCTCCGGCACGGTGACGGATTTATCGGGACGGATGTTGAGCGGTCAGACGGTGGAAGCTTTTCTCATCTCGATCGCGCACGCGCATCCGCTCGTGGTCGGTTTGAACTGCGCACTCGGGCCGAATGAAATGCGGCCCTACATCGAGGAACTCGCCCACAACGCGCCGCTTTACACGAGCGCGTATCCGAATGCTGGCCTGCCCGATCCGCTTTCGGAAACCGGGTTCCCCGAAACGCCGGAAAGCCTCGCGCCGCAATTGCGCGATTGGGCACGCAGCGGCTGGCTGAACGTGGTGGGCGGCTGCTGTGGGACGACGCCAGAGCACATCCGACACATCGCAGAAGTGGTGCGCGATTGTCCGCCGCGCCGACGCATCATTCCGGAAGAAACGGCCGTGCCGACGTTGCGACTCTCCGGACTGGAGCCGCTCAACGTAACGCCGGAAATGGGTTTCGTGATCGTGGGTGAGCGGACCAACATCACCGGCTCGCCGCGTTTTTCGAAGCTCATCCTCGGTGGTGATTTCGAGGGCGCGGTGGCGGTCGCGCGACAGCAGGTGAAAAACGGCGCCAACATTCTCGACGTCAACATGGACGAAGGGATGATCGACTCGGAGGCCACCATGACGCGCTTCCTGAATTTGATTGGGAGCGAACCGGAGATCAGCCGCATCCCATTCATGATCGACAGCTCGAAGTGGAGCGTGCTCGAAGCCGGCCTGCGTTGCGTGCAAGGCAAGGCGGTCGTGAACTCGATCAGCCTCAAGAATGGCGAGGAAGAATTTTTGCATCAGGCCGGGCTGGTGCGGCGCTACGGCGCGGCGGCCATCGTGATGGCGTTCGATGAGAAGGGGCAGGCCGACACGCTCGATCGTCGGACCGAAATCTGCGAGCGCGCCTATCAATTGCTGACCGACTCGGCTGGCTTCGCGCCTAACGATATTATTTTTGATCCGAACGTCCTGACGATTGCCACCGGACTGGAAGAGCATCGGAACTACGCGGTCGATTTCATCGAAGCGGTGCGTTGGATCAAAGCGAATCTGCCGGGAGCGCGGACGAGCGGCGGGATCAGCAACATCTCCTTTTCCTTCCGCGGGAACAACGCGGTGCGCGAAGCGATGCACGCGGCGTTTTTGTATCACGCGATTCGCGCCGGGTTGGACATCGGGATTGTGAATGCCGGACAGCTGGCCGTTTATCAGGAGATCGAGCCGGAGCTGCTGGAGCGCGTCGAGGACGTGATCTTCAATCGACACGACGAAGCGACGGAGCGGTTGGTCGATTTCGCCGAAAACGTGAAGGCGAAGGACAAGGCGCCGGTCGAGAAAGAGGCCTGGCGCAGCGCGCCGGTGGAGGAGCGGCTTTCGCACGCCCTCGTGAAAGGCATCGTGGATTTCATCGATGCGGATACGGAAGAGGCGCGCGCGAAGGCGACGAAGCCGCTGGATGTGATCGAAGGACCGCTCATGGCGGGGATGAGCGTGGTGGGCGATCTCTTCGGCGCGGGCAAGATGTTTTTGCCGCAGGTGGTGAAGAGCGCGCGGGTGATGAAAAAAGCGGTCGCCTATTTGATGCCGTTCATGGAAGCAGAGAAGGCGGGCGGCGCGAAACCGCAGGGCCGGATCGTGATGGCAACGGTCAAAGGCGACGTACACGACATCGGGAAAAACATCGTGGGCGTGGTGCTGCAGTGTAATAACTACGAGGTGATTGATCTCGGAGTGATGGTGCCGGCACCGAAGATTTTGCAGACGGCGCGTGAGCGCGGCGCGGATGCGATTGGGCTAAGCGGCCTGATCACGCCGTCGCTCGATGAAATGGTGCACGTGGCGCAGGAGATGGAGCGCGAGGGATTTTCGGTGCCGCTCTTGATCGGTGGCGCGACGACCAGCCGGGCGCATACGGCGGTGAAGATTGCGCAGCATTACAAGCAGAGCGTGGTGCATGTGCTCGACGCCTCGCGCGCGGTGGGCGTGGTGAACAGCCTGCTGAACAAGGATCTGCGGAGCAAGTTTGACGAGCAGACGCGTGCTGATTACGCCACGCTTCGGGAAACACACGCGGCCAAGACGAGGGACCGGAAGACGGTGACGCTCGAGCAGGCGCGCGCGCATTGCGGGACGTTTGATTGGACGAGTTACGAGCCGGCGAAAGCGGAATTCACCGGCGAGCGCGTGGTGGAAGCCGATCTTGCGACGCTGGTTCCGTTTATCGATTGGTCGCCCTTTTTTCATACTTGGGAATTGCGCGGGCGGTATCCGGCGATCTTCGAGGACGCGGTGGTCGGAGCGCAGGCGAAGGAGCTTTTTGATGACGCGCAGGAATTGCTGCAGCGCATCGTGAATGAAAAATTGCTGACCGCGCGCGGCGTTTTCGCTTTCTGGCCGGCGAACGCCGTGGGCGATGACGTGGAGCTTTATACCGATGACTCACGCGCGACGCGGCTGGAGACGTTCCATTTCTTGCGTCAGCAGATCCAGAAACCGTCCGATCAATCGAATCGCTGCCTGGCTGATTTTATTGCACCGAAGGATTCAGGACGGGCTGATTACATGGGCGGCTTCGCGGTCACGGCGGGAATCGGTGCGGATGAATTGGCGAAGAGCTACTCCGACGCGCACGATGATTACAACGCCATTCTGGTGAAGGCGCTGGCCGATCGCCTGGCGGAGGCGTTTGCGGAATATTTGCATCAACAGGCGCGCATCGCGTGGGGCTTCGGCGGCGAGGAGAAACTCACGCACGAAGAGATGATTCGGGAACGCTACCGCGGGATTCGGCCGGCGGCCGGCTACCCGGCCTCACCGGATCATACGGAAAAGCGGACGCTGTTTGAGCTCTTGCAGCCGGAGCAGAATGCGGGCGTCACGTTGACCGAGTCGTTTGCGATGCACCCCGGCGCGAGCGTGAGCGGACTTTATTTTGCGCATCCCGAGGCGCGCTATTTCGCGGTCGGGAAGATCGAGCGCGATCAAGTGCGCGACTACGCCGCGCGCAAAGGCGAGAGCGTCGAGTTCATCGAACGCTGGCTCGCACCGAATCTCGCCTACTAGTTCTTCGCTGCAGACTCCGCACTTGCTTTAAGCGACGGATCTTTAATCTGCGCGCCGAAGAGGAGCATGGCACCGGCTTCGTCTTCCGAGACGGGAGCAACGGTTTCAAGTTTCTCCGGTTTCGGCCAATGCACGCTCCAGGCAAGGCCGGCTCTTTCCAGCCCCCAGATGATGTAACGCGTGAGATCGAATTCCCACCATTTCCGCCCATGCGCGGCGCAACGTGGCTGGGCGTGGTGATTATTGTGATAGCCCTCGCCGAAAGCACCGAGGCCGACCCAGAAGTTGTTCTTGCTGTGATCGGTCGTCTCGAACGTGCGGTAACCGAGATTGTCCATGTGGCAGATCGAGTTGACCGCCCAAGTGAAATTATAAACCACCAACATGGGCACGTAGAGGCACCAGAGCAGGCCGACGCCGCCGAGCGTTAAGTAGAGCACCGCCGCCACCAGGAGATGCGGGATGATGTAGAAATACGGACGCTCCCACAGCTTGCAGTACCAGATTTTCCGCACGTCGGCCGCGTAACGCATGGAGCGATCGCGGAAACCTTCCGGCTTGCGCACCAGCCACATCATGTGCGCGTACGGGAAGCCGTGAATCGGGCTGTGAATGTCTTCGTCCGTGTCCGATTTGAGATGGTGATATCGATGGTCGCCCACCCATGTGACCGGATCGCCAGAAAGCGCGACCGCCGAGCCCGTGGCGAAAAAGAATTTCAACCAACCCGGCATCTCGAAGCCGCGATGCGTGAGATAGCGATGCAGATAAAGCGTGGTGCTGATCCCGCCCCACATATACATCGCGAGCATGATCGGGAGATAGCTCCATTGAAAGCGGGTCCAGAGCGCGGCCACGCCGAGGACCTGCAACCCGATGAGGGAGATGAAGAGCGTGACGTTGAGTTTCTCGTTTTTGAACATAAAGCAGGAAGCAGATGCGACGCGCGGCGGACTACCGGCGATTTCGGACGAAGGCTGTGACTATCGTCCGGGAAGAGCCTTTCGGCAACCGCGCGGCGTGCGAGCGGCCTCGATCGCCCGCGCGGGATTGCATTTCCAGTGACATCGCGAAATGATTCGCACGACGTCTCGTGGTCGGATGCCAGGTCGGCCGAGAGATCACCATGGCTGGGTGGACGGCGCTGCGGCGAGAGCTCACTTCACCAAATCGCATGCGCACCTTCCGTTTGCGTGATATGGGGACGTTCTGCTCGGGGTGTAGCTTAGCTTGGTAGAGCGCCTGGTTTGGGACCAGGAGGTCGCAGGTTCAAATCCTGTCACCCCGACACTTCTTTTTCTGGGATGAAATTGCTTCTGCTTTGCGGCGCGCTCGCGCCTTTTCTTCTCAGTCTGACTGGCTTCGCGCAAGAGGTTGCCCTCCCTGGTCCCGACCTCGCTGGCGCAGCATCCCCTTCCCCTCGGCCCGCCGAGACACCACCGCCACCGATCATTCCGCCCGGACTCCTCGCCCTGCCAGACGAGCCGCCGCCCCGGCCCCAACTCCCGGAGATTCCCCAGCTCGACGAGGGTTTCAAACCCGCTCCCCTAAGCCCCGAGGCCGAAAATCAGCGCAAGCACGTGGAATGGCGCCGGCTGCGGAACGCTTTCCAAAACGATACCGACGTCAGGGCAGCCTTGGAAACGGCGCGCGAAGCCCGGACCGATTTGGAAAAGCGAAAACTTCTCGGACGCTATTACGATCTTTTCTACGGCCGCATGATTGCGCGCGCCACGCCAGAGATGAAGGGCTACCTCCTTGAGCGAAAACGCGAAGCGGTGGGAGCCTTGCCGCAACCGCGGGTCCGACCAGGCGTGGCGATGTCGCAAACGGCCGGGATCGCGCCGTCTCCCACGGTGGCGCCGAAGCCCACGCCGCTGTTCCGCCCGCCGGGCGTCTCCAATTAGCGCCGCTCGTCGCTCGTCCTCGGCAGCCGGCACACCGTCCCAACGCGCGCTTGCCCATCCGCCGCGCTCGCTCTATTTTCCACCTCAAAACGGCGCATTCGTCTAGTGGCTAGGACACAGCCCTCTCAAGGCTGGTGCACGGGTTCGATCCCCGTATGCGCTGCCAGATCTTGGTGCGCGACCGTCGGAGTTCAGTCTGGAGCAACAACATGAAAACTCCCGGTGCATCGTTGGGTTTAACCCTGCTCGCCCTTGCGGCTTTAACCTCCACGGCTTGCACTGGGAAAACGACCCGCGAGGCGCTCGCGACGATCCTTGCGCTCCGCGGTTCGGTCTTACTCGAAGGCGGTGCTTCCTCCGCCGCGCAGGAGGCGGAAGCAGGGAACACGCTGGCACCCGGCCAGATCTTGCGCACCACGGCCGGGGCGACCGCATCCGTCCTTTTGCTTCCCGGAGCACTGGCCCAACTCGAACCGGAATCGTCCCTTCAAGTGGGCAGCATCACACTGACAAAAAACGGCAACGCCACCGACGAAGCGATGGAGCGCGCCCTCGATCTCCGCCTCCTCAAAGGCAGCCTCGATGTCGTGGTGCAGTTTGATTCCGCGCCTGGGACCTTGCCAGATCACGACCCCGCAGGGCACCCGAATGGATGCGAACGAGAAATCCGTCCGCGTTACGTGCGTCCGTGGCACCCTCGGCTTCATCCCTCGAACAAGCTGCCAGACGATTGATCTCGCAGCCGGCACCTACCAGTAATTCTCCACCAACCCGAGCACCGCGGCACCGGTCGAGCTCGATGCGCAGGCGCAGGCCGCGGTCGAGCAGACGCTCGAGGCGGAGCGGGTATTGCTCGATCTCCAACGCGGGGCGCGATTTTTCTGCGCCCGGCGGCTTGCGCAACGTTTACCCCACGCTCAAAGGCTCCTGCAAGACTTTCGCCGATGTCGAGAGACGCAAAAAAGTAAGGAGAACCCCGAGGGAAATGGCCACCGGCATATTACTGGTCAGCAACTCTTCCCACCAGGTCGTCCCTCCAGAAAATCCGTTGCCGCGGGCAGGCCGTCCTCTACAATCACGGCATGCCTTACACAGACATTACTCCGCCCGCAGGCGACAAGATTTCCATCGCTGAAGGAAAACTGACGGTGCCCGATCGGCCGGTGATTCCGTTCATTCGCGGGGACGGCACGGGGCGCGATATCTGGGCCGCGAGCGAGCGGGTGCTGGATGCCGCAGTGGAGAAGGCCTACGGCGGGCATAAGAAGGTTTCGTGGTTCGAAGTCTTCGCGGGCCAGGCAGCGAAGGATAAATTCGATAACTGGCTGCCGGATGACACGGTGGCGGCGTTTCGCGAATATTTGGTCGGGATCAAGGGCCCGCTGACCACGCCGGTGGGCGGCGGCATCAGCTCGCTCAATGTGGCCCTCCGGCAGATGCTCGACCTCTTCGTTTGCCTGCGCCCGGTGCAATATTTCAAAGGCGTCCCCTCGCCCGTGAAGCGGCCGGAGAAGGTGGACATGGTGATCTTCCGCGAGAATACGGAGGACATCTACGCGGGGATCGAGTGGGCCGCGGGCACGCCGGAAGCGACCAAGGTGCTCGGATTTTTGGAGAAGGAATTTCCCAAGCAATTCGAGAAGGTCCGTTTCGGAACGAAGGAAAAAGCCGCCGCGTTCTGGAAAGCGGTGGGCGCGCCGGAGAAGAGCGACGTGATGGTAGGCGTGGGGATCAAACCGGTGAGCCGGTCTGGCAGCGTGCGGTTGATCCACAGCGCGATCGCCTACGCGATCAAGAACCAGCGCAAGAGCGTGACGCTGGTGCACAAGGGCAACATCATGAAGTTCACGGAAGGCGCGTTCCGCGATTGGGGCTACGAGATCGCGAAACAATATTTCGGCGCGGAAGAAATCGATGGCGGGCCGTGGTGCAAAATCCCGATGGGCAAACCGGGCGCCGGCATTGTGATCAAGGACGCGATTGCCGACATCACGCTCCAGCAGGTGCTGACGCGGCCGGAAGATTTCGATGTGCTCGCGACTTTGAATTTGAATGGCGATTACCTCAGCGACGCGCTTGCCGCGCAGGTAGGCGGCATCGGGATCGCGCCTGGTGGGAATATTAACTACATCACCGGCCATGCTGTTTTCGAAGCGACGCACGGGACAGCGCCGAAATACGCGGACCAGGATAAAGTGAATCCGGGTTCGGTGGTTCTCTCCGGCGAGATGATGTTCCGTTACATGGGCTGGAGCGAAGCGGCGGATTTGATCGTGAAAGGTCTGAACGGCGCGATCGCGAGCAAACGCGTGACCTACGATTTCGCGCGCCTGATGGAAGGCGCGACCGAGATCAAATGTTCCGAGTTTGGGCAGAACATGATCGATCACATGTAGGTCGGCGCGAAGCGTCATCCCGAGGGGTCTGGCCGCGATCTTGCTTCGGATTGGGAGCATGCAGGGTCGCCGAATCTTTCTTTCTTGCGCATTGTTGTCGGTCGGAGTGTGGCTGGCCCTGCTCAGTCTCGCGACAAGTGAGCCAGGCAAGAAGCGTCTGCGGCCAACGCCTTTCTCGCCCACGGCGGTGGAGGCCGTCGATGGCGCCACCTTGCAAGATGTGGCCTGCCTCTCCGCCTCCGATTGCTGGGCCGTGGGCTATTCCCGCGCTCCCGCTGGGGGCAACTTGCAAACGCTGATCGAACATTGGGACGGCTCCACGTGGTCAATCGTGCCATCACCTCTTTACGGCCAGTTCTTCGGCGTCACGTGCAACTCTACCTCGGACTGTTGGGCGGTTGGCCCGGGACTGAGCGCACACTGGGACGGGGTGGCCTGGTCTATCGTGCCGGTGCCCGCGGTTCCCGCGAACGAGGTTTACGGCGTCACTTGCGACTCCACCGCGGATTGTTGGATGGTCGGATCCTACTACGACGCTGCGCTTGGCCGGCAATTAACTCTGACTGAGCACTGGAACGGTGTCTCTTGGTCGGTTGTGAGTTCACCTATTTCGAGCGCACGCTTGCTCGATTCTGTCGCCTGCAACTCCAGTTCTGATTGCTGGAGTGTCGGCGGGAACCTAATCATGCATTGGGACGGCTGGTCGTGGTCCCAAAATTTTGCTCCGAATTATCAAGGCTCTCTTCGTAGTGTGACCTGTCCACTGTCGTCCTTCTGTTGGGCGGTAGGCGGCACATTCGGCTCCTCCTCGAGCATCGGAAAATGGGATGGAAACTCCTGGATCGTGACTGCTGGGACAGTCAACGGCGATTTCCTCGAAGCCGTAGCGTGCGCTGCGGGCTCGGATTGTTGGGCCGTAGGATCCAGCGGACCTAACAATTCCGCGCTGATCAAACATTGGGATGGAGCCTCGTGGAGCGATGTCCCAGCTCCGGCCCCGACGGCGGCCCGTGACGCGCTCTACGGCGTGTCTTGTGTGACGGCGTCGGACTGCTGGGCCGTGGGTCAGCGCATGAGCGGCCTGGCCGCCCCGCTCGTCGAGCACTGGGACGGTGTGGCTTGGTCCGTTATCCCGACGCCGCCGGTATTCGACCGCGTGGTCTCCGGGCTGAGCCATGCGAGCGCCGGCGTCTTTGAAATGGACCTTCGGCGGCCGGGAGGCGAATGCCGGCGCGGTCAGGTCGAGGGGAATTATCAAATTGTCTTAAGCTTTCCGGCTGACCTCTCCAGCGTGGGCAGTTGCACGACCAGTTCCGGTGCCGTGGTCAGCAGCGCGATTGGGCCCGAGCCTAACCAATACACGATTAACCTCGCCGGTGTTCCGAACGCACAACGGACCACGGTGAGTTTGGCAGCGGCGCAGGATACTCTGGGCAACAGCGGAAACATTTCTGCGAGCCTTGAGGTGCTCACCGGCGACACGAATGGAGACGGGCGGGTGAATGCCTTCGACATCGCTCAAACCAAAGCGAGCAGCGGAGCACCGGTAACGGCCGCTAATTTTCGCCTGGATGTAAATACCGACGGCAATCTCAACGCCACCGATACGGCACTCGTAAAATCGACCGTCGGCTCGGCCTTGCCGTAACCGACGCGGCGCTCTCCTCCCGCATTCCGTAGCGCCACGCTTCCTGGCGCGGGCAGCAAAGAGCTGGCGCACGATTTCAGATAATTGCGGTTGGACGACGCATTAGTGGTCCCTCATGATGTTGACGATGGCTCCTTCCTCTCTTTGGCCGCGGTTTCAAGAGCACTTCCTGGAGTACGCGGATCTCGGGTTCTCGATCGATATCAGCCGGATGCGGTTTGGTGATGATTTTTTCGCCACGATGCAGCCGGAGGTGAAACGTGCGCTCTCGGAGATGCAGGCGCTGGAGAACGGCGCGATCGCGAATCCGGATGAGGAACGCATGGTCGGGCACTACTGGCTGCGCGCGCCCGCGCTCACGCCTAACGATCAGATTCGCAAAGAGATCGAGGAGACGAATGCCAGGATCAAGGCTTTCGCCGCGGAGGTGCAGAGCGCGAAGGTCGCCGGCACGAACGGCGATCGCTTCCGTCATGTGCTCTTGATTGGAATCGGCGGCTCGGCTCTCGGACCACAATTTGTGGCCGATGCCCTGGGCACGGCGGAAGATCGGATGACGATCCATTTTTTCGACAACACGGATCCGGATGGGTTTGATCGCGTCTTGACGGAATTGGGCGGCGAACTCGCAGCCACGCTTGTGGTGGTGATCTCGAAATCGGGCGGGACGAAAGAGACGCGCAACGGGATGCTGGAAACGTCGGCGCGTTTCGCGCAGATGGGGCTGGATTTTGGCAAGCAGGCGGTGGCGGTGACGGGACACGGGAGCGAGCTGGATCGACACGCGATCGAGCATCGCTGGCTGGCGCGCTTCCCGATGTTTGATTGGATTGGCGGCCGCACTTCGGTGATGAGTGCGGTGGGCCTGTTGCCGGCGGCGTTGCAGGGGGTAGATCTCGATTCTTTCCTGGCGGGCGCCGCGGAGATGGATGCGTACACGCGGGCACCAGAGACGGCGCGCAACGCAGCCATGTTGCTCGCGTTGATGTGGCACTACGCGGGAGACGGACGCGGCGCGAAGGACATGGTCATTTTGCCCTATAAGGATCGGCTCCTTCTTTTCAGCCGTTATCTGCAGCAGCTCGTGATGGAGTCGTTAGGGAAAGAACGCGATCTGCAGGGCGAGATCGTGCATCAGGGGATCGCGGTCTACGGGAACAAGGGCTCGACTGATCAGCATGCTTACGTGCAGCAGTTGCGCGACGGGGTGGCGAATTTTTTTGCGACCTTCATCGAAGTGCGTAAGGACCGCGCTACGCCGCGCTTCGAAGTGGAGCCGGGGGTGACGAGCGGAGATTATCTCCAGGGTTTTCTGCGCGGGACGCGGACGGCACTTTACGAGAACGGACGGGAATCGATTACGCTCTCGATCGAGGAAGTGAACGCGCGCAGGGTGGGCGCTTTGATCGCGCTCTACGAACGGGCGGTGGGCTTCTATGGATCGCTCGTTGGGATTAACGCCTATCATCAACCCGGCGTTGAAGCGGGGAAAAAAGCTGCGACCGCCGTGTTGAATTTGCAGGGCAAGCTGCGGGACAAATTGTCGGCCGCCCCGGGACAGACCGCGGACGAGCTGGCCGCCGCCGTGGGAGCGGACGCGGAAGATGTTTACCATGTGCTCCGCCATCTCAGCGCGAATGACGAGCGCATCGGAACCGATGCCGGCGAACCGGGCACGCAGCGTTTTTTTCTGAACTCGTAGGCGCACACGTGTAGGGTCGCGCATGTCAGAGCCGTCCACTCCCTCCTCCGAGGAAGATTTGCAGGTGCCGATGCCACGAGTGGCAACGTTTGTCCGGCAATTGAGCCACGATTTGCGCAATCACTTGAACGCGGCCGAACTGCAATCGGCTTACCTCGGCGAGATCGCGGACAACGCGGAGCTGAAGGATGAGGTGAAGCGTTTACGCGCGATGCTCGGGGAGATGGGCGCGAGCTTGCAGCGCCTGACGAACTCGATCGCGGCGATCAATCTGACGGTGATGCCGTATGAGGCCGCGGATTTCATGGAAGACTTGCGTGCGAAAATGGGGACGCAATTCCCGGAACAGAGCGGAGAGATCGAGTGGAAGATCGAGACAGGAAATGCTCTGCTCGAAATCGATCCGCAGATCTTGCAGCCGGCTTTCCAGGAGCTCTTCGAGAACGCGTTCCGGCATGAGCGTGGCGCCGGTCCGCTCCGGGTCGCCGCGCAGGTTGGCGGTGGGGAATTCACCTTCACGCTCACTGAACCGAAAACGACTTTCAGCGGCGAGACTGAGCATTGGGGACGCCAACCCCTCGCGCGTGTGAAGCACGGGCATTATGGTCTTGGCCTACCCCGCGTGCGCAGTATCATCGAGGCTCATCATGGACAATTGCGTGCGCATTTCGAGGCTGGTGCGTCGTCGCTCATTACGACGCTCGTGCTTCCGCTCGCGGGTGATGCTTAGCGTCATTCGCAGCGAGCCATGAGCGCGGAGAACAAGAAGATTCTGATCGTCGACGACGAGCGGCCCATTCTGCTCACGCTGGAAGCGTTGCTTGGACGGCACGGCTATCAACCGCAAACAGCGGCCACGGCCGCGTATGGCTTTCGGGCCTTGAATGAAAACACGCCTGCGCTCGTCCTCCTGGACCTGCAATTGCCCGATGGCGAAGGGCTAGAGATGCTTGATCAGATCAAACGCGACCATCCGGAAACGCAGGTGATTATTCTCACCGCGCACGACTCGTTAAACAACGCGATCGAGTCGATCAAACGGGGCGCTTATCACTTTATCAGTAAGCCGTACGCGCCAGAGGAGCTGCTCAGCCTGGTCGAGAAAGCGCTCGAGAAACGGTCTTTGTTGCGGGAGACCCAGCAACTCCGCCAAAAAACGCATCAGTTGGAGAAGCGTCTGGAATTAGCCGAGACGCGCCTCGCGCCCGTCTTCAAAAGCAAGGCGATGCAGGAAATCCACGAGCTGATTCGGGCCATGGCGCCGTCCGACGCGAACGTCTTGATCACGGGCGAGAGTGGGGTGGGAAAAGAAGTGATCGCGAATGTGATCCACAGCCACAGCCGCCGCGCCGCGAGCACGATGATAAAGTTAAACTGTGCGGCCTTTCCGCAGGCAATGATCGAGTCGGAGCTGTTCGGATATGTGAAAGGCGCGTTCACCGGCGCAGTGAATGATTTTCCAGGAATGATCGCCGCCGCGAATGGGGGCACTCTGTTTCTGGACGAGATTTCGGAGATGCCGCCCGATCTGCAAACGCGATTCCTGCGCGTCTTGCAGGAACGGGAATATCGTCCGCTTGGGAGCACGAAGACCTTGCAGGCCGACTTTCGCGTCGTGGCAGCGACTAATCGTCCGATCCCTCAAGCCCTGGCCGAGCAGCGTCTGCGCTCGGATTTGTATTATCGGCTGAACACTTTTCAGATCACGCTCCCGCCACTGCGCGAACGGCGGGAAGATATTCCCCCACTCGTGAGTATGTTTTTGAAACGGTTTGCGCAACAGCTCGGCAAACCGGAACCGGAGATCGCGCCGGACGCGTATCAAAAATTGCTGGCCTACGGGTGGCCCGGGAACGTGCGGGAATTGGAAAACACGATGGAATATGCGGTCGTGCTGGCCCGCAAAAATCGGATCACGGTGAAAGAGTTACCCAGCGAAGTGCAGTTACCGGTCGCTTTGCAACAAACGGAACTCGCACCACCCCCGACGGCGGGTGGCGGCGCACAAAGCCTGAACGACTTGGAACGCAACGCCATCCTGCAAGCGTTGGCTCAAACCCACGGGAACAAGAAGAAGGCGGCGCAAGTGCTCGGGATTCAGCGGCCCACGCTTTATAACAAGATGAAGCGTTACGCGATCGAGCTCTGAAGGGTTTTCGATTCTCGATGTTTGATTTTCGATTAGGGGAGCGGTCTGAACGAGGCTTCATTCGAAAATCGCCAATCGAAATTCGAAAATCCGATGTCCCGCCACCTCGATAAAGTTCTGGCTCATGTAGAGCGCCAACTACCGTCCGTCGGCGAAGCGCGACCGACCGAAGTCCTGCCGCTCTATAAGAAGTTCCTCCGCATCGAAG
>JBDSNB010000273.1:0-13524 GCA_039915555.1 Chthoniobacterales bacterium | reverse complement strand
GAGCGAGCCGTTGCTGCCCAGGGTCGAGTTGATGAAATTATTCGCGAAGCCCTGCGTCTGCGCCTGGGTGGCGATGAAGATCGCGACCCCGAAAACGACGCCGCTCATGCTGAGCACGAACGCGCGTTTCCGATGCGCAAGAAAACGCAACGCGATGTAAAGCGGCGGTGTCATGGAGTCGGCCCGCCCTCGGGCCGAAGTTTGAAAGTCCGGCGCGAGGGCGCGCCGGCTCCACCGCTGGCACTGTCCATGGCCTTCATCGTTTCTCTGTGCCGCCGGAGAGCTCCACCAATCGTTGCCGGGTCGGCTGTCCGGCGCGGAAGCGATCGAGGTCGGACACGATCACGTGGTCGCCTTCTTTCAAACCTCCGAGCACCTCAGTGACATCGAGCGTGCGGTAACCGGTCTCGACCGTGCGGCCGTGCACGAGACCATTATCCACCACCAAAACCTGATCGACGAGCAGGGCGCGCGTCGGAACCAGCAGCGCGTTCGCGTGTTCGCCGGTGATGATGTTCATCTCGCCGGTCATGCCCGCGAGGAGGTTGTCGGGCGCGTCTTCGAGGTCGAGCAGAATGGTGTAACGCTGCGTCTCCGGATCGGCGGCGGGCGTGATGGCAGTGACTTTGGCGGAGAAACGCCGCCCGCGAAAAGCGTAGACTTGCAGCATCGCTTTCATCCCGGCTTTCACTTCGCCGACGTCTTCCTCGTTCACTTCGCCGCGGACATAATTCTTCTTCGCGGAAACGGTGAAGAGCTCGCTGCCTTCGGAAACCAGTTCGCCGTTGATCGCCTTGATGCCGGTGAGCAAACCGTCCATGGGCGAGCGGATCTCCGAGTTCTTCATCTGCGCTTCCAGCTTTTTGCTCACGGAATCGAGGCTCTCGAGATTGCGATCGCGCTCGATCCGTTCGGTTTCGAGCTGACCTTGCAAACGCGCGACGTCGCTCTTCGCTTTCTCCACTTCCACCTGCGGAACGTTGCTGAGGGAAGTGAGACGCTCGATCCGCGCGACGGCGTCTTCCGCGACCTTGAGCGGCTCAGAGGACGGGAGCGGAAGCTCGGCGCGTTGCTGCGCCGCCTGGTAATCGGCGCGCGCCTGTTTTAACTGCCGCGCGGTCGTTTCATCCGCGATCGTGGCGAGCAAATCGCCTTTAGCGATGGTGCGTCCCATGGCACCGCGGCCAGCGGCAAATTCATCGGCGAATTCAATGAAGCCGGCATTTTGCGCGCGCATTTTGATGACGAAGGTGGGCTCGATCCGGACCGTGCCGTAGACGGCGGAAATCGCGGTGCCGCGGACCACGCGTGCCACTTCCGCGACCGGCAGGAAGAAATAATAGGCGAAGGCGGCAAGGAGCAATGCGCCCAAGGCAATGGGCCAAAGTAACTTCTTCGGAAACGGGAGCTTCAACGGCTGCAACTAATGCAGCTTTCCCGCGGTGTCGTCGGAAAATTGAAAGTAACGCCCCGTGACGCGATCCAGTTCGGCGCGCGCCAGATTTTGCTGGAAGGCGACCGCGAGCAGGCCGGCTTTGGATTGGAGAAAACTCGCTTCCGCCGTGCGGTATTCGAGTTGCGAGGAGCGGCCTTCGGTCAGGTTGTTCACGACATCGGCGACGGTTTGTTCGGCGACGACCGTGGCGCGCGACAGCGCTGTCTGACGGGCAGCGATGGAACGGAGGTTGTTTTGGATTTGGGCCAATTGCCGCGGCACGTCGGCTTCCATTTTTGCCACCACCAATTCGTTGATCTCGCGCGCGGCGCGCCGTTGCGCGACGGCGCCGCCGACTTTCCCGTTGTCGACCACGCGCCAGGTGTAGGCGGCGCCGAGGCGCAACTCCGAAGAAATGATGTCGTCGGAGCGGCGCGCGGAACCTTCGCTGCCGCGGCGGACGTCCGAGACCGGGATGTAATCGCCGGAAATTTGCGCGTCAATCGCAGGAAAGTAGGCCGCTTCGATGATGCGCTGATCTTCCTGTGCCGCGCGGACGAGGAGACGGGCGAGTTTTAAATCCGCGCGATGTTTCAGCGCGGTGGCTGATTCCGCGTCGGCATCGATCGAGAGCGCGGCGAAGGAAAGATGGTCGCCGGCGGTCGGGAGCTGCGCGTTCGGACCGAGATCGTCGCCCATGGTGCGGGCGAGCGTGAGCAGTGCGCCGCTGGCGGCGCGGCGGGATTCTTCGACGCGCGGTTTCACGTCCTGCTCCAGGAGGCGCGCGACCGTGACGGCCTGCCGGTCGGCGCGGCCGGCTTCGTAGCGATCGCTCTGCGCGCGGGCGTTTGATTCCAGGCGCAACCGTTGCGCTTCGCCGAGGGTGAGGAGGGAGTCGTGATACGAGGCGGTGTAGTAGGCGACCCGCGCGGTGTGCAGTTGCTCGATCACGGCGACGTTCAACCGTTGCTCGGCGAGGAGGACTTCGATATTGCCGCGGCGATAGGATGGCGGAATCGCGAGATCGAAAAGCGGTTGGGAGAGAAGACCGCGCGCAAAGGCGAAGGGTTGCGGGCTTTTTTCTCCGGCGCGTTTGCCGCCTTGCAGGCCGCCGGGAATGAGGACGCGCGCATCGGGCAACGCGGTCGCACGGAGGACCACGCGGCGCCCGGCGGCTTGTTCCAGGCGCGCCTGCGCTTCGCGAATCGCGGGATTTTTCTCGAGCGTGCGCGCGAGGGCGGCGTCGAGCGTGATGGCGTGAGCCGGTAGTGCGCAAGCGACGAGGAGCGTGAGTGCGGCGGCCACCCGCACCTTGGTTTGAGTCGTCATCGTTCGCTTAACGCCGTTGGCGGCTGCGTGATTCGCACGGCTTGCGTCTCGCGTTCCTTTTCCGCGGTGTCGGCTATTTTCGGCCGGAAGCCGAGTTCCTGCGGCTCGAGGGCGGTGGCGCGGGCGAGACGGGCGAGCGCGCTGTTGTGCAAATAAATCGCGCTCAAACGCGTGGTGCGCACACGCGTGACGTCGGCCGCGGCTTGCAGCACATCGAGTTGCGTCCCGAGACCGGCACCGAGATTGCTGCGCGCGAGCTCGAGCGATTCGCTGGCGTTGACCACGTTGCGCGTTTCCGATTCCATCACGCGATCGGCTTGCTGGAGATCGAAGAAAGCGCTCCGCACATCGGATTCGACGGAGAGCTGCGCGGCTTGCAAAGCGGCGCGGGCGGCGTCGCGGCGGGCGCGGGTGGCTTGCATGCGGCCCTTCGTGGCGAAGCCGTCGAAGATGTGCCAGCTCGCGTTCAGACCAACGACATAGCCGTGGTTGAATTCGGCGCCGACCAGCGGATCGCGTTCGCTGTACACTTCGTAGCCGGTGAAGACATCAACGCGCGGGCGCAGCTCGCTTTTGTCGACGAGGAGCTGCTGTTCTTCAATCGCCACATCGATCTGGCGGGCGCGAATCTCGGGCCGCATGGCGGTGGCGCGCGCGAGACTTTCCGTGAGGTCGGGGCGCGCGGCTTGGTATTGGAGCTGGCCGGCAGGGGTGAAGGCGGCGCGGGTTTGGCTGATGCCGCAGAGTTCGTTCAGGCGGAGGTAGGAATTTTGGACGCGGGTTTGCGCTTCGAATAATTCGGGCTGCTCATTCGCGAGCGAGACTTCGGCCCGGCGGACGTTTAATTCCCCGACGGTGCCGGCGAGGAGGCGTTCTTGTTGCACCTTCAATTCGTCGCGCATGACGCCGACCGATTGCTGCCGGACTT
The DNA here is from genome assembly GCA_039915555.1 of Chthoniobacterales bacterium. GTDB lineage: Bacteria > Verrucomicrobiota > Verrucomicrobiia > Chthoniobacterales > UBA10450 > JACCTI01. The sequence goes on along the minus strand of JBDSNB010000273.1, from coordinate 9,832 downwards.
CGATTTTCGCGCGGTTGAGGAGCAGCTCATACCACGCGATGCGCACATCCATCGCGACGCGTTGTTGGATGGCCGCCAGTTCGAGCGCGCGTTTTTCTTCGTTCAGGCGCGCGATGCCGAGACGCGCCTTGTTCGCGCCGCCGCTGTAGACGCTTTGGATGACGCGAAGCGAGGCGTTGTAATCATCTTCGCGCAGGCGCGAGAGTTCCTGCTGTTCGCGTTTTCGCAGGAGGCCGCTGGAAACGACCGACGGGAGATAGCCGGAGCGCGCTTCGACGATGCCGCCGCGCGCGGCTTCGAGTTGTTTGCGCGCGATCAGAATCTCGGGGTTTTGCTGGCGCGCGAGCGCGACGGCTTCCTCCACGGCCATGATTTTCTGCGCGTGCGCGTTTAGCAGACAGATTGCGCCGAGGCCAAGGCTGAGCAGGAACCGGCGGAGGCGCATAAGGGTATTCTGCATCACGGCTCGGTTTTTCAATCTAAATCCGGGCGAGGCGCTCACGGATCTTCGGGCGTGAGCTCAGTTTCCATTTGTGGCGGCGGGAGTTTCGCGAGGCGAGACCATTCCGTTTCCATCTCGTCGGTTTCGTAGACGAGCAGTTTTCCGGTGGCGGTGGAATAGAGCCCGGCGCTCACGCCGAAACCGGTGAGCGCGCTGGCCGCTTTCCAATAGGCCGTAATCTGGGCGCGGTATTGCGCGCGCAATTTTTCCAGCCCGTCGGACTGCACGTGATTGGTTTTCCAATCCAGCACGAGGCAGCGCGTGCGCGCGGGATCGACGATGAGCAGATCGATGACGCCTTCCATGCAACTCTCATCGTTTACTCGCCACAGGAAGGGATACTCGGTGTGAGCTACGCTGCCAGGGTGGCGCAGGAAGTCGGTGAGTAGCGACTCCCGGAGTGCGCCTTCCAGCAGGAGACGCCATTCGCGCGTGGAACGTTTCGGATCGGGCGAGCTCGGTTGCAAGACATCGAAAGCGCGCTGCCCGTGCTCCGAGGGATTTTCCTTCCATGGGAAATGTTGAAAGAGCGCGTGCCACCAACTCCCGTAGAGCGTGGCCGCGTTGTCCATCAGGGAACGGGTGCGCGGGCGGGGGGTGCTGTCTGGCAGATCGAGCGGTTCCTCGTAGCCACTCGGGTTTTGTTTGCGGATGAAAACGGCCGCGCGCTCGCGCGCCTGGGCGATGAGAGATGGGTCGAGGGTGGGAAGCGTCAGCGCCGGAGTCGTGGGCCGCGCTTGCTTCTCGTCCCATGCCGCGGTGGTCGCCGTGCAGGCCTCGGTGTTGGCGGGTAAAGCTTCGAGCGCGTCGGAGCTCGATTCCTGGTAATCGCCGCGGAGGAATTTGAGTTGCGAATCATCCGACAGCCGATCGCTGCGAGAACAAAAAAGTTCGCGATCGGCGACGAGCATGAGCGTGTGCCGCGCGCGCGTGAGGGCGACGTAGAGGAGACGCTCGCTCTCCTGTCGGCGCAGGACTTTGTTTGCTTCTTTGATTTCGTCTTCGCGATCTTCCTTGTGCAGGGCAGCGATGACTTTGTCGCTTCCCGGGACGCGGATGAGCGACGGGTAACGCGGCGAAAAACCAACGATGCGCCGGCTGAGAAACGGGACGATGACCGCGTCCCACTCCGAGCCCTTCGCTTTCTGCGCGGTGATGAGCTGGATGGCGTTTTCATCCGAGAGACGCACCGGGCGTTGGAGATCCATTTCGGAACGGAGGCGCTCCGCGAAATCGGCGAGGGTGGCGCCGCTGGCGGCGGATTCGGCGGCGAGCGTGAGCAAGGTTTCAAGATCGGCGAGCGGGTTCTTGAAATCTTCGTCCGGCAGGAGCGCGATGCGTTCGCGCAACGCGCTCCGCTCGATCAATTGCTGGATCGCGGCGAAGAGTGGGAGCGTTAGCAACGACGCACGCAACTCGGCGAGTTCGGCGATTTGCGAAGAGACGACGCCGGCCGCCGCGGCCTTGGTTTCAATTTGGAAACGCGCGCCGATCGCTTCGGAAAACGCCGCGAGGTCGTGATCGGAAAGGCCGTAGACTTCGCGCAGGACGCCGACGATTTCGTAGTGGTTCCGCGGTTCCACCATGATCGTGCAGAGCGCAGTGAGCCAGGCGTATGCCGGCGAGTCTGCTTGCAGGTCGCTCTCCGATTGCACCTCAACCGGCAAGCCGGCTTTACGGAGCGCGATCGCCATGGTGCGCAGCCAGTCGCGGCGCGGGCACAGGATCGCCACTTCGCGCCAATGACGCGCGCGCAGTTTTTCCACCCCGTGTTCCTTTAACCAGCGCGCCAACTCGTTTGCCTCGATCCGCGCGATGACGCGGTCTTTCAATTTCTCTTCGCCCTCGAGAAGGCTGCCGGAAAGCGAGAGACGGATGACCTGGCCAGGGAGAATTTGCGGACGCGGAAGCAGTTCGACGAAGTCCACCTGGCCACCCGTGCCATGGAGGATTTCGCCGAAGGTTTGGTTGATGAAATCGAGCTGGCGCTGATCGAGTCGGAAGGTGACGGAGAACTTGAGCGCATCGCCAGCCTCCGTTTGCACGAGGGCATCATGCACGGAGCGATAGCGGTCGAGATCCGCGCGGTCGTGATAGATCGATTGCTGGAAATCGCCCACCATGCAGAAGTGGCCGGGGCGTGGCGGGGCGCTCGTAGGATCGTCCATCCAACGGCCGCGCGCGTCTGCCGGTCGCGTCATTTCCAAAAGGACGGAAAACTGGGCGGGATCGGTGTCCTGCGCTTCGTCCAGGATGACGATGAAATCGAGCTGGCGAATCCGGCGTGCGGCTTCCGGATGCTGTAGGAGTTCGTCGGCTAGCGCGATTTGATCGGCGTAGGTGACGACGCCGCGCTCGAGCCGGAAGTTCCGATAATCGCGCTGCACTTCGGCCGCCACGCAGATGGCGGCTTGGTTGACCCAGCGGCGTAAGGGAGCAAACGCCTTCGCCCAAGTTTGATCGATCCCGCCCGCTTTGGTGGAACAAACCGGCCAGCGCAAAAACCCGCTGCCGTCACGATAACCGGCATTCCACGCTCTCAGTTGCGCGGTGGAATTGGCGATCGTCTCGCTCTTCCGTGCCGTCAGGAAGGCGCGATCAAGTTCCGTGAAATCCGGTGCGGGACGAGCGCACGGTTCGGCCGGATGCAACAAGGCGGAACCCGCCTGCCGGCCCAGCTCCATAATGTGACGGACAGAAGCGAGGCGCAGGAGCGCGGCGCGATTTTCCGGTGTGAGCGAACGGCCCACGCTGGTTTGTTGCTGCACGAATTCGTTCCAGAGATCGTCGTCGTCCGTAATTAATTCGAGCGGCGCGGGCAGGCCGAGATAGTGGCCGTAGTCGTTCAGCAGCTTGAGGCAGAAAGCGTGAATGGTGCCGAACCAGGCGCGATTAAAGGCGCCCACCACGTCCGGCTTCGGAGAAGAGGTGAGAATTTTTTCGCGCGCGCGTTGCTGCATTTCATCGGCGGCGCGGTTCGCGAAAGTGAGGACCACGAGACGCGGGAGCAGGGTGGCGGCAGCGGGCGATTGCGCGAGGCGCACGATGCGATCGGTCACCGCCCGGGTTTTGCCGGAACCGGCCGCGGCGACGACGGAAAAATTCCGATCGAGCTCGCGCGCGAAACGATCGCGCGCCGGTTGATCGCGTGGCGTCGTGCTCACCAGCCCTCCTCGTCGATCGGCAGATCGGGGTGCGTTTTTTCCCAGCGCGCTTCGGTGATTTCGCGATCGATCGCGAGGGTGGCGAGTGGGTAGTCTTTCGCGAAGCTGTAGGCGTCGCGCAATGTGCCGTGCATGCCGAAAACGCCGGTGGCCTGCATGCGCGCCAGTTCCCGGAAGGCGGGTTCGCATTGCGCGAAATCGTTGAGGTGCAGTTGTGGTTCGGCCTCGGCGAGGAGCGGCGAAAGGAGGCTGACCTGCACGCTTTTGGCGCCGAGTTGTTGCGCGGCGAGCGCATAGAGGCCGAGCTGGAGCGCGTCGCGTTTCAAGACCTGCTTGCGGACGCGATCGAGGCGTTGGTCGTCGGTTTGTTTGGATTTGGAGGCGAGAGATTTTTTGCTGCCGGTTTTGAAATCGACGATCCAGAGCGCGGGGAGTTCAAGCGAGTCGGGCTGGGCGGCGGTGTTGGCTAACAAGAGGTCGGCGCGTCCGCGCAAGAGAAGGCTGCGGTCTTCGCCCACGACGATCGGGAGCGTTTCCAGGCGCCACTCCGGGACGGCCCACGTCCAGCCGGCGGCGGTGCCGAGAATGCGACCGAGCGTGAGCGCCAGGCAGAGCGCGTTTTCCCAGCCGGACTCCCACCAATCGGGCACCTCTTTGCTCGCTTTCTGGCAGAGCACTCGCACTTCCGCGCGTCTGCGGTCCGCGGCGGCGAGGATGCGTTGCTCGATCTCGGCCGGCGTGGGAAACGCGGCGAAGCCTTCGTTTTTCCCGAGCGCGCTGGCCAGCCAGTCGTGCGTCCATTTTCCGACGGTCGCGTTCCACGCGTAGGTGGAATCTTCTGCACCGCTGACGCCGAGATAATGCTCCATCCAGATGAGGGCGGGCGTTTTTAACAGGGCTTCGACCGCACTGACGCTGAGCGGTTTGTTCTCGTTAGGCGGAGTGCGGAGCGCAAAATCGTAGGCGCCTGAGGGTTCGATGACGCGACGGGCGGTGTAGGCGGCACGGGTTTGCAGAATGCCGGGCCTGGCGGCGGTCTGCGGGCGGGGAGGGAGCGCGGCGGCGTCGAGCCAGCGGCGGGTGGCGTCGCGCAGGGCGCGCATGGTGGATTGACCGACGGGCTGGCCGTGGACCTCGTGATAAACGCGGCCGAAAAACTCGCTCGGGTTCGAGATGCGTTCCGGCGTGGCTTCCTGCACGACCGCAGCGGTGAGGGCGAGGCCGTGTTGGGCAGATTCGATGAGGCTGGAGAATTGCGCGAGGGCGAGCTGCCGCTCTTGGGCGGCGCCGAGGAAAAGGGTGGCGCCTTCGCGGACGGCGAGATGGCCTTCGCCCTGGCGGCCGCGGCGGCTGGCGGCGCGGTTTAGTTTTTGGACGTCTTGATTGAGCGTTTCGATTTGGGTGGCGGGGAGAAAATCGCCCCGCGTGCTGGCGGGCCAGGCGCTTTCGTTCAAGCCCGCGAGGATGAGATGCGACCAGGTTTGATCCTCGGCCTGCGCCGGGGTGAGGAGCTGGACGCGCGCGTAGGGATGCTGGCCTAACAAGTCGCGCGTGACGCGGGAACTGGCCGCGGTTTCCTGGAGCCATTGCAGAAAGAGCGTGCGCGAAAAGGCGGCGGGCACGGTCGCGGTCCAGACGGCGCTCTGTTCGATTTCGCGCCAGCGCTCGCTCCAACCGAGGGCCGCAAAGGCGTCCCCGGTGGTGCGGAGAAATTCCGCAAAGGTGGCGTGCGCGGGGAGGAAGCGGATGGCGGACAGAGCGGCGGAGATGAGTTCGCCCTTCGCGTCGCGGCCCCGCGCGGACGTAATCAGGATGGTGAGTTCGTCGAGCGCGAGTTCGCCGAGCGCTCGGTGGAGCGCGTCGGCGATCTGGCGACGTGAAATTTCCTGGAAGATGGAGTGCTCGTGCGGGAGCGCGGTGAGGAAACGGAGGAGGGCGTTCAAGCGCGGGGTGCGTTGCAATTCCATCCAACTCCAGAAATCGGGCTCCTCGAAAATGCCGGGCGCCATCTGCCCCATGGTGTCGAAATGCGGAATGCCCTGGCGCGTGAGGACGGAGGCGACGAGGCGGGAGAGCGCGCCGGCGTCAGGGAAAACCAGTCCGACCCGGATGCAGTTTTCGTGGGCGAGAAATTGGTGTGCGACAGCGGTGATGGCTTCGGCCTGCTCGCGCGTGTCGAGGCCGGCGAGGAAGTAGGTTTTGCGGGCGGGCGGGGAGGCGCTGGTTTCGATTTCAAGCGGTTGGGCTTCGCCTAACGACTCCTCCCAGGTGCCAATCCAGGCGGCGTCAAGATCGTGCGCTTCGGGACGCGGGTATTGCAGGAGGATGGTGGCGTGTTCCGCGGCCTGGACGGCGGCGCGGAGCAGCGGCCAGAGCGGCCAGTGCGCGCCGTGGAATCCGGTGAGGAGAAGTTGATGAATGGCGGGGGTGGTCTGGCGGCGGTGCGCGAGTGTTTGGCGATCGGTGGCGGGGAAGAGATCGAAGTGCGAGGCACTGAGGAGGCGATGAAATTTCCGCACCACGGGGCGGAAGGCGGGCAGGTCCACGGCGCGAAAATCGCAACCCGCGGCGCTGAGTTGTTCGAGCAAACGGAGGATGTGCTCCGGGGTGCGACGAACGGAAACGGCGGCAAGGCGTTCGGCTTCGCCAAGGTCGGATTGGGCGAGTGTTTCTTCCGCCGCGAGCGCGAGCAGGACGCGCAGATGCTCACGCGGCGGGGGCAGGTGAAGGGCGTCGCTCGCGAGCAAGATGCGGAGATGCGGTGGGGTCAGGAATTGCAACCCGAGCACGGAGAGCCCGGCGCGCAGAGCGCGATCCCGGAGAGCCTGCGTCTGGCCACGCGTGGGAGCGAGAACGAGGGTGGGCCGTTCGTGTTTCCAAGCCTCCGGTGCGCGGTGCGTCAACCAATCTGCGATGCCGCCCTGCCAGGCGGCCTCGGAGGAGGGAGCGATGAGCAAGGCGGAGCCGCGGTCGGGCTGGAGTTTCAATTCCAATTGCACGCGCCCATTCTAGCAGATGGGGCGGACAAGCGCTGTCCGACCGGGAAAGAAAATCGGCTCGTTAGACTTGGCGCGGGGAAGGCGTGGCGATGAGCAGGCCGGCGAGGAGAAAAATGAGCGCGGCGGAGAAGAGGCAGTAATCGCAGAAGGCGTGCAGGACGAACGCTTGCAAGTAGAGAAGCCAGAGAGTGGTAAGAAACATGGCCGTGACGGTGAGCGCGAGCAGGGTGGCAGCACGGCGATAGCCAAAGGCGGCGAGGGTGGCGAAACTGAAGGCGGAGAAGTAACCGAGCGCGCCGATGCTGGCGAGCGGGATGCCGCGGAAGGAGGCGTAGGCGCTGCCGAGGACTTGGGAGCAATTCGCGGCCGTCACGCAGGTGACATGCGAGCCGGCGAGGTGGGCGGCGGTAAGGTAGGTGGTCTCGGCGAGGCCGACGAGGGAGAGAACGGCGATGGCGATGGCGATGTAGCGCGGCCCGCGCGAGGGCGCCGCAGCGGTCGAGGAGCGGGAGGCGGTTCTTGCTTTCATGGCTTACGATTCGGGGAAGGGGTCATTGCCGTTGGCCACGTTATCGATCGCGGCGCGCAAACCGGCATCGTGCATCGATTGCTGGGGAACGCGCTGGTTATTGATGAAAAGGGTGGGAGTGGAGGTGACGCCGAGGGAAATGCCGCGCTGGTTGTCGAGCCCGATCCGGCCTAACAACTTGTTATCCTCGCAGTCGATTTTGAAACGCGCGAGATCGAGTCCGATCTTCTGCGCATATTCCTCAAAGATGGCGGTGACGCTGGTCTCCTTGGTCCAGAGTACCTGATTTTCGTAAAGGAGGTCGGTCATTTCCCAGAATTTCCCCTGCGCGCCGGCGGCTTCGGCGGCGCGGGCGGCTTCCACGGCGTGCTCATGCATGGGGAGTGGAAACTGGCGGAAGACCACGCGAATGCGTCCTTCGTAATCGTGCTCGAGCTTTTTCAAGGCGGCGGCGAGGAAGGAACAGGGCGGACACTGCAGATCGGCGAACTCCTCCAGGACGATGGGGGCGGCGGGCGGGCCCCGAAAATGGGGCGGGACGGCGCCGGGGTTGGCGGATTGCAATTCGCCCGGGATGGGAGCGAAGGGGACTTCACGTTTCGCTCGGAAAAGCGCGGTCCCGGCGCCGAGGGCGAGAACGGCGATCACGAGGATGATGAGAAAAGGTAGAAAGCGTTTCATGAGGCGCGCGGCGGAATAGTTGGAGTGAAACGAAGAACCCGGAGCGGGCGAGCCGTCAAGCGGCGCTTTGCGGGCGAGGCACGGAAATGAGGGAATGGTGGCGCCGCGCGGAAAGTTATGGGCTGGTGCCAAAACCTGCAAAAGTTGCGGGATCCGAAGATTTTGCGTTGACAGGAAATGGTCCGGGCAAATAGCCTCCGCGGCATTCTTGACCCTACCGAGCGAGTAGGAGAAAGATCGCAGCCCCGCAATCGGTGTGCTGTGGCTAGCGAAGATCACCCAACCTCATTCATGAAAAAAACATCACTGCAATCCGCATTCGTCAACCCTCGGGTCCTGTTTGCGTTCACGCTGTGCTTCATCGGCACGGTCATTGCGCTCCTCGGCCTGGGCGTATTTACTGGGTCCTCCGCACAAGCGCAGGGCGAAAACGCTAAGGAAAATCTTGCCAAATCCGAGCAGCGCACCGGCATGATTTCGGTCGCCTCGGAACGGAACGATGTTTCGCCCCCTCTACGAAATCAGCCGCCGTGGCCAGTCAAAGCGAAAGAATTCGAGCGCGAGGCAAATCTCAACCCACGCCTCCCGCACAAGCATGTCGATAGTCCGGATCCCGTCGTACAAAACGCGCACGCCTCGATGTTGGCGAAGTTGGCCCCTTCCATCCCCAATCCGATTCGGAATTTCGATGGCATTCCTTTCCCGGGCGTGGGTTGCAATTGCGCGCCGCCCGATACCAACGGTGAAGTCGGTGCCACGCAATATGTGCAGATGGTGAACGAGGCCCTCCAAGTTTTTGATAAGAGCAACGGTAACTCGCTCCTCGGTCCAGTCGGGATTCAGTCAGTCTGGGCTGGTTTCGGCGGCGTTTGCGAGACCGGCGGCAGTGGCGACCCGATCGTGCTTTATGATCAGCTTGCGAACCGCTGGGTGATTACGCAGTTCGCGGGCTCGCCCCCCACGCACGAGTGCATCGCGGTCTCGCAGACGAGCGACGCAACCGGCGCCTATTTCCGCTACGACTTCACGCTTGGGACCAACTTCTTTGATTACCCGCACCTCGCTGTCTGGATCGATGGATATTACATGGCCGACAATGTTTTCAACGCAGGGGGCACAGCCTTCCTTGGTACCCAGGCGTTCGTTTTCGATCGCGCAAAAATGCTGGCAGGCCTGCCGGCTACCTTTATCTCGCCGGGCCTCACCCCGGGAGGCGCTAACAATGAGTACTTTTTGCCGGCGGATATCGACGGCAACAATCTGCCGACGGCAGGGGCCCGGGCTCCCTTTGTGGAAACTCCGGGAACGGGCAACGGCAACACCTACAAGACCTGGCATTTCCACGCGGACTTCGTCACCCCGGCGAACTCCACCTTTACTGTCTTCGCCAGTCCACCGGCGGCGGGCTACACCGCGCTCTGTCCCTCCACCCGCGCTTGCGTCCCCGAGTTAGGGGCTGCCGCCGCCTTGGATGGGATTGGCGATCGGCTCATGTACCGGCTGGCTTACCGGAAATTTGCCGACGGACACGATGCGGTCGTGGGCAATCTCAGTGTCAGCTCCGGTGGCGTGGCAGGGGTTCGCTGGTTTGAGTTGCGCAATGTGAACGCTGGACCATTGACTGTTTTCCAAGAGAGCACCTACCAACCTGATACCACCTGGCGTTGGATGGGAAGCGCTGCCATGGATAAAGATGGAAACATGGCGCTCGGCTTTAGTGCTTCCAGTGCCACCATCAATCCTCAACTTCGCTATGCAGGGCGCTTGGTAAGTGATCCGCTAAACACGCTCGCGCAGGGTGAAGCCACCTTGTTTGCCGGCACCGGCAGCCAAACCGGCACGGGCAACCGCTGGGGCGATTACAGCGGGCTGACCATTGATCCGGTGGACGATTCCACTTTCTGGTACACGAACGAGTATTATGCCACCACCGGCACCTTCAACTGGCGCACGCGGA
>JBDSNB010000058.1:0-22327 GCA_039915555.1 Chthoniobacterales bacterium | reverse complement strand
GGGGATTTGCGCGCCGCGTTCTTTAGCGCCGGCGACGATAGCGGCGGCGATGGGATGTTCGCTCTGCTGTTCGACGGCGGCGGCTAACGCGAGAATTTCTTTTTCCTCGAAGCCAGACGCGGGGATGATTTCGGTGAGGGCGGGTTTGCCTTCGGTGAGGGTGCCGGTTTTGTCGACGACGAGGGTTTGCACTTTTTCCATGCGTTCCATGGCTTCGGCGTTTTTGATCAGGACGCCTTCCTGGGCGCCGCGGCCGACTCCGACCATGATGGACATGGGCGTGGCGAGTCCGAGCGCGCACGGGCATGCGATGATGAGGACGGCGACGGCGTTGATGATGCCGTGGGCGAGGCGGGGTTCGGGGCCGAGCCACCACCAGAGCACGAAGGTGACGAGTGCCACGGCGATGACGGTGGGAACAAAAATGCCGGCCACTTTGTCGGCTAACGCTTGGATGGGCGCGCGGCTGCGTTGCGCGTCCGCGACCATCTCGACGATGCGCGAGAGCATGGTCTCGAGGCCGACGCGTTCGGCTTTCACGACGAAGCCGCCGGTTTTGTTGACGGTGCCGCCGGTTACTTTGTCGCCGGTCGTTTTCTCGGCGGGCATGGGCTCGCCGGTGATCATGGATTCGTCGATCGTGCTCCGGCCTTCCGTGATCTCGCCATCGACGGGGATTTTTTCGCCGGGACGAACGCGGAGGAGGTCGCCGAGTTCAATCTCATCCACCGGCACATCTTCTTCCTGGCCGTCGCGCACACGTCGCGCGGTCTTTGGGGCGAGGTCGAGCAGCGCGCGAATGGCGGCGCCGGTGCGGGCCCGCGCGCGGAGCTCGAGGACCTGGCCTAACAATACCAGGACAGTGATCATGGCCGCGGCTTCGAAGTAAACGCCGATCGCTCCATGCTCACGGAAGGAGGGCGGGAAGATGCCCGGCAGGAGCATCGCGACCGCGCTGTAGAAATAGGCCGCGCCGACGCCGATGCCGATGAGGGTGAACATGTTGAGATTCCAGGTGCGGAGCGAAAGGAGCGCGCGTTGGAAAAAAGGTGCGCCAGCCCAAAGGACGACCGGCGTACTGAGTGCGAATTGCGACCAGCGCGACGTTTCGCCCATGACCCACGCGGGTGGATTCGGGATCAAGTGTGCCATGGCGAGAAGGAAAACGGGAAGCGTTATCGCTCCGCCGATCCAAAGGCGGCGCGACATATCGTCGAGCTCGGAAGTGTCCTCTTCGTCGCCGCTGGAAACGGTTTTTGGTTCCAGGGCCATGCCGCAGATGGGGCAGTTGCCGGGCGTGGGCTGCTCGATCTGAGGATGCATCGGGCAGGTGTAAATTTTCGACTGCGGGGGGGACCAGGTGGGGTTGCGCTCCAATGCCATGCCGCACTTTGGGCAGGTGCCGGGTTTGTCGGATTCCACCCCGGGGCACATGGGGCAGAAATATTTGCTCGCGGGTTTGCGCGCCTGGGCGGCTGCGTCGGTTTCGCTCGCGGTGTGATGCTCGTCGGAATGGCAGCAGGAGTGGTTCTCGGTCGTTTTTTCTTCGGTCGTTTTCATTTGAGGAAGCGGGAGAGGGCGGTTTGGAGTTCGTCGAGCAACTCCTGGGGTTTCATGGGTTTGGCGTGCGCGTGTTCGGAGTCGGTGCCGTGGCCGACGACGCAGCATTCGATGTGATTACGCAGGAGTTCGACGCCGAGCGCGTCGAGCGCGGAGCGGACGGCGGAAATTTGGTTGAGAATATCGACGCAATAGCGGTCGTCCTCGATCATGCGCTGGATGCCGGCGATTTGGCCGGTGATGCGCCTGATGCGGGATTGCAATTTTTTCTGTTGCTCTGAGTTCACCCGCTATATATACCCCACGGGGGTATTCGCTGCAAGGCTAATAAGGCCCGTCGTTTTACACTCCGCAGGCGGATGGTAGTTTCATTGTCTCTCGCCTGGCCATTGCCAGGCGAGCACTTGACCATGGAACAGAACCCGCCATTTCCCTCGCCCGAAGAATTGAAATCGAAGCTCTCCGAGTTCATGAAGTCGAACTTTGGGGACAACGTGGCGTTTTCGACCTTCACGCAGCCGGAAGCGGAGGAGGCCGGTGCAGAGGAGAAGCCGACGAAGGTTTCGGAGGAAGAATTCGCTTTCGATTTTTTGCCGCGCGATATCAAGGCGCATCTGGATCGCTTCGTGATCCAGCAGGACGAGGCGAAGAAGGTGCTCTCGATCGCGGTTTGCGACCATTACAACCACGTGAACTATCAGCGACAGCTGGAGAAGGAAGACGCGGCGCGAGCGGAAGGGACGGAGTACGCGAAGCAGAACGTCATCCTGGTCGGGCCGACTGGCGTGGGGAAAACGTATCTGATTAAACACATCGCGGAGCTGATCAAAGTGCCGTTTGTGAAAGCGGACGCGACGAAATTTAGCGAGACCGGTTACGTGGGCGGCGACGTCGAAGATCTCGTGCGCGAGCTGGTGCAGAAGGCGGATGGCGATGTCGCGCTGGCGCAGTTCGGCATCATTTACATCGACGAGATCGACAAGATCGCGGCCGCGAGCAATCTCGCCGGACGCGACGTGAGCGGGCGTGGCGTGCAGACGACACTTTTGAAGCTGATGGAGGACACGGAGGTGCCGCTGCGGAGCGCGAACGATTTGCAATCGCAACTGCAGGCGGCGTTTGAAATGCAAAAGCGCGGCGGAAAAGCAAAACGCGAGACGATCAGCACGCGGCACATCCTGTTTGTGGTGAGCGGAGCGTTCGAGCGTTTGAAAGAGCAGGTCTCGCGGCGGATGGCGCAGGGTCAGATCGGGTTTAGCGCGGAGCCGCGGGTGGTGATGGATAACGAGTTGTTCCAGTTCGTGCGCACGCAGGATTTCATCGAATACGGCTTCGAGCCGGAGTTCATCGGGCGGTTGCCAGTGCGCGTGGTCTGCGAGCAGCTGACGGCGAACGATCTCTTCAAGATCATGAAGTTCTCTGAAGGCAGCATTCTTCGGCAGTACGAGCGGGCCTTTCGCGCCTACGGGATTGAGATCAGTTTCGAGGATGAGGCGTTGCGCCTGATCGCGGAAGAAGCGGCAAAAGAAAAAACCGGCGCGCGAGGTTTGCTCACGGTTTGGGAAAAATTATTCCGCGATTTCAAATATCACCTCGCCGGCTCGGGGCTGACGCAACTGCGCGTTTCGACAGAATTGGTGCAGGAACCGAAACGCGTGCTGGAGCGCCTGATGGCGGAAGGGCACAAGCAGGAAGAGGCGGTGCTTTTGCAAAGCGTGCGCACCTTTGCCGATCAGTTTCAGCAGGAGCACGGGTTGGAGCTCACTTTCGAAGAAGAAGCGTTCCGCCGGCTGGTGGAACGCGCGGCAGCCGAGCGGATGACGATGCCGGAACTCTGCGCGCACCTCTTCAAGGACTACCAGTTCGGCCTCAGCCTGGTGCAGAAAAATACTGGGCAAAAGAGCTTCGTCCTTGATCGTGGCGCGGTCGATGCGCCGGATAAATTTCTAAGTGAACTGGTGGTGCGCTCGCACTATCCGCTTGCACCGGCGGAGAAAGCTTGAGAGCAGTCTCGGCATGAAACGGTCGTTAGTCGTCGCGCTGATTCTTGGCGCGCTCGTCAGTGCGCTGATTATCGCCGCGCACGCGACCGGGCTGTCGCTGCCCTTGGAGCGCGGAATCATGAGCTTGGTGGCCGATGGCCACGCGACCACGAAAGTCGTTAGCCCGAAGCTGCAATATGCGCTCGTCCTCGTGCTCTCGTTTGGCGCCGCCTGGCTGGTGCTGGCCAGCCCGCGGCGGAAACGGCTCGGCTGGCCGCTGGCGATTCTCGCGCTCGAACTCGTGGCGGTGATTTGGGTTTGTTTGCTCTATGGGATTTTGTTTCAGCCGCTGCCATCGCTCGCCGCGCTGGCGCTCGGATTCTTTTCCGCCACGGGCTATGCGGCCGTGCGCGGGCGCAGCCATTCGGGGCGAGCGCGGGATTATTTTCGCGGCCGCGTGTCCGACGAGCAGTTCGCCAAACTCGCGGCGGGTGAAGTCTCGTTCGATCCCGAGGCCCGCAGTTTTGAGACGACCGCGCTGGTCTGCGACATCGCGAACAAGCACGATCTCGCGGAGGAATGTTCGCCTGCGGTGCTGGCGCAGATTACCGAAAAATTTGTCCAGCACACGACCGATTCTTTGAAGGATGCCGGCGCTTACATCGAGACCGTGACGGGCGAGGGCGTCGTGGCGTTCTTCGGATTTCCCGGGACGGATGATGGGCAGGCGGAGAAAGCCACGCGCCACGCGCTCACACTTTTGCAATCCTTCGAGAAGCGACGCGGCAGCGGGAAGGACGATTTTTGGAGTAAATTCAATGTGCACATCGGGATCAGCTCCGGGACGACGATCATCGCGCCGCTGGAGAAGGACGACCGGCCCGAACTGCTCTCCGTCGGCGAGCCGGTGGAATTGGCGCGACGCTTTTGCATTGCGAACCGTTTCTATGGCTCCAGCATTTTGATCGGTCCGCGCACCTTCGAGATGGCGAGCCCGGCGGTGCTGGCGCGCCCGGTCGATTTCCTCAGCGGGGTGGATGCGCGCGAGCGGCACGAAATTTATGAGCCGATCATGCTCGCGGCGGAGGCGACGCCGGAACAAATCGCGCGGCGCGATTCGTTTTGGAATGGCGTGGTGCTTTACCGTGAGAAGCGGTGGGCGGAAGCGTATTCGCAGTTTCAAAATGCGCGCGGCCCGAACGATCTGGAGGACGCGCCGCTCCAGCTTTATTTGCGGCGTCTCGAGCCGCTGGCTTTGCAACTGATCGATGCGCTCGACGGGTAGCGTTTCATTTTGAGGAAGATTGAGTATCCGGCGGCGATCCGGGAGTTGATCGCGCAATTGCGGCAGATGCCCGGGGTGGGGCCACGCTCGGCGGAGCGGATCGCACTCTGGATGGTGCAGGCGCGCGGGCAGCAACCGGAGGAAATTGCGCGTGCCATCGCGGCGACGCGTCAATTGATCCGACCGTGTGCGCGGTGTGGATTTTTCACGATGGAGGAAGTTTGCGAGATTTGCGCCGATCCGACGCGCGCGGCGGATTTGCTCTGCGTGGTCGAACAGCCGACCGATATTCTCCCGCTGGAAAGGACGAGCGCCTTTCGTGGACGCTATCATTCGTTAGGCGGCCGGATCTCGCCGCTCGATCATGTGGGGCCGGAGGATCTGCGGATCGCCGAACTGGTAAAACGCGTGGAGACGGACGGATTCAGCGAAGTCATCCTGGCGCTGGCGGCGGATGTGGAAGGCGAAGCGACGACGAATTACCTGGTGGAGTTGCTGAAGCCGCATCCGGTGACGCTCACGCGGATTGCGCACGGTCTGCCGGCTGGGGGCGGGCTTGAGTCCGCGGATCAGCTCACGCTCTACCAAGCGCTCTCCGGTCGGACCAAGATGTAACCGGCTCTCGGGCTCGAAGAATCTTGCGATGCTGAGGGATTAAGGCAGTGCAGCGCCGGATTGCGTTTTCACTTGCCCGATGTCGGTGGCGTTGATCGAACCGTTCACGTTGACGTCGTTGCGGAAGTTGGCCGCAGTCACCGGTTGGCCGGATTGCGCTTTGGCCTGGCCTACGTCAGTCGCGTTGACGGTGCCGTTGCCGTTAGTGTCGCCCAGCAGCAGGCCCATGGGAACGCTGACGTTCCCTATGATCGTTCCGTTGCTCACGCCGAAAAGTGTCAGGGCGATGGTCTGCGCGTTAGCGACTGCGGCGAGATTGACGGTTACCTGCGAACCGTTAACGACAAAATTGCTCACGCTCCCCGTGCCAGTAGTCACGCTGGCGTTAGTCACCGTGACCGGTCCGGGGAAGTTCACGATCGCTTGATGATTATTGGCCGCACCGCCGGTGCGGCATTCGACGCCGGCGGTAGCGATTTGCGGGAGATCCATGTCAAAGATGGCGGCTCCATGCATCTTTCGGGAAACACTAATAGGCACGAGCGATCCTCCGAACTCGACTGCGCCAATGTCCGCGCCATCGCCGCCCGGGGCATTGGGGGCGACCGGGTAATCAATCGTGCGCGGAAAACCTGAGCCGCGTTGGTCGGTCGTCAGGTTACCGGTCAAGCCACCGCTGGTGCCCTTGTCGATCGCCGGGCTGCCGGATTGCAAGACGATCGTCTGCGTAGGCCCGCCGTTGTTCTGCAATCCGGCCGGATCGATCTTAGGATCGAGCGGCGCGGCGATGGTTCCGGTCTGATCCGTGGGGGCGGTGAAGCCCGTGCTTCCGTCAACCTTGCCGATCAGATTAAAGCCGCTCGATACAAAGATGCCATTCACGTCGCGCGTTCCAGTGCTGAGAGCGACCATCGTATTCTTGATATTCACCGGCCCGCTGGAGTCGCTGGAAATACCGCCGCCATTGCTGCCGGACGAAAAGTTTCGGACGATGGTGCTGTTGGTCACGGTCAGGGCCCCGCCGGCGAAGGCCGCGACTGTGGAAATACCGCCGCCTTGAATCGCCGTGTTACCGGTGATGGTGCAGTTGGTGACGTTCGCGAAGCCGCCGCTGGAGCTGTTGAGATTGCCGTTGCCGATCGCAGCGCCACCAGAAGCGCTGGGGTTGCCATTATTAGCGATATTGCCGGTGAAGGTGCTGCCGATCACATTGAGGGTGCCGAAAAAATCATTAGCAATGCCGCCACCAGTGGCGTCCGCACCATTATTGGTGAATGCACAGTTGGTGACATTTAGCGTCCCGCCACCGTTATAAATTCCGCCGCCATTCTGAGCTACGTTTCCAAGAAAGACGCAATTGGTGATCGTGAGAGCGGAACTGGTTTTGTTGATCCCGCCTCCCGTAGTCGCGACGCCGTTGCTAATCGTCAGCCCGGAAATGCTGGTCGGGCCCGCAGTCACGTTGAAAATGCGATAAGTTCCTGCCGTATTGCGTCGTACCGTTACCAGGTTCGGCCCGGGGCCGGCGATGCTGACGCTCTCGGTGATGTCCGGCAGCGCGGCGGACAGATTGATGATCGAGCCAGTGGGGAGGCTGATATCAATTCCATCCTCGCCCGGGTGACTGTTCGCGGCCTGAATCGCGCCGCGCAGAGAACAGTTTGCCT
The DNA here is from genome assembly GCA_039915555.1 of Chthoniobacterales bacterium. GTDB lineage: Bacteria > Verrucomicrobiota > Verrucomicrobiia > Chthoniobacterales > UBA10450 > JACCTI01. Next base: position 15,218 of record JBDSNB010000058.1, on the reverse strand, counting down.
GTCCATTGGCGCACGCCCCGGCTACGACTGTGTCACTGGTGGTATTGACGAAGTAGAGAACGCCCTGTGCTGGGACTAGTATTGCGGGGCCCGGTCCGCGACCGGACGGATCCTGCCGCGTTTGCGATCGCGCGGATGACAGTGCGCTTAACGCCAGCAACGTTATGCCGATCAGGTTGCGAAATAAAGGGCGCGATTTCATCCACTAGGGCAGGGAGGTGCCGGCCATTGTTTTTACCAATCCAAGCATGCTCATCGGAACGCTCACGTTGCTTGGTTACTCCGGTGAGACTAACGATTACTTGCTGTCGCTTTGGATGTCCAGGCCAAACGCAACCTCCAGGCTGTCGGTGGTGCCGGTGCCGCCGCCGACGGTGACAATGTTTGTTTGCGCAGGGCCGAAGGCGAAATCCGCCACGCCGTCGCTCCGACAGCGCATCAGCAGGAATCGGCGGTAGACTCCCTCCTCGACGTGACCGGCGACGACCACTTTATCGTCCGTCTGGATCGCGACCGCATTCGACCGATCGTCGCCGCCGCCAAATCCGGCACGCACCGCGCCCTTGCCGCCAAAGGTGGGATCGAGATCGCCCGGCGCGGCTTGCGCGAGCGTGGTGAAGGAAAAAATGAGAGCAGCCAAAAGCGACGCAGTCAGTTTGGGGAGCGATTTCGTTTTCATACTCTGAGGGTGGGTTGAGTTGGTGGACTACGGTGGCAACTGAGTCCCGGACTGCGCTTTCACCTGGCCGATGTCGGTGGCGTTGATCGAACCGTTCACGTTGACGTCGTTGCGGAAGTTGGCCGCAGTCACCGGTTGGCCGGATTGCGCTTTGGCCTGGCCTACGTCAGTCGCGTTGACGGTGCCGTTGCAGTTCGTGTCGCCGAGCAGAACGCCCAGCGAGGCTGTGAGCAGGTCGCTGTGATTGCCTGAGAAGTCGTTCACGTTCGCCAGGCTCACACTGACGACCTGCGCATTCGTCACTCCGATGAGGTCCACGATGTACTCGCGAGCGTCGCTTCCGATCCCGGCACCGCTCACGCTGCCGGCACCACTAAAGTTCACGGCGCCGACGCTTTCGAGCGGATTAGAGAAAGTGAAGATGATGCGGTGCATCTCGCCCGCGCCACCGCTGCGGCTTTCCACCCCGGGCGCAACCACAATGTCGAACGCTCCCGCAGCGCCGTGCGACTTCCGCGAGACTACACCGACCAGCGCGAGTGGCGGGGTCAACTCGAAGGCGCCGATGTCGCTGCCGTCGCCGCCGCTCGCGTTCGGTACGCCGGGGAAGTCGACCAGCCGAGGCGCGCCGCGGGCGTCTTTCGTCAGGCCAAAGCTTCTCCCTTTGTCGAGGGCCGGACTGTTGGAGAGCAACGCATGGGTCTGGATGGGACCGCCGTTGAAGGCGAGCGGCGCGAGTAAAGGAGGGGTGTTTGTGATATCGGTCGGATCGTTGAGAACGCCGGCGCCGCCATCGTTGCTCAGATTGTAACCGAGCGAGACCATCGAGCCGCCGCCGTTGGCCAGACTGGCGCCGCCGCTGCTGGCAAAGACGCTGTTGCGCAAGGTCGCGCTCGCGCTGCCATTGAAATTAAAGCTATACACGCTGCTCCCCTGGGCGGCGCTGTTCCCGGCAAAGGTGCAATGACTCACCGCCAGGTTGGCCGCGCCGCCAAATGCGCCGCGGTTGAAGATGCCGGCGCCGTCACTGCCCGGCCCGATGTGGCCGCTGAAGGTGCAATGGGTCGTGGTCAGGTTCGCGACCCGGCCGGAATTCTGCGCTTCATTGTAAACCCCGAGCCCATAAGGGGCGGTGTTCGCAACAAATGTGCTGTTGGTAATCGTCACGCTGCCGATTCCCGTCACCGTACTGCGCAGGTGGGCGATGCCGCCGCCGCCGTAGGAAGCAGAGTTCCCGCTGAAGGTGCTGCGATCGACCACGAGCGTGCCGTCGCTGTTACAAATCCCGCCGCCGTAACTGAAGCTGGCGGCGCTGCTGGAATTGCCCGTCAAAATACACTCACGAATCGTAAGGGTGCAGCGGTCATTGATAATCCCGCCGCCTGAATCGATCGGTGTGCCGCCGTTGGGCGCGAGACCGTTGGCAATCGTTAGCCCGCTAATCGTGAGCACCGCGTTGTTTTGCGGAGGATTCGCGATAACGAAAATGCGATAGGCCGCGGCGGTGTTTCGTCGCACGGTGAGAACGTTTGGTCCCGGACCGGCGATGAACATTCTCGTGTAGATCTGCGGCAGTTCGCTGGACAACTGAATCGTGCCCATCAGGCCCGGAGCAAACCTGATGATCTCGTCACCCGCTTGCGCGTTGGCAGCGTTAATTGCTTCTCGCAGGGTGCAATCGGTCAGACTACAGGTGCCGTCATTATGATCGTCCGTGGTGGTGACGACGAATCCGACCACCGCTGCCTTCACGTCCAAACGGCCATGACCATAGACGTTGTTGGGCGAAACGGGATTCGGCGGATCACACCCCGAGGAAGGAATATCGAAGGCTGCGTGATTCAGGATGCGCTCCGTCTCGTCAATGCAGCCGCGCAAGCTCGGATCAGCCGACCAAAGCAAAGCCACGCCGCCAGCCACATGCGCCCCTGCCATGGAACTGCCGGAGAAAGATTGGTAGAAAGAGAGGCCGCTATTTGAACTAGAGCGCACGTTCGTGCCTGGAGCAGTGAGATCGGGCTTCAGCAGAGGCTCATTGCCACTCATCGCCGGGCCACGACCGCTGAAACCGGCGATCGAATCGGTGCCGTTGACCAAGGCACCCGCGGTATAGCTCTCATCATATCTGCCCGGGTCCCCGATAGTTCCGCAACCGGGGCCATTGTTCCCAGCGTTAGCCACAGGCATAATGCCGGCCGCGCGATGCGACGCGATGGCAGGCCGGAAAATATCGTCGGCCGGACCTTGAAAAGAGTATAAGACGACATCGGGAGCTTTTTCCGGATCTCCCTGCTCCGGAGTTCCGCTCACCGGGTAGGGGGCGAGCAAAAATTCAAGGCACTCCAGAATTTGAGCGGCCGTGCCGGAGTTGTCATCGAAGGAGCGACAGCCAATCCACTTTGCTCCCGGGGCCATACCGATTTGGTTCCCAGCACCGTCGTCACCGACCATCGTCCCCATGGTGTGAGTGCCCTGACCGTGATCGTCGCACGGTTGCGGGGAATTAGGACCACACGGAAGCGGGCTGGAGTGAACGCTGTCATGCCAATTAAAATTGTGATCGGCCGCAGTCCCGTTCCACCCGCGGTATTTATTTTTCAGCGCGTTATGGTCCCAGCGCACGCCGGTATCCACGGCGCCAATCACGATTCCCTGACCGGTATAGCCGAGGGCCCACACTTCCGGCGCGCGCGTGTAACTGATTCCCAGCTCAACACTCGCCGGAGTTTCGACGTTATCAGCGCCGGGTCCACGGGCCTGCGATTCGAAAGCAGGCTGAGGAAGATTCTGGCGAAATTCCGGGTTGCCCTCGATGCGCCCAACGTCGGGCCGAGCCGCCAGTGCCTGAGCGACGTCGAGACTTGCCTTCGCCCAGATCAGGTTAACAACGTAATAGGAGCGGTGCTCGATCTTCTGCTCGCGTAACCAATGCAACACCGGTCCCTGCGTCGCCTGCGTCTTTTTCCAGAGCGCATCACGCACAAAGCCGGTTTTTTCCGGTTTCGTTCTCAGCGCGGCCGCGCCGTTTAGGTCAGCCTGATCGACCATGACAATCAAGAATTCGGCTTGTCCGCCGTTCGCAGTCTGCTCGAGTACCCACGGCGCTATCTTGCTGCCAGCTGCGTTCCTTTCACTCGCGGTTGGCCGGGTTAGCGAAGGTGATGGTGCTCCCGCAAGACTGAGCAACGCCAGCAACATCCCGGCCGACCAAAAGACAAAAGCGAGGAAGAAGCGCACGCTTAAAAACCCTTTCATCCGCAAACTCCTTTCACTTGATGATTTGAACTCTTCGCGAAATTCACGGCAAATTCGAGCCCGAGTTGGATTTTACCAGGCCAATGTCCGAGGCGTTGATCACGCCGTTCACGTTCACGTCGGTGCGGAAGCTCCCTGCGCTTGGAACCTGGCCGGATTGCGCTTTGGTCTGGCCGATATCGGAGGCGTTCACCGTACCGTTCCCGGTCGTGTCGCCGAGCAGGAGGTTCATCGGGATGTCGATGTTGCCGGTGGCGGAGCCGACGGTCACGTTTTGCAGCGTGATGACCAAGCGTTTCCCGCCAGCACCGGAGGGCACGACATCGAGTGTAACCTCGGAGCCATTCACACTGAAGCCGCCCGGGGAAGCGCCACCGCTCACTGTGAAACCACTCAGCGTGACCGGCCCGGCGAACCCTACCACTACCTGATAGCTGGCCGCGCTGCGGCATTCGAGCCCGGGCGTGCCGGTGAGCGGCAGATCGATGTCGAACGTCCCCGCGCCGCCATGCACTTTGCGCGACACCGCGCTCATCACGGCAGGCGCTCCGCCCCCGTCGCCTTGCAAGCGGACAACGCCGAAGAGCCCATCCATCTGCGCCGCGATCACGGCCCGGCCGGCGGAGTCCAGAGCCAAGCCCCACCCGCCGTCGGAACCTTCACTGGCATCGACAAGGACTCGGCCGCCGATACCAAACGAAGCGTCGAGGGAGCCGTTCGGATTGTAGCGGACCGCGTTGACGACGAAGCTGGAATTAAAGATCGAGGTGCCCGCGATCAGGATTTTGCCGCCTGGTTGCACGGCCACTCCGAAGGCATAATCACCTGCCACCCCTATCTGAGTGGTCACTCGCCCGTCGCCATCGAAGGAAGAATCGAGCGAACCGTTCGCGAGGTAGCGGACGAGAGCGATTTTATAGATTTGGGAGGCTCCAACTGTGTAACCCGCGACAACAATCTTGCCATCTGTCTGAAGAGCGAGATTGATTCCGATCGAGGCCACCTCGCCGGGAAAATCCGTCACCGCGATTCCGAAAGAACCGAAACTCAAGTCGAGCGAACCGTTCGGGTTATAGCGCACCACGGCGAACTGGGCGTTCCCAGCGACGGTGGCATAACCGGCGGCGAGTATTTTTCCATCGGGCTGAATCTGCACGGTAGCGGCCTGGTCGCTTCCCGTGACGATCCCAGTGATGACCCGCCCACCGGTCCCGAACGCGGAATCCGGCGCGCCATTGGCGAGATAGCGAACGAGGGCGAAGTCAAGATTACTGCTATCTGGGCCGGTGGATCCGGCCGCGACGATTTTGCCGTCCGCTTGAATCGCGAGTCCGCTGGCCTGGCTCGTGGCGCCGAGCGTGGTTGTTACCTTGCCTCCGCCATTGAAGGTGGCGTCAAGCGAACCGTCCGGGTTGTAACGGGTCAGCGCAAAAGCGCTTCGGCTGCCGCTACTCCCGGCCACGACGATTTTGCCGTCGGCCTGGAGCGCCAGCGCTTCGCCATCATCGCTGCCGTTGATCTCGGTGGTAACCCTGCCATCGCCGCTGAAGGAAGGATCGAGCGAACCATCCGGATTAAAGCGCATCACCCCGAAATCGACGCGGGTTTCTCCGGCGAGGACAATCTTGCCGTCCGCCTGCAACGCCACCGCCCGCGGGTTGGCGCCGGAATTGCCGAAATCGTCCAGCCGTTTCCCGTCGCCATCAAAGGAAGGATCCAGGGAGCCGTCGCCAAAATTGTAACGCACCACGGCGACATCCCCGTCGAAAGTTGTTAAACTGGATGAGGCGGAGCCGGCCACGACGATCTTGCCCGAGCGGGTTCGCATCGCGTGGCTCTCATCGGAGAACGCGCCCACCGGGGTGTAGATGGTTCCGCCGCTGCCAAAGGTGGTGTCGAGCGCTCCGTTCGGGGTGACGGCCGTGAGGATGAAATCGACGCTGCCGCCAGAGGGATTGGCCCTCGACCCGGAAACGAGAATTCTGCTGACATTGCCGAAGCTGGTTTGAAACGCGATCCCGGAATTATTTTCCCCTGCGGTGACAATCCCGGTGCTGCCAAAGGTGGTATCAATCGAGCCATTCAGATTGTAACGGACCAGGCGAAACCCGGTCGCCACGACGATCTTGAGGTCTTGGAAAGCGGACGGTTGAAACCCGACCGCGATCCGATTTCCCACGCTGGTGGCGGTGAAGACCCTTCCACCGGCGCCAAAAGAAGCATCCAGCGACCCATCGCCATTGTAACGGGCCAGATAGACTCCGTTTCCGCTCGAGCCGCTCCCTTTCCCCGCGACGCCAAACTGGCTGCCTAACAAGAACAACGCGCCTCCCTCGGTCGTCCCCGAGGTGGTCACCTTCCCACCGGCGCCGAAGGAAGTATCGAGAGCTCCATTGGCGTCGTAACGGGCAATGGCAAAATTGGAATTGCTCGCGCCGGCGACCAGGATTTTGCCGTCCGCCAGGACTCCGACGGCGTGCGCGGCGTCCGCCCCCGGGAAATCCGTAATGACCTTGCCGGCGAGGCCGAAAGTAGAATCGAGCGAGCCATCGGGGTTATAGCGGGCAATCGCAAAATCGGTTCCGCTGCTGCCCGCGGCGATGAGCTTGCCGTCCGCTTGAACGGTGATCGCATTCGCCGCCGAATCGGACTGCGCGAAGAAAGTTAATACCTTTCCGCCCACGCCGAACGAGCCATCGAGCGAGCCGTCCACATTGTAGCGAACCAGCAGAAATCGGCCGTAGGCTCCCTCCTCGGCGTAACCGGCGACGACCACTTTATCGTCCGTTTGGATCGCGACCGCATTCACCCGATCGTCGCCGCCGCCAAACCCAGCTCGCACCGCGCCCGTCCCGCCGAAGGTCGGATCGAGATCGCCCGGCGCGGCCTGAGTGAGCGTGGCGAAGGAAAAAATGAGAGCGGGCAAAAGTGCCCCGGTCAGTTTCGGGAGTGATCTTGTTTTCACGTGCTGAGGCGGGTTGCGTTGGTGGAGGTTATGGCGACAGGATCGCGTCTTGCGGCGTTCCATCGCCGGACTGTCTGCGAGCAGATCGTTTCCCAAGTGCGCTCTCATCTTGACGGCTTTCTAGAAAGGGCAATTCCCCGGCGCCGGCGCATCGATCCGCCGCATGGCGCCCGGCGGCACCAGTTGCGTGGCGACCGTCACCGCGGGGACGCTCCCTTCATTCCGAAACAGATGCACATGTCCGCCACCTGGATCGACAAAGCCCATCCCGGCGGAATAGACGCGCGGGGTGCAGGTGGGGTCGTCGCCCTCGTAGGCGGTGATCGTGCCCGATGTCACCGAGACCAGGCTGGGGCCCGGGTGAGTATGCCAGCCAGTGTGGCCGCCGGGTTGGAACGTATTCCTCACGACGTAGAGCTCCGATGCGCCCTTGGTGTCGATCCGGGCTTTCCACTTGCCGGACTTCACCGCGACCTCGATCTCGTCGAAGTTGATACCAGCGGTGATGTTGCCGGCAATGAACTCGGTCGAGACGCCCATCCCTGGGGTGGCGTCGGCCGACCCGACCAGGAGCACAGCGCCGGCAGCCAGCGCCAGGAGGGCGAGCAGCGGCAGGATGAGTCTTTTTTTGAACTGACGATTCATAGATTTCTTCCTTTCTTTGGTTTGTTTCGTCTGCGGTTGTGTCATTTTTACCAGAGCGGCGAACGCCCGCTTGGTGTGCGAGTGGAAGCGGCTCCCAACAGATCAAGCGGGGACGGCGGATGAAACGGACAATGGCGCCAGCAACTTTATTGAAAGGTTGACGCAATGAGCGCTCCCTTCTCGCCGCCGCCCCAAGTCACGCAGCTCTTGGCCGATTGGAGCCGAGGCGATCGGGGTGCGCTGGAAAAGCTCATCCCGCTGGTGCAGCCGGAACTGCATCGGCTGGCGCACCACTACATGAGCCGGGAACGCGCCGGTCACACTTTGCAGACGACCGCGCTGATCAACGAGGCCTACCTGCGCCTGGTGGATGTCTCGCACCCGAGCTGGCACGATCGCCAGCATTTCTTCGCCGTGGCCGCGCAGGTCATGCGGCGGATCATGGTGGACCATGCGCGGCAACGATTGACGCGGAAACGCGGCGGCGCGCCCGTGCGAGTGACCCTGGATGAGACGGCGCTGGTAACGGAGACGCGCGCGGAGGAGTTGCTCGCGCTGGATGAGGCGCTGGAAAAACTGACCGCGCTGGATGCGCGCATGGGCCGGATCGTGGAGCTGCGGTATTTCGGCGGGTTGACCATCGACGAAATCGCCGAGGTGCTGAAGGTCCACCCGAATACGGTGAAAGGGGACTGGAGCGCGGCGCGTGCCTGGCTCTACGCCGCCCTGACGGAGGAGAGCGATGGATCCTCGACGCTGGGAACAAACTAAGCAGACCTTCCAGGAAACGATCGCCTGCCTGCCGGGCGATCGCGCCGCGTTCCTCGCTCGCGTGTGCGATGGCGATGAGGAGTTGCGCCGCGAAGCGACCCGTCTGCTCGAGGCGCACGAGAAGGCGGGGGACTTCATTGAGTCGCCCGCTTTTGCCACCACACCCGAATTCCTTCTTGCTGATCCGGACGCGCTCATCGGTGATCGCCTGGGTCATTACCAGATCGAGTCCGTCCTCGGTCTCGGCGGGATGGGTGTGGTCTATCTGGCACGCGACGAAAAGCTCGGGCGACAAGTGGGGTTGAAACTCCTTCCGCCGTCGCTGGTCGCGGACGAAGCGCAATTGGAACGCTTGCAGCGCGAAGCGCGCACTGCCTCCGCCTTGAATCATCCGAACATTGTCACGATTCACGAAATCGGAGAGGTCAATGGCACGCACTACATCGCGACCGAGTATATCGAAGGCATCACCCTGCGCGAACGGCTGGCGCAGGGCTCGATCCCGCCTAACGAGTCTCTGGAGATCGCGCGACAGTTCGTGAGCGCGCTCTCGGTCGCGCACGAGGCCGGCATTGTCCACCGCGATATCAAACCGGAGAACATCATGCTACGGCGCGATGGGTTGGTGAAGGTGCTCGACTTCGGAATCGCCAAACTCGCTCCATCGTCCGCCGCCGAATCATTGCTCAAGACGCGCGAGGGCGCGGTCCTCGGCACGGTCGCCTACATGTCTCCGGAGCAGGCGCGCGGGCTGGAGGTGGACGCGCGCACGGACATCTGGAGCGCAGGCGTCGTCCTCTACGAGATGTTGACCGGACACCAGCCATTTTCTGGAGCAACGCCGACAGATGTGATCATCGCGCTCGCGGAGCGTTCTCCGCCCACGATCCGCGAGACGCAATACGGAAAGATGCTGGGCCGAGCGCTCGCGAAAAAGCGAGAGGAGCGTTACCAATCAGCGAAGGACCTGCTGGCGGACCTGAGAAATCATCGAGACACACCGCGCGGATCACCGCCTTCTCGAAAGCGCCGCAGACTTACTGTGGCGTTGCTCGTCGCGCTCATCATCGCCAGTTTCGTCTCGTGGTTTTTCCTCCGCCGCGCTTCGCCGGACCGGACACAACACGCGATCAAATCGCTCGCAGTCCTGCCTCTCGCCAATCTCTCGGGCGACGCCGCGCAGGATTATTTCGCCGACGGTATGACCGAGGCCTTGATCACCGACCTCGCGAAAGTGGACGCGTTGCGGGTGATTTCGCGCGCCTCAGTCATGCAATACAAGGGCACGCGGAAACCGCTGCGCGAGATCGGGGACGAACTAAAGGTGGACGGAGTCCTAACGGGTTCGGTGGCGCGTTCCGGCGAGCGCATGCGCGTGGCCGTGCAGTTAACGCAGGCTGCGACCGATGAGAACATATGGGCGCAAAGCTACGAACGCGATCTGCGCGACGCCTTAACCTTGCAGCGAGAGGTCGCGCGAAACATCGTGAGCGAAATCCGGATCAAGCTTTCGCCGCAGGACGAGGTGCGGTTCGGGAGAGTCGGTTCGGTCAATCCGGAGGCTTACGATCAATACCTGCGCGGGCAGTTTTATCTCCACCGCCAGGATCGGGCAGAGAATGAAGCGGCCATTGCGGCATTGGAACGCGCGGTCGCCCTCGACTCCACGTTTGCCGCGGCCCATGCGTCGCTCGCGCAAGCATACGTCTGGAAGCTTTTCCTCTTCGCGCCGGAGGAGCAGCAGTTGGCGGAAAAGGCGTTTGTCGCGACGGAGAAAGCTCTCGCGTTGGACCCAAATCTCGCGGAGGCCTATCTTGCCCGGGGCCGTCTCCTCTGGACTCCGGCGAACCGCTTCCCGCACGAAAAAGCGATCCGCGAATATCGCCGCGCCCTGGCTTTGAATCCCGGCCTGGATGAGGCGCGCAACCAGCTCGCGCTCGTTTACAATCACATCGGCGCATTTGACGAAGCGTTCGAGGAATTGCATCGCGCCGTCGCGACCAATCCCAGCAACACGCTCGCGCAATTTCGCATCGGCCAGACGCTGCTCTTCCAGGGGAAGTATGAAGAGCTCTCAGCGCGTTGCGCGGCGAACCGCGGGAAGTCAACCCATCGCTCATCGGCTATCAGATTGCGCTGGCGCTATTTCATCTCGGGAGGAAGGACGACGCCGCGGTCACGCTGGACCAATTCTTGAAAGACTATCCCGAAGATAATGGCGGCCTTTTCACGAGTGTGCAGGCAATCCTCGCCGCCTCCGCCGGCGAAGAACAGACCGCAGCAGAAAAAATCGCGGCCGCCGTCGAACGCGGAAAGGGATTCGGTCACTTCCACCACACCGCCTATCACATCGCCTGCGCCTACGCATTCCTGCGCAAACCGGAACCAGCCTTGAAGTGGCTGGAGACGGCGGCGGACGATGGCTTCCCGTGTTATCCGCTCTTCGCGCGCGATCCCAATCTGCAAAATCTTCGCGGGGATGAGCGCTTCGTCGCGTTCTTGGAAAAGATGCGGCAGCAGCGGGAAAATTATCGCACCATCTTAAATGGTGAATAGCCGCGCGGACGTGCCCGCGATCTGACGGGAGCGTCCAAACTTCGAAAGGAGGTAAGCCGGCGAGCAGGTTTGCTTTTCAGACCCCGTCCTTTTAGCTTCCGCCCAGATGTCCTGCGCGAAAATCGATCCCGCTCTGCATCAGGCGCAAAAGCCGCCTTGGATCAAGGTGCGGTTGCCTTCGAATCCGAAGTTCTTTTCGACCAAGGCGCTGATCTCGGATTTGCGCCTGCACACCGTGTGCGAGAGCGCACAGTGCCCGAATCGCTGGGAGTGCTGGAGCCAGGGGACTGCGACGGTGATGATCGCGGGCGAGCGTTGCACACGCGCTTGTGGCTTCTGCGCGGTCAGTACGGCGAAGCCGCTTGCGCTGGAGGAAGATGAGCCTGCGCGCGTGGCGGAAGCGGTGCGGCGGATGGAGTTGAAGCATGTCGTGATTACCGCGGTGGCGCGGGATGATTTGAAGGATGGGGGCGCGAACCACTTTGCGCGCACGATCGCGGCGGTGCGGGAGATGGACCCGAGCATCATCATCGAAGTATTGGTGCCGGATTTTCACGCGCAGGATTGGTGCATCGAGATGGTGACCAACGCGGCCCCGGAGATTTTCAATCACAATATGGAGACGGTGGAGCGGCTCACGCCGGCGGTGCGATCGCGCGCGAAGTACCGCACCTCGCTCGATGTTTTACGGAAGGCGAAGGAGCTTTCGCCGAAGATCGTGACGAAGAGCGGTGTGATGCTGGGCCTCGGTGAAACTGAGGTGGAACTGTTTCAGACGATGGACGATTTGCGCGAGGTCGGATGTCAGGTGCTGACGCTCGGGCAATATTTGCGGCCGACGCCGCAGCATTTGCCGGTGGTGGCTTACGTCACGCCGGATCAATTCGACGCTTATGGCGAGATCGCGCGGGCCAAGGGCTTCGATCATGTCGCCTCGGGCCCGCTGGTGCGCAGCTCGTATCACGCGGCGGACTTCCATCCGGTCGTGCGTTAAGGATGGACGCGGCGTCTGGCGCGACCGCGGTGAATCGGTCGACGGTCGCGGCGCTTATCCCGGCCTACCTCGAAGAGAAACATATCGGCGACGTGGTCGAGCGAACGTTGCGGCAACTGGATCATGTCCTGGTGGTGGATGATGGATCGAGCGATGCGACGGCGGCGAACGCGCGCGCGGCAGGCTGCGAAGTGATCGTGCACGAGCGGAACGCCGGGAAGGGCGAAGCGATCAAGACCGGCCTGCGACACTGGCTGGAGCGTGGCTTGCAACACGTGATTATTCTGGATGGGGACGGGCAGCATTTGCCGGAAGAGATTGCGCGCTTCATGGCGGCGGGACCGAATGGTGCGCAGCTCATCGTCGGGACGCGGATGAGCGATGTGCGCGCGATGCCGCTGCTGCGTCGATTTGTGAATCGCTACATGAGCCGTCGAATCAGCCGCGTTTGCGGCCAGGAGATTCCGGATTCGCAGTGTGGTTTTCGGATGCTGCACGCTTCGGTCATTCCTGATTTGTTAGGCGGGACGGAGCGCTTCGAGTACGAGACCGAGATGTTGATCAAGGTGAGCCGGAAGGGTTTTCGGATCGATTCGGTGCCGATCAGCACGGTGTATTCGGACGAGGTGAGCAGCATTCATCCGGTGCGCGACACGATCCGGTTTCTGAAATTGATCCGGCGTTACGAGAAACTATAGTCCGGCTACAACAGCTTCCGCCTACAAGAGACCGCGCTTGCGCATGTCGCCGATGTTGTTGCCGGAGGAGCGCTCGATCAGGTCGATCGTGAATTTTAGCAGACAGACTTCCCACGCATCGTCCACGCCTTGAATGACGGCGCTGAGCGGCTCGCCGGAATTTTGCACGCGATGCTTGGTCCGCTCGACCACGGAATCGAGCGACTCGCGAAATGTGCTTTCGGTTACGTCAGTTTTACGGAATTGAAAGCCGTAGCGCACAACCGCGAACCGGCTCATGCGTTCGCGTAACTGCTCGACGTACTTTTGCGCCTTGTCGCCAAAGCCCTCGAGGAGCAGCCGTGCGTAGCGGTCGGGCGTGACAATCTGCGGCCGTTCGGCGTGGATGCGGCCGTCGCGCACGCGCACCTCGTTCACCTGGTCCATCAACTCTGAGATCAGATAGAAGCGGAAGCTGGTGCCCGAACCGAAGGTCGCGATTTGTTGTTCGGGTGCGAGGATCACCCGCGTGTTCTCGGCCGCGTATTGGAAATCGTCTTCGCTCCACATGGTGGGCGCAAGATAGGGACGCGCATCCGGCGGGCAATCGAATTACCCCTCGCGCTGGGTTTGGGCGGAAGCGCGAAGTGGGTAGAAACAGCGCGCTGCGCTGTCCGGGACGGGCGGCTGCTTGATTGGAGTGGCGGACGAGTTAAGAGCGAGCTACGCGCCTCGGACGCCGCAGCGCGGCGTCCCTACCTTGCAAGCCGGCTCGCTGGGTTTAGACGTTCTCAATCGGCGATGGGCGGCACGGCCAGCATCTCGGAGCGTCGCGAGCGCCAGACACGGATGGTTTCGGAAGTGAAGATGGCGAGCGCGATCCAGATGAGGGTGAAGGTGATCAAATGCGCACGGGTGAAGGGCTCGTGATAGAGAAAAACTCCGAGGAAGAATGTGCCGGTGGGAGCGAGATATTGGAGAAAGCCGATCGTGGTTAGGCGCAGATGACGCGCGGCGTGACCGAACCAAACGAGCGGCAGGCCGGTCACGAGGCCGGTGCTGATGAGAATGGCGGAGAGCGTCCAGTGCGCAGGTCCGAAGACAAGCGAGCCGTTAATTTCCAAACGCAGGAGATAGAAGATCGCGATGGGCAGGAGCAGAATCGTCTCGACGAACAATCCGGGAATCGCCGCCGTGCCGGAAATCTTGCGGAGCAAACCGTAGAAGCCCCACGTGGCGCAGAGGGCGAGCGCGATCCACGGGAAGCGGCCGTAGCCGAGGGTGAGGTTAACGACACCGATGACTGCAAGGAGAACCGAGCCCACCTGCAAACGCGTCAAGCGTTCGCGCAAGAAGAGCGCGCCAAAGAGGACGTTCATGAGCGGTGTCATGAAATAGCCCAGGCTGGTTTCAAGGACGCGGCCCGCGTTGACCGCCCAGATGAAGGTGAGCCAATTTAGTGAAACTGCGATGCCGCTCGCGAGACAGAGGAGCAGCGTGCGGCGCGAGCGCAGGATGTCGCGCACTTCCGGCCAGCGACCTTGCCAGGTGAGGAGGCCCATCAGAAATGCCGTCGTCCAGACGAAGCGATGGGCGAGAATTTCCGGCGCGGAAACAGTCCGCAGCAGTTTCCAGTAGATCGGGATGATGCCCCAAAAAATGAATGCGGCGAGGCCGGCGAGGAGCGCGGAGCGTTGCACGCGCGCGGCTTCGGGTGAGGTGGGATCGAGAGACGACACGCGCGCTTCCTATTTCACGCCTCGCAGGTGCGAGCAACTTCTGACACTGCCAGCTGCCCGCGGAAGACACGGGCGCATTGACTTGCGCGGCGCGGCACATCATCAAAGAGGCGGGAAAGGAGAGCGGTGCAGCCAGGAAATTTTATTGCCGAACTGAAGCGCTGGAGGTGGAATCAGAGCGTAGCCGCGGTCGTCGATTGGTAAGCGGGCTCGCTGTCATACGCCTCCGAGCCCCCGCCCGGGCCGGGGTCGGCGACCCCGGCTACAACTCACCTGCGCGGATACAGGCGGCGAACTGGTTTTCCCGCCAATCGATCAGCGGCGGCACTGCGGCTCGGCAGGCTTCGATCATGTGCGGACAGCGAGGGTGGAAGGCGCAGCCGACTGGCGGATTCAGGGGCGATGGGGGATCGCCTGCGAGGACGAGACGGCGGCGTTGGCGTTCGCGTTTTGGATCGGGAATCGGGACCGCGCTAACGAGTGCCTGGGTGTAGGGATGGAGCGGCGCGTCGAGAACCTGCGCGGGCGTGCCGAGTTCGACGATCTTGCCGAGATACATGACGGCGATGCGATCGGAGAGATGTTTCACGACCGAGAGATCGTGCGAGATGAAGACGAGCGTGAGATCGAGGGCGCGGCGCAGCTCGGCGACGAGGTTGATGATCTGCGCCTGGATGGAGACGTCGAGCGCGGAGACGGGTTCGTCGGCGATGATGAGTTTGGGCTCGACCGCGAGAGCGCGTGCGATGGCGATGCGCTGTCGTTGGCCGCCGGAAAATTCATGCGGATATTTTTTCATCGCGCGCGGGAGCAGGCCGACTTTGTTCATGAGCGCGGCGACCCGCGCCGCGAGTTCGCGGCGTGGGATTTTTTTGTGCGCGCGCAAGGCTTCCGCCAGCGTGTCGAAGACTGTCATGCGCGGGCTAAGCGACGCGTA
>JBDSNB010000039.1:0-19750 GCA_039915555.1 Chthoniobacterales bacterium | reverse complement strand
GCGGAATCGCGGAAGGATTTCCTCCACAAGCTCGGGATTTGCGTGAAGGAAATTCGAGAGACGCAGCGTTGGTTGCGTCTAGTCCACCGCGTTCCGCTCCTGCCGCCAACAAAAATCGAGCCCCTCTTGAATGAGACGGACGCGCTGATCAGAATTTTCGTCAGCAGCGTTCGCACCGCGCAAAAGAACCGCTAATGCGCCAATCCCCTCCCCATTTCGACGTTCGACGTTCGACGTCGGACGTTCGACGTTTCTTCCTCTGCTTCCTCTCTGCGATCAGTCTGGCTTATGCGCAGGATCTCCCCCCGACCTCCATCTCCCCCGACACGCCCCTGACGCGTCCGGCGACGCCGCCGAAACGCAATTATATCGATCAAACGCAGGCGCAAGCCGACGCGAAAAGTGTGGGCTGCAATCAATGCCACGCCGGCGTCGAGCCGATGCACGCTTCGCCGCACGTGGTGCTCGGATGCACCGATTGTCACGGCGGAAATCCGACGCGCGGCCTGGCGAAAGAGGAAGCGCACGTCCCGCCGAAGAACAAGGAATTCTGGAAGACCTCCGCCAATCCGCCGGGGTCGAACGTCTGGCTGAATCACGAATCCCCCGAGTTTATTCGCTTCATGAATCCGGGCGATCTGCGGGTAGCGGAGCAGGCGTGCGGGCTTTGCCACGGCGAGATCATTCAAAACGTGCAGCACAGCATGATGACCCACGGCGCCACGCTTTGGGGCGCGGCGCTCTACAATAACGGGAGCGATCCGCACAAGAACTACCGCTTTGGCCAGGCCTACGGCGCGGATGGCGTGCCGCTCCGCCTGGTCAACTACACGCCGGTCTCGCCTAACGACACTCAAATGCGGGGCATCCTCCAATTCCTCGATCCCTTGCCCCGCTTCAATCTCGGGCAGCCAGGCAACATCCTGCGCATCTTCGAGAAGGGCGGCGAGAAGCCGCTGCAGCTCGGGTTGCCGACGATCAACGAACCGCCGGGCAAACCGTTGCGCCGGCTCTCGGAGCGCGGCCTCGGCACGCTCAATCGCACGGACCCGGTTTTCCTCGGGATTCAAAAAACGCGGCTGCACGATCCGCTGCTGGGTTTTCTGGGCTCGAATGATAACCCGGGCGATTACCGGTCGAGCGGTTGCTCGGCATGCCATGTGGTCTACGCGAACGATCGTTCGCCGTCGAACTCCGGCTGGTGGAGCAAGTACGGTCACCAGGGTTTGAGTTTTTCGGAGGACAAGACGATTCCGAAGGACGAGAAGGGCCACCCGATCAAACACCAGTTCACGCGCTCGATTCCGTCGAGCCAATGCATGAATTGCCACATGCATCAGGGGAACATGTTTGTGAATCCGTATCTCGGTTACACGTGGTGGGACCAGGAAACGGATGGCGAGCTGATGTATCCGAAGCAGCAGCACGATCCGAGCGATGCGGAGATGGTGGTGCTGGCGCGGCGCAATCCGGAGGGGGCCGCGGCGCGCGGGCTGTGGGGCGATCCGGAGTTTGTGGCGCGGGTGGCGGAGTTGAACCCAAAGTTAAAGCACACGCAGTTTGCCGATTACCATGGGCACGGCTGGGTCTTTCGCGCGGTCTTCAAGAAGGATCGCAAAGGCAATCTGCTGGACGTGAAAGACGACCGGATCGCGCCGGACGATCCCTTGAAATTCGCCAAGGCGGTGCACTTAAAGGACATCCATCTGGCGCGCGGAATGCAGTGCGTGGATTGCCATTTTAACCAGGACGTGCACGGCAATGGCCAGCTCTACGGCGAGCCGCGGAATGCGACCTCGATCGGGTGCGTGGATTGTCACGGGAGCGTGGCGCAGCGGCCGACCTTGATCACGAGCGGGAACGCGGGGCGGGTCGATCTTTTGAATACGAGCAACACGCCGTTCGGTCCGCGCTTTGTCTGGCAGGGCGCGAAGCTCTTCCAGCAGTCGAGCATGTCGCCGGAGGTGCAATGGGAGATCCCGCAAACGATGGACACGGTAGATCCGCTCTCGCCGCACTACAATGCGAAGAGCGCGTATGCGAAGACGCTGCGGCGCGATGGGGCGACGTGGGGCGGCGACCTCCGGCGCGACGGTGGGCCGGCGTCCCTGGCGCACGATAATGCGACGATGGATTGCCAGATTTGCCACACCTCGTGGGCGACGAGCTGTTTTGGCTGCCATCTCCCGATGAAGGCGAACCAGCGCGTGCCGTTAAACAAATACGAAGGCGTGATGAATCGAAACTTCACGACCTACAATCCGCAGGTGGTGCGCGACGATGTCTTCATGCTCGGGATTGACGGGACGGTGAAGAAGAACCGGATGGCGGTGATCCGTTCTTCGAGCGCGGTGCTGGTCAGTTCGCAGAACCAGAACCGCGAATGGGTTTACTCGCAGGCGCAGACGGTTTCGTCGGAAGGTTACAGCGGGCAGGCTTTTAATCCGCACTTCCCGCACACGACGAGCGGCGTGGGGACGACAAAGAATTGCACCGATTGTCATCTCTCCCGGTCTAACGACAACAACGCCTGGATGACGCAGTTGCTCGGCTTTGGCACCGGGACGGTGAATTTCTTCGGTCGCTACGCCTACGTGGGTGAAGGGAAGGAAGGCTTCCACGCCGTCGTCTGGACGGAGGCGGACGAGCCGCAGGCGGCGATCGGGAGCCATCTGCACAAGCTGGCGTATCCGACGAATTACCAGAAGCACGTCGAGGAGCACTCCGAGCTGAAGGAAGCCTACGAGCACAGCGGGAAGGACGTGCAGGATCTCGTGCTGCGCGGCGAATACCTTTACACCGCGAACGGACCGGGCGGACTGGAAGTGTTCGACGTCGCGAACATCGACCAGAAAGGATTCTCGGAACGGATTGTGACGGCACCGTTTTCGCCGCTCGGCCAGCGCACCTATGTGGCGACGCCATTCGCCACTTCGATCGCGCTTCCCAGCACGCTCGCGCTGGATCCCGGACGCGTGCGCCGGCCCGAAAACGAGGAGCAGCCGATCGATCTGTTTTATGCTTACGCCTTCGTTTCCGATCTGGAGGAAGGTCTGGTGGTGGTGAACGTGGCGACGCTGGTGGACGGCGATCCGGACAACAATTTCCTGAAGAAGGATCTTGCCTACAACCCGGGCGGCGTCCTGAGCGGCGCCACCTTCGTTGCTGCTGCCGGGCATCGCCTCTACATGACAACCCCGCGCGGGCTGTACGTGATCGACATGACCAATCCGCTCCAGCCGCGGATCGAGGGCGAAGTGACGAATGGTTTTCTGCGCAATCCGCGCTGCGTGGCGGTGCAATTTCGTTACGCCTTTGTGACGGACGATGACGGACTCAAAGTGCTCGACATCACGAACCCGGCGCGACCGGTGCCGGTTAACGGAGCGGTCGTTAGGCTGAATCACGCGCGGCGGCTTTACGTGGCGCGCACCTACGCCTACGTCGCGAACGGGCCCGAGGGACTGGCGATCATCGACATCGAGAACCCTGAGCGGCCGCGCCTCGACCAGATGTTCAACGCAAACGGCGCGCTCAACGACACGCATGCCGTGCAGATCGGGAGCGTGAGCGCCTCGATGTTCGCGCTCGTGGCCGATGGAAGAAACGGCCTCCGCGTCGTGCAACTCATCTCGCCCGACACCGTGCCGGGCGCGATGGGTTTCAGCCCGCGCCCGAACCCGCGCCTGATCGCGACCTACCACACGCACGGCGAAGCGATCGCGGTCTCGCGCGGATTGGATCGCGACCGGGTGGCCGATGAAACCGGCGGCCAGACGGTTGTGTTTGGCCGGCGTGGGGCGCGACCGTTTCATCTCGATGAGATGGCGCGCTTCTATTGGCGGCCGGGGTTTGTGGATTCCAAAGACGGGGGCGCGACGCGCGGCGGCGGACTTTACCGCGTGGAGGACGTGATGGTGCGAGACGGCCGCCTAACGACACAAAGCGGCACGGTGCTGGCGCCATTGCCGGCTCCGACACCGTTGCCGACAGAGCCGCCGATCGAGCCGACACCACTGCCGGTGCCGTAGGACGGAGTGCGCCGAAGGTGCGGCGCTGATCAGATCAGCGCCGCCACCTCCTCCGCGCAACCCCACGAGAGCGTGAAACCTGCGCCGCCGTGGCCGTAGTTGTGAATCACGCGCCGGCCATCGCGTAACGCATCCGCGCGCAAGCACACTCCACCGCGGCGAAACGGCCGCAGCCCGACGCGTTCGGCCAGCACCGGCGGCGGGGCGATGCGCAAGACTCGGCTGCATTCGGCCACGATCTCCGCGGTTTGCCGCGGATCGGCGACGCCGCTTTCGCTCAGGTCGTTGGTGCCGCCGAAGACGCAATCCTGCGCACGCGGAATCGCATACATGAGCGGCAGACCGCCGCAGACGAGCACGTAAGGGAGCGGTTGCGGCGGGACGAGCGCGACCTGTCCGCGATGCCCTTCGAGCGCGGGATCGGGCACCAGTTTTCGCGCGCCGATTCCCGCGCAGTTGACGATCAGAGCAAATTCGGACGGGACATTCTCGAGACGTTGAAAACGCACGCCGGTCTGGAGCGTGCCGCCCGCGGTCGCGAAGCGCGCGGCCAGATAGCGAAGGTAAGGGGCGGCGTCCATGAGCGGCGCGTCGAGGGCGTAGCCGCTCGCGAATTCCAACGGTAATTCATCGGCGCGTAGCGACCGCGCTCCCAACCCGACCGCCCACGCCGGGATCGCGATCACGCCCGCGCGCGCGAGACAACGCAATTCGAGGAGCGACACACCCGTTCCGGCCTGGCCCGTCAGCACCAACAATCGTTCCCGCGTCGCGAGCGCCCAATCAATCACCGCCCTCCCCTCGCCCGCGTCGTAAGGAAACCAGATCGCCGCCGCCGCCGCGGACGTCGTCTCGCTCCCGCTTTCGGCCGCCAGGATTGTGACCGCGCGGCCGCTCTCCGCGAGCACCACCCCGGAAGTCAATCCCGAGACGCCTGCGCCAATGATTGCTATTCGGTCGGGCATCGTGCTTGTTGCTGGTGAGGAACCACCGTAGTCAGCCTTGCCCCTGAGGCGCACGATCTTTCCAAATCCGAGCGCGCGAAGCCCTGGCGAGCGGCGATTCCCTTTTAGAATGAACGAAGAGAAAAACTCAGCTGCGAGCGCCCGACCGGCGCCGATAGACGGGACCGACGCCGAAGCGGAGGCCACGCCCGCTCCGCGCTTGCGCATGCCGCATTTGCTAAAGCGACCGTTCAATGTGCGTTCCTTCGCGCTCACCGGGCTCTTCGTCCTCGCGCTTTTCTACACAATGTATTTCATGCGCTCGGTTCTGCTCCCGATCGTGCTGGCGGTCCTCTTGAGTTATCTCTTCAAACCGCTCTTGCGCAGTTTGGGAAAAATCGGTCTGCGCCCCGCGCTGGCGGCCGCCATTTTGCTCGTCGGCATGATTGCCACGATCGGGTATGCGATTTCCTTCCTCGCTGCGCCCGCCGCGGGCTGGCTGGAGAAAGCGCCTTACGGAATGCAGCAGTTGCAGCAAAAGCTGATGCCGCTGAAGAAACCGATCGCGCAGGTCGCACAGGCCAGCGGCGAAATCGACAAGCTGACCGAGCCCGAGGCGGCGCCCGGCACTCCACAGGCACCCACCGTGGTGACGGTGAAGCCCAGCCCGATCAGCGGCTCGCTTTTCAATCGCACCCCGGAATTCGCGATCAGCGTCGTCCTCTTGTTGATCCTGCTCTACTTCCTCCTCGCCTATGACGAGGTTTTCCTGAGCAAGTTGATCAAGATGATGCCGCGCCTGGAGGACAAGAAGCGCGCAGTCGCGATCGCGCACGAAATCGAATCGCACGTCTCGCGGTATCTGCTTACGATCACGCTCATCAATATCGGCCTCGGCGTCGCGGTGGGGGTTACGGTTGGTTTGTTAGGCCTGAGCAATCCGGTGATGTGGGGCGTGCTCGTGGCAGTCTTGAATTTCGTGCCTTACCTCGGGGCGCTCACCGGGATCATTTGCATGACGATCGGGGCCATCCTGAGTTACGACAGCCTCGGTTACGCGCTGCTTTTTCCCGGCGCCTATCTGTTTATCGCCACGATCGAGGGCAATCTGATCACGCCCTACGTGATGGGACGCTCGCTCACTTTGAATCCCGTCATCATTCTCTTGTCGCTGACCTTTTGGGGTTGGCTGTGGGGCATCGCGGGGATCATTCTGGCGGTTCCGATTCTGGCGGCGTTCAAGATTTTCTGCTCGCACGTCGAAGAGATGGAGCCGATCGCGGAATTCTTGAGTTAGGCGAGCGGCCTAACGAGACGAGCGAGCGAGGCCCGCGCTAACCGCGGAATTGCTCCGTGCGGCGCTTGATCACCCGCTCCAGCAATTGCGGCCCCGTCACCCGCGAGGCGGCTTCGTGCGGACAGGAAACGACACATTGCGGCTCGGGGGTGGCGCGATTTCCCTCCGCGTCGCACAGATCGCAGGTGGCGGCTTTGAGTTGTGCGATCCGCATCGTGGACCCCGGCGTTTCGGGGTCGGGCACCTGCATGCTTTTGCGACGGTTCGGCACCATGAAGATGTTGCCGTAGGGACAATTCTCGGCGCAGAGACCGCACCCGATGCAATGATCCTCGATCACGATCTGGAGATGCTTGCCGCGATGGATGGAATCGACCGGACAGCCCGTCATGCAATGCGGGTCGGTGCAGGAACGGCAGGAAGTGGCGACGAGAAAATCTCCAAACCGCCGGCCATCGCGCAGCAGGCGGGTGATCGGCAGGCCATGCGATTCGGTCCCGTGTTCGCGGATGCAACCCTTGGTGCACTCGTCGCAGCGCGTGCAGAGATCCATATCGAGCACGAGAATGCTGCGGCCTTCGTAGAGTCCTTGCTCTACATATTCCGCCACCACGGGGTCGCTTTCCGTGTTGCCGCGTAACGTGGCGAGCGATTGCTCGACCAGGCGGCGGCGCAAGACTGGAAAGTGCCGAATCATGGCAAGGAAATCCGTCCGGCCGAGGCGGGCCAGCTCCAGATAATTCAAGGCCGAACAGGTCGCGGTGCGCGCGCCGGTGGGAATGGCGCGCGTTAAATCTTCGCCCGCGCCAGCCAAGGCCGCGGCCAGGGCGGCATCGACTTGCGGCACGGACTTGCCCGCATCCTTCGCCGTGAGCGCGAGCAACCCGATCTCGCCGAAGATCGCGCCTGGTCCCCGCGTCAGGACGCGCACTTCGTTTTCGTATCTTTGCACGCCCACGCGGACGTGACCCAGCCGCACCAGATAGAGGTCGCGCGCCAACTCTCCCTGGCGAAAAAGCACCTGCCCGGGACTGACGCGGAGAAACGAGACTCGTTCCCGGACGTAATCGACGATCCGTTTGTAATCATCCTCGGCCAGGTTCGCGAAGAGCTCGCTGCTGCGCAGAACAAGATCGAGCGAGCGATCGCGATAAGCCGACTCAAACTTCAAGCGGCGGCTCGGCAGACGCATCAAGCGATCGAGGACATTGCGCCGCACTTCCCAAATCTCCGCATTCTCCAGCACGGTCACATCCGCCGAGCGCGGCGACCCGCTCAAGCAGGCCATCTCGCCCGCGACGAAATCCGCCGCCGTCAATTCCGCGCGAAAGCGGGGCGTGCGGCCGAACATTCCGCTCCAGAGACCCGAGGACGCGCGCACCCCGGTGAGCACGGTCTCCACCAGGAGCTTTCCGGATTTGATGATGAACGCGGTATTGCCCGGCTCGTGTTGGCGACAGAGCGTTTGTCCCGCGCGCAGTTGGCGGCGCACCACCAAGCCCTGTTGCCAAAGGAGAAACTTCGGAGGCACGCCGGCAAAGATCGGATCGCGCAGCAATTCCGTGGCAGGAATGATCTCGGCGCGACCCGCGCGGCGCAACGGTTTTACCTTTGCGACCGGCTTGAAGGTGATGGCGCTCGTCGGACACGAGACCATGCACTCACCGCATTGCACGCAGGTCGATTCCCCCATCGGCACATTCAGGTCGAAGCCGATCCCCGCAGTATTCCCTTTCCCGGTCCGACCGATGACGTCGTTATGCATCACGTCGTCGCAAGCGCGGACACAGCGGTCGCACAAAATGCAGGCGCTGTGATCGACCGTGAAAACCGGCGACGAAGCGTCCAGGCCGCGCCGCCCTGCGCCCGCAGGCGGCGTCGGTGCCGGACGCGAAAGGACATCAAGTTGGAAACGCGAGACGACGGCGCCGGTGCGTTCCGTCATCAGCGCGAGCTCGTTGTAAGGCGAAAGCTCGCGCGCGATTTCTGGCACGGGCGCGGGCTTCAAGTGATCGCCTGCGAGCAGCTCGGTCACCACTTTGACCGATTGCCGGACGCGCTCGCCGTCGGGCCCCGGCGCGTTCATGGTGAAAACCTCCATCCCGTTTTTCACGGGATGCTGACAGGCGGGCAGGAGCTTGCGTTCGGCGGCGCGCTTGCCGCGTTTCTGACCGTAGATTTGGACTACGCACAAGCGGCAAACGGCCACCGGTTTCATGTGCGGCAGATGGCAAAGCGTTGGGATCGGGATCTTCGCTTCGTCGCCCTCTTGATGGACGTAGAGCTTCACCGCGGCGTCGTAGATCGTCGTGTAACGCGGCGTCGTCCGTCCTTCCAAATCCTGGACCGCGTTGCCGTTGGCGTCCTTCAGGGGCTCCGCCAGCGGCACCGTCACCTCCTGGCCATCGATCTGGAGCGTGACCAATTTTTCATAGTCGGCCTGCGTGGGCGCATCCAGCCTAACGAGCTGTCCGTTCACGTCGCGACTGAAAAGGCCTTCGTCGTCATCGCGGACAAAAAGGCCTTCCGGCCGTTCCTGGATTACCGCCATGGTGTGCCTCCTTCCAACGGTGCGACCCGCGTTCGATTCCTCTTACTCATTTTCTCCTCGAGCGGTTGCTGGCGGCTTTGCGGAATTCCCGTTCGACAAATGCCCGGCCACGTCGTCGCCGAAATAATTGATCGCGGTCCGCAACGGCACCGGGACCGAGCGACCAAGTCCGCAAATCGACGCCATCTCAATGGCCTTGCCCATCTCGGAAACGAGCGGCACCAACTCGTTTTCCCAGCGCTCGGCTGAGATTTGTCCCGCGACAAGACTGCTGCCGAGCGATGCTATTTTCTGCGCGCCCAGCCGGCACGGCACGCACTTCCCGCAGGATTCATTGCGAAAAAACTCGAGCGAGCTGACCGCCTGCTCCGCCATGTCGCGGCCTTCGGCGTAGACCACCAAGCCCGCACCGAGCGCCTGCGTGGGGCTGAGCGCGCGAAAAAGATTCAACTCCAATTCGAGATCGAGGATGTCGATCTCTTCCGCGTTCGGATCAATCCCGCGCCTGCTGGCCAGCGCCTGCCACGCCTTGTTGTTTACATGATCGCGCGGCAAGCCGGCGCCCGCTTTTAGCTTCGCCGGGAGAAACCCACCCGATGGGCCCGAGGGCGCGAAAGCTTTCAAAGCACGACCGTCGACGATGCCCTGGCAATACTCCTCACCGCAAATCAGCTCGCGCAGCGTCATACCCATCGGCACTTCGTAGACGCCCGGCCGGTGCACATCGCCCGAGACCGAGAAAATTCGACGGCCGTGCCAGCCGTTCACGCCCGCCGCGGCGTAGGCGGCGCCACCATTCGTTAGGATAAACGGAACCCACGCGAAGGTTTCCACATTGCTGACCAGGGTGGGCAAATCAAAGAGCCCGTTCGTCTCCAGCTTCGGCGGCATGTTGCGCGGTTCGCCGCGTCGGTCCGACATCGCCTCGATCAGCGCACTTTGTTCGCCACAAATATAACCGCCCGGACTGACGAAGACCGAAACCGGAAACGGCCGCCCGAGCACCGAGGCCTTCGCGCCGCAAAATCCCATCTGTTCCGCGCGCGTGATCTCCGCCCGGCAGGCCGCGATCTGTTCCGGATATTCGTGCCGGATAAAAATAAAACCTTCGGTCGCTTCCGTGACCAGACCCGCCAGGATCACGCCTTCCACCACGAGGTGAGGCTGGCGCAAGAGCAGCTCGCGGTCCTTGAAAGTCCCGGGTTCGCTCTCGTCCCCATTCACCACGATGAAGGCCCGCGTGTCGTCTTTCGTTCGGAAAGCTGTCCGCACCGCATCGCGCACGTCGCGCCATTTTTGCGTGGCTGGAATTCCCGCACCGCCCATTCCGCGCAGGTCGGCTTCCTGTAACTCGCGCAACAAAATCTCCGACCAGCCGGACAGCTCCTCGCCTTGTGTCCAGTCCGCTTCGATTTGCCAGAAATGGATGGCTTCCGCGAGCTCCTTCCGCATCGGACGCTCGATCCGGCTCTCGACCGCGCCTTCGCGGAAAACCTCCAGTTCGTCGCGGCCGAACACGCCTCGCTGCGCGAGTAATTTTATCGCCCGCTCGATGGCCGCGTCGCGAAGGGCGAGCGCCGTCCGGAGCGCGTCATAGGCCGGCCCTTTGCCCAGATAAGGATCAATCGTGGAGGGTGCCGGCGAGGACAGCTGGTCCGCATCGTAATCGGCCGGACGCGGCTCGCCGCGCAGCCAGTCGCCCGTGATTTGCTTCAACTCCGCGGCCGAACGCCGCATGTAATAGTATTCGTGCTCCGCGCCCGTGACCGCGACACACGCCGCCGGCGCGCGATCGCAACGGCCGAGACACGAAACTCCCTCCACCGCGACGTGACTGCCGAGCCCCTGCAATTCGCGCAGCATCGCGCCCGAGCCCGCCATCTGGCACGCCATGTCCCGGCAGATGCGGAGCGTGACCGGCTTCGGCGCCCTCAATTGAAAGTGGGGAAAGAAACTCGCCACCGTGTGCAACCGATACAACGGCACGCCCGTCTCTTCGGAAAATTGCCGAAGCGCTTCCGGTTTCAGGAAACCAAATTGCTGTTGGATCCGTTGCAGCGCGGGAATGACGAGAGTCATGGGGATGAAGCTCCTTCGCTCGTTCCGTTATCGTCTGGGTGCGTGGGGTCGAACAAGGCGAAACGGTTGTCGTGTCCCGTAGAACTGGCGTCCCGCCTGTGGGGACATCGGGCATCTTGCCCGATGCTTGGTAGGCAGAATCCGGGCGAGATGCCCGGCTTCCCCACAAGCAAAGATGCCTGTGCTACGTTATCGAGTCGGCACATCTCGTTGCAGCAACATTTCCTTAAACGAAACCGCCGTCCCGACTCCGGGCGATGGCTCACGCGGATCGGGCGCGTGATACATGTGGCAGGTCGAACATTCCACGCTCGCCCGCTTCACTGGAAGGGCGGCGGGACTATGGCAGGAGGTGCAGCTTTCTTTCGTCGGCATGAGCACGTCGGCCGTTAACCGGCTGTTCGCCGCCGTCGCGTGGCACTCCTGGCAACTGATCAAGCCCGTATGGCGCGCGTGGCTGAAGAAAGCGTGCGGCATCCAGCGATCAATGATCACGGGTGCGACGATCGTGGGCATCGGATACGCGCCGCCCGCGCCGGCCTGCACGGTGTGGCAATAGGCGCAGCCGGCGTAGTTCGCGCGCGTCGCGGCATCCGATTGCTGCGCCGCGCGATAAGGATCTTTCGTGAAAAAAACCGCCCGCTCGATCTCCTCCGCGCTCCCGAATTGCGCCAGCAATTGTCTCACCTGCTGCCCCGTGAACTCGGCGATCTGCCGTTCGTTAGTCATCTTTTTCTCGCGCCGCGCAAACTCGCCATACTGCGCGGGCAGCGTGCGCAAAAACGTGCGCACCAACTGCGCGTCGCCATGCGGCAATTGGAAGCCGGGATTTCGCACATCGAACTGCAGCGAATGACACGACTGGCAATGCGCCTCGAAATTAACCCGCTCCATGTAGCGGCCATTCGGCGCCGCCTGATGACAGGAAGCGCAATCCAGTTTGCGTCCGTCTTTCGTCATCGGAATATCAGCGCCGCTCAAGTGCCGTTGATGATTGAACCGCAACACTTCCGTCTCCCGCACGTTCTCGCGGTGTAATTGAAAAGGCGGATGCTGCTCGCCAAAAGTCGGGAACACCTGGGTGTAACCTTCGGGCGGACGCGGCAAGCGCAGCACATTTGGCCGTCCGCCGGTGGGCGTGACCACGCTCGGATTCAAGCGGAAACGCCACGGCGGCGTTTTCTTCCCCAGCTCGGCAGACGCTTGCATCAGATCGCGATCGTTGTGGCAGGCGGCGCAATCGACCGCCGACACCGCCGGCATCGGGCCCGGGCCGTTGTGCTCCATGTGACACGCGGAACAGGATTGATTCCCGACCACATTCGGCTGGTGGAAATCGTGCTGCTGGTGACACGTCATGCAGACCTGATCGATCCGCGCAAACGAAGGCGCGCCACGGCGGAAGCGATCGTTCACAACCTCGAGGAACCCGCCCTTAGCGAGCGCCTCCGGTCTGTGGCAGGTGGCGCAATCATTCACCAACGGCCGATGATGCAGCGAGAGCGGCCCGGTGTTAAAAAACTCCGGCGAGGTGCGGCCCTGCGCAAAATAAATTGCCACCACTCCACCGACGATGGCGAGGAGGCTCACCCAAAAAAGCGCGCGCCGCCAGCCACTGCGCGCATACTTCGCAGCCACTCGATCGCGATAACGTTGCGCGATCTGCTTCTGCGTTTTTTCTTCCTCTTCCATGACGACTCAGGAGTAACGAAAAAGAGTCACGAAAGCGTGCCACGCCGTCAGGAGCAGCAGTAAAAAAGAAAGCGGCGCATGGACGAAAAGCCAGCCGTGCAACCAATGTTGGAGCTTCACTTGCAAGTCGAGCCGCCGGCGTTCCTCGCACCAGTTCCGCATCTCCTCCACCCGCGGCCGAAAGCTGGGCGCGACGCGCACCTTGAGCATTTGGAATGTCTGGCCCGCCTCGCCCCGATGTCCCAGCCGGAACCGGTCGCCGCGTCGCGCCTCGAGATAGGGGAGAAGCTCGCGCTCCATGAATTCGACCAGCATTTTCTGCGAGGCGGGATCGGTCGTGATCTCGATCCCTGGCGGCGCGAGGACCGCTGTCACAGCCGGGCCGGCCTTTTCATTTCGCGCCTCAGGAAACGACGGCGCCGTCGCGGCCTCCACCCCATTCGGTGCCAGGCTTTCCCGTGATTTTTTCGCGGCCGCCACCAGTTGCGCACGGATGTTCGGGATCTGCTCGTAGACGGCCTCTGCCGGCAAACTTTCTTTCATCCAGGCCGGCAGTTTGTGTTGCAAAATGAGACCGTAAATTCCGCTCACCATCACCGTCGCGTACAAAGTCATGAGCAAAGTCGTCATCGGGCTGCCGAGCTGGAACCCGCCATGCAAGAGGATGAGCGGCACGGTTAAAAACGTGAGCCAGATATGCGCGCGCAGCCACGTTTGCACGTGGCCGGGAAACAACCGCGGCATCCGTTTCCGCATCCCGAGGAGCGCCGCGAAAATAAAAATCGCGAAAGCGATCGTGCCGAAGACAAGGCCCAGCGGCGTGCCCCCCACGATCGCGTGGCCCGGTGGTTTCTCGCCGAAGAAGCGCAGATTCGGCGGGACGGATTGCGGATGAAAATGCGCGCAATAAAGCAGCGTCGCACCGGCCGCCACGGCCAGGACGAAGATCGCCCACGGGAGATGTGCAGTGCGGTTGATTTTCATGCCAGCGGCGCGTTGACGAGAGACGCGCGATTCTATGACGCCTTCGCCCGCGCAGGGAAGCCGTTTCGAACCGATCTCACACCGCCGACGCGCTTTAAGTCCCAGCCTCCGCTCGGAAAATTGTCGCCGCAGCAGCATTTCATCTCCTAAGCTCACGCTCGTGGACCGCCGTTTGTTCTTCGTCCTCCTCGCCTTGCCGATGGCGAGCGCGACCGCGGCCGGCCCGCGCCAGACAAGGACCGAAGAGGCGCATTTCGTCGGCGCGCAAAATTGCAGCTCCTCCAGTTGCCACGGCGGTGCGGGGGAAAAACGTAGCCAATATTTCACTTGGGCGCGCCGCGACTTCCACACACGCGCCTTCGCCATCCTCACCAACGCACGCTCCGAACGCATCGCCTCTTCCCTTGGAATCGAGAACGCCACCGACAACAGTCGCTGCACCAGTTGCCACGCGCCGTTGCACGCGGTCGCGAGCACACGACTCGCGGCCAGAATCGATCCAAACGTGGGCGTCTCCTGCGAAAGTTGCCACGGCGTCGCGGGAACATGGTTGCGCGGACACACGCGTCCCGATTGGACGTACGCGACGCGCGTCGGCGCCGGCATGCGCGATTTAAAAAGTTTCTACGTCCGCGCCAACACCTGCGTCGCCTGCCACCAAAATCTCGAGGCGGATTTGAGCGCCGCCGGCCATCCGGATTTGATCTTCGAACTCGATGCGCAATCCCTCACCCAACCAAAACACTGGCGCGATCCGGAAGGCAGCGGCCCGCGCGCGTGGCTCGCCGGGCAGGCCGTCGCCTTGCGCGAAACAAGTTGGAAGCTCGCGCAAAATCCCGATGCCAACCCGCAAACGCTTGCGCAATGGCACGGCCTCGTCTGGCTCCTCGCGAAAGTCACCGCGTCCGATGCGCTCGGCGCGCGCATCGAACCGCCCGCGGCCGGTCAGGCGGGAACATTCGCCAGCACTCAACAACAAGCCGACGCCCTCGCGCGCCGTGCCGCGAAACAAAACCTCGATCCCGCCTTCATGCGTCGGCTCCACGCCACCTTGGCCGCGACCAGCGACGAATTCCGCGAAACAGCCGACGCCCCCCCCGCCATTTTATTTACCCGCGCGCAAAGACTCATCCTCGCCTTGGAAGCTCTGGACGCAGAGACCAGAGCCGGCGCCGAACACACCAACGCGCTACGTCACGACGTCCGGACATTCACTGAATTCGACCCCGCCCAATTCGCTGCGCACCTGGAGAAGCTGCGCGACGGTCCTATCCCGGCGACGGTGAACGAGTAACGGACGCCCCGCCACGCCGTCATCCCGAGCCGCGCAGACCCCGAGGGATCTCCCGTCGCTCTGCCGTCACACTCGTACCTTCGAGGACGCCACATAACCGGTGCGAGATCCCTCGACCGCGGTCCGCCGGCTCCGGATGAGAAGTCTGACGTTACGCGCGACCCGCGCGCCAAGTGCGCTCACAGAGCGCTGCCACTCCCGGAAGCCTTGGAAGTTGGCCGCCGCGCAACTCCAAACGAGAGCCGCATGCGTGTTGGCATTGCCTCGCCGCGCAGAAATCGCCATTCTCACCGCTTCTCTTCCTATGCCTAACGCACCATCTCCCAAATCGCCCTACACCCGCCAGAATCCGTTTCCCGGAAAACTGGTGGTGAACCGTCGTCTCAATCCTGGTTCGCAAAAAGACACCCGCCATCTCGAAGTCGATCTGACCGGCTGGGGTCTCAGCTTCGAGGTGGGCGACTCGATGGCGGTTTACGCCTCGAACGATCCGGAACTCGTCCAGGAAATCATTCACGCGCTCGGCGCAAAGGGCGACGAGATGGTGCCGCGGCTGAAAGGCGATCCGCTCCCGTTGCGCGACGCGTTGCTGAATGACTATCTCATCACGCAGCCGACCCCGAGATTCTTGAAAGCGATCGCGAGCCGCGCGTCCGGTGCGCCCTTGCTGCAAGAATTGCTCCACTCGGACCGCAAGCACGACCTCGACACCTATCTCTACGGTTTGGAGCTGATCGATTTTCTGGCCGAGCATCCTTCGGTCAAATTCACGCCCGAAGAATTCGTCGGCCTGCTCCCAAAATTGCAACCGCGTCTCTACTCCATCGCTTCCAGTCCGAAGCTGTTTCCCGAGGCGGTGCATTTCACGCTGGATGTCGTCCGCTACGAAAGCCACGGCCGGATGCGGAAAGGCGTCTGCTCCACCTTCATGGCGGAACGCGCGCAGGACGGCCCGTTTCCCGTTTTCCCTACCACTTCGAAATTCCGCATGCCGGAAGATCCGGCCACACCCATGATCATGGTCGGCCCCGGCACCGGCATCGCGCCGTTCCGCGCTTTCCTGCAGGAACGCAAAGCCACCGGCGCGCGCGGAAAATCGTGGCTCTTTTTCGGTTCGCAAAAAGAGAGCTGCGATTATTTTTACCGGGAAGAATTCGCCGAGATGAAAGCAGACGGTTTCCTTGCTCGGATCGATTGCGCCTTCTCGCGCGACCAGGAGCACAAGATCTACGTGCAACATCGCATGCAGGAAAATGCAGCCGAGCTCTGGAAATGGATCGAGAGCGAAGGCGCGCATTTTTTCGTCTGCGGCGACGCGAAACGAATGGCGAAAGACGTGGATGCTGCGCTCAAGAAAATTATCGAAACCGAAGGCGGCAAAACACCCGACCAGGCGAACGAATACATCGAGCTGATGAAAAAGGAGAAGCGCTACAAGCGCGACGTCTATTAGCTTTCCTCCGCTCCCAGGCGTGATGACCAAGTCCGCATACGCATTGCCATTCGGCCGGGTAGGGACGGCGCGCTGCGCCGTCCAGCACGCGTGGCCGCGCCTTGGACTGACCGCGTTCCTCGGCCGTCTCACGCGCCTTGGACATCGCAGCGCGATGTCCCTACCCGTCGCATTGCTCCTGCTCGCACCGGTGGCTCACGCTGGCTTGCAACGCTATCGCGATCTCGTTGTCGCCGATCAGTCGGCTAACGAGCGCGCGCCCAGCCACAGAATCCGCATCACTTACCTCGGCGTGAACGGGTACCAATTCGAAGCCGGCTCACATGCCCTGCTCATCGATCCTTACTTCACACGCGCCAGTCTCTGGCGCATCTCAACCAACCAAACCCTCACGCCGGACCCCGCGCGCATCGCCACCGGCCTCTCCCATGTTCGTCCCCGGGTCGATGCGATTCTCGTCACCCACGGTCACTTCGATCATCTTCTCGATGTCTCGCCGATCGCGCGCAAAACTGGCGCGAAAATCGTCGGCAGTCCGACCGTCGCGAATCTCGTGCGAGCCACCGGCCTCGCGCGCGGGCAATGTTCCGTGGTGAAACCCGGCGACCGTCGCACGATTGGCCCTTGGAAAATCACCGTCCTGCCTTCCGCCCACGATCACGTGCTCGGCTCGACGCCCTATCCCGGCACGCTCGCTCGAGTGCCTCCGCTGCCCGAGCGGCCTAACGACTGGAAACTCGGCGAGCCCCTCGCCTTCGTGATCGAAGCGAACGGTCGGCGCATTTACCTCGACTCCGGCGGAACGCCCGGCGTTTTACCGACAGGCGCGGGCCGCATCGATCTCGCCATCCTCGGCGTGGCGCTCCCCGATAGCCGGCAACGCTACCCAGCCGCGGTGCGCGCGTTAGAGCCACGTTACGTTTTGCCGAGTCATCAGGACGATTTCTTCGCGCCCGCGGCCCGCGGTTTCACCTTCGGCAAAATGACGAACTTTCCCGCGATCCGGCGGATGCACACAGAGGAGCGCCTGCCCGGCCGCCTCATCCTGCTCGATTACTTCCGGCCGTGGACCTACCTTAAGCGTCAAGCTCGCCGCAATTGCGCAATCGCCGCGACCCACGGACTGATCGAGACCACCCGACGCAGCCCCAGAAGCGACTCCATCCGCACCGCCGGCGCGATCCATTGCGAATTGCTCCGGCGTCCAAAGGGAAACCAGCAGAAGCCTTCCTCGCGCACCATTTCAAACCCGAGGCGCACGAGTCTCCGACGGAGGGAACGATAGGACGGTCCTTGATAAAAAACGCGCACTTCATCCCGCCGCAAAAGACGCCGCGCGATCCGGACGACGCGATAGGCGAGCGCCCGGTAGGAATGCGAGTTCAGGTAGGTGAAGACCAGCACGCCATCCGGCCGTAAGACTCTCCGGGCTTCGGCGGGAAACCAACTCGCTTCCACCACGGGCGGGACTTCGTGGACGACCAGGAGGCCGATGCTCCCATCCGCCACCGGCAGCGACGTATCCGTGGGAAGCACGACAAGGCAGCGGGCCGCCGGCAGTCGACGCTGGCACGTCGCGATCGCCGCCGGCGCAATGTCCGTGCAAGTATTGTCCCAGCCCTGTCGCTGCAAGAGCATCGACCAGCGGCCGCCCTCGCAGCCGATCTCGAGTGCGGTTCCAGGCTGACCCGCGAGCGCGCTCGCTTCCAGCAAGGCCCGCTCCTCCACCTCCGTCATATAAACGCCCCACGCGGTCCGCGCGGCCTCCTCCCACCAGGTTTCATCCAGCTCGGGGCGAACGCCATCAAACTCGCGCGCAGGATGGTCGGAGGTCGTGTTCACGGTATCACCCCCGGGGGTGCTTCAGGTTGTGAGATGGCGGGAAATCCGTCAAGGCCAGAGCACCGTTTAACCGGACCGCGCGAACCGGTTGTTGCCACTCCTGTTAGACTGCGTTCATGCCTTCGCCTCCCCGGATCATCGCTCCCTCCGCGCGCGACTCACGGTCGCCGGGTCCGCGCCGACCCGCCCTGCTCGTGACGGCGTTGTCGCCCGTGATTCCGCAGCTTCTCGGGAGCGTCTTTAACATTTGGTACAACATCGTCGTGGTCGAGCCGCTCCTGCGCGACGCCCAGCTCATGGACCGCTTCGTCAGCACGGTGATTATCTGGAATGTCGTCATCTACCCGCTCGGAGTGGGCGTCTGGCTGTGGTGGCTCCTGCCGCTGCGACCGACCTTGCGCGCCCTTCAGGAAGGCGAGCCCGTGCCACAGAAAAAACTCGATCACGCCCGCCGCCGCCTCGCTAATCTCCCGTGGTTCGCCGCCGCACTTTCCGGGGCGGCCTGGCTGCTCGGCATTCCCGTTTTTCTCCTCTCTCTTTGGCTCACCGGCCGGGCCATCGGCACCCAGCTCGTCTGGCATCTGCCCATCTCCTTCGCGGTCTCCGGGTTCATGGCCATGACGCAGAGTTTCTTTCTCGTCGAACTCGGGAGTCACTGGGGCCTCTTCCCGGTCTTCTTTCGCGACGCCCGGCCCGATGAACTGAAAGGCATCCGCCCCATCTCGCTCCGCACCCGCGGCCTCATGTGGGTGATCGCGGCCGGCATCTGTCCGATCGGTTCCCTGCTCTTGTTAACCTTCGCCCCGCCCTCGCCCACGACCGATCCGCAATGGTTTGGCCTTTTCGTGGGCACGATCGGGATTTCCTTCGGGCTCTGCGTCGCGCTCCTCATCGGCCGTTCCATTTCCCAGCCCGTCGATCAATTAATCGCCGCCGCGCAAGCCGTCACGAAAGGCGATTTCACGATTCAAGTTCCACTCCGGCGCGCGGACGAATTCGGCGCCCTCATCGGGCAATTTAACCGCATGATCACCGGCCTGCGCGAAAAAGAACACCTGCGCCGCACCTTCGGCGCGCACGTTGGCCAAAAAATCGCCGAGCAAATCCTGGCACGCGACCCCGGCGTGGGCGGGATCGAACAGGAGGTCACCGTCATGTTCGTCGATATCCGTGGCTTCACCGCGCGCGCCGCGCATCTCGACCCGCAAATCGCCGTCGGCCTCCTGAATGAATTCCTCGAAGCGATGGTCGAGGTCGTCGAAGGCCCGCACGGCGGCATGATCAACCAGTTCACCGGCGACGGTTTCATGGCGCTCTTCGGTCTCGGCGCCGACACCGCCGGGCACGCCGACAAAGCATTGGCCACCGCGTGCGCCATGCTCGAGCGCCTCGAAATCCTCAACGTTCATCTGGTGAAACGCGGCCATCCCGCGCTCGCGATCGGTCTTGGCCTCAACACCGGCCCCGCCATCGTCGGCAGCGTCGGTTCCTCCGAGAGGATGTCATTCACCGGCATCGGGACCACGGTCAACGTCGCCTCCCGCATCGAAGGCCTGAACAAAACGCTCGGCACAACTTTGCTC